>CAZUZX010000031.1:7008-11653 GCA_964624525.1 uncultured Dehalococcoidia bacterium | reverse complement strand
CCCAGCTCCATCACATTGCGGCGCAGAGAATCTTGCGTTATATCATGAATAAATTTCATTAAGGAGACATCCCACATTTCATCCACACCTTTAATAATGGCGGCTAAGGGATTTCCCTCACGATCTATCTTTTGATTCAGGTTATAAACCACTGCCTCCATGGAGTTGGTCAAGATGTTGACCTCTGTAGGTTCATTCTTGTATCGATACAAAAGCCCAGGCTCATGAGGACCGTACTTCTCTAGCATATATTTAGCATATTCCTTCCCATGCTCAAACCCCTCGAAGAGATTCACCAGATAATAAGGGGTGACAATCTTTGGTCTCTCGGCAATCACCTTCCCCTCCCTGACTACTGTTTCCTCCCCCCTGCCTAGTAGCTCAACATACACTGGCTCAGTAACCAAGTAGTAATAGATACTGGTAATACCAAAGGTCGCCAGGGTCTGCTTAGGAGGTCTCAGTACCTCAGTATGTTCCACCGCATATTGAATCTTTTCTTCAGCTTCCATTCCATCTACCCTCAGGCAAAACCCTCTTCGCTCATCAAATCAAAATCTTAACTGCTTGGAAATTACGCTCTACCCTCTCCCTACCCTCGATAATGCCACCATACTCCGTTGAGTGCCCGGGCACTACGTATTCCACCTCCAGCCTTGATAGCCTATCAATACTTTGCTTAAGAACTGTCATACTTCCACCAGGTAAATCGGTCCTTCCTACCCCTCCATAGAATACCACATCCCCTGGTATCAAGACTTTTCTATCCGCCCAGTAGAGGCTAATAGAGCCTGGGGAATGACCAGGAGTAAACAGGATTTGCAGGTTTATCTTCTTTTCCTTGCCTAAAGTCAGCTCCCCTTCTCCCAAGTAGATAAAAGGCTCGAATTGGGGCACCTTTGACCCGAGCATGCTGAACATTCTCTCTCCCACTGTGCGATGGAATTCTTCCTCTTCCCTGGAGAGAGCAATTAAAGTCTGAGAAACTTTTCCCTTTCCACCCTTCTGCCTACTTTTCTCAACCATCATCTCTACTGCCTCACAATGATCTGGGTGAGTGTGGGTGTTAATTATTAAGCCAATATCCTCGACCTTAAATCCATCCCGCTGCATCGCCAGAACCAGAGAATTAAAACAAGGTTCCCTCAGCTCATTAACGATAGACCCCGGATCAATAATGACATGAGGTCGCTCTCCCCGAAGGACATTGGCAAAAAGGCAAGTATTGCAATTGTTTCCTCTCCCTTGCCAGATATAGCAATATAAATTATCGGCAAGCTGCCTGGAACTATGTGGCATTTTGAATCTATTCCGATTATAGCCTAAAATGAGGCCAAAGGCTAACCAGAGAAACCAATTAATAAGGAGCTAACCATGACTAAAGCCGTGTTCTTTGATTGGTTTAATACCCTAGCTCGGTACTATCCCCCGCGTGAAGAAATACACGCTGATGCCTGTCGGGAGGTTGGTATTGAGGTCACCGCGGAGAGGCTAAACCGTGGACTGCTTCTTGCTGACCAATTCTATATTGAGGAGAATGCCCATTCTGCCATAGCCAAGCGTCCACTACCAGAACAGATGCGGATCTATATTGAATATGAATGTTTGCTTCTGAAAGAAGCTGGGATAGAAATTTCTGATGAGATAGCTTTGCGCCTCATGAAAAGGTGGTCTGAGATGCTTCCCAAAATGACCTTTGTCCTTTTTGATGATGTTCTGCCCACTTTTGAACTAATGAAACAGCGTAGCTTGGTTTTAGGGCTTATCTCCAACATTGACCGCGATATAATGCCCGTTTGTCAAGAGCTAGGTCTTGTCTCCTATCTTGATGTTGTCATCACTTCACAGGAGGTAGGCTCGGATAAGCCCCACCCTCCAATTTTCCTCGCTGCATTAGAGAAAGCTAAGGTAAAAGCTTCGCAGGCAATGTATGTGGGTGACCAATATAATTCTGACGTGCTCGGAGCTCGAGGGGTGGGCATCAAGGCAGTGCTCATTGACCGCCATAACTTATTCCCGCAAATAACCGACTGCCCCCGAATCAAGACCCTAACTGAGGTAATGGAGCACCTTTAAGAGATTGCTGAAAAAGTTCTTCGGACATTTTTCAGCAAAGCCATCCCGGGGGAAGGGAGGTCTCCGCTGGAAAATAGAGTTTTCCAGCGGTCTTTTTAAAATGCGAGTGGGGCTTTGAGAAAATAAAGAGGCGGTGGTTTAACATTTGATATGAGGTCGTTTAGCAATTCCTGCTGTCATTGCGAGGAGCATAGCGACGAAGCAATCCCGATGAGATTGCCACGCTTCGCTCGCAATGACAAATGGGGGTTGCTAAACAATCTGTTTGATATTTTTGTTGCAAAGCGTCAGATTTTGGTATATAATCACGCCCAGTGGTTATTGGTTTAGGTTATCAAATCGTCGGTAAGATTCATTTCAATCTTCCCCTTGCGTTGGATGACCAGACCCTAGCCAACTAATCAGAAGAAAGGAGGTCATCCAATGGGCTTCGTAGATAAGTCGCTACAATGTTCCGATTGTGGGGCTACATTTACGTTTAGCGCGGAGGAACAAGAGTTCTTCGCATCAAGAGGCTATGCTAATGAGCCCAAACGTTGCCCCAACTGCCGGGAAGCCAGAAGAGCAGAGCGGAGCAGCTCCCGAAGCTACAGTAATTACAGCCCCAGACGCCAGATGTTCCCTGCTGTATGCGCTGAGTGTGGCCGGGATACCCAAGTGCCCTTCGAGCCTCGAGAAGGTAAGCCGGTATATTGCAGCGAATGCTACAACAAGGTCAGGACAACCAACAGGCGCTAATACATTAAGACTGAGCGAAGGAGGTCGGGATTTGCTCCCGATCTCCTTCATCTCGAAATTAGTTAGGTGAATAAACAAGGCAAGAATGTACGACAGCGAAGACAATTCACCTAACGGCTCGTAAACATCACTCGAGGAGGAGCAGTGCGATGAATATTTACGTTGGTAACCTATCGCGGGAGGTCACGGAGGAGGAACTGCGAAAATTGTTCGAGTCCTTTGGGCAGGTAACCTCAGTAAACATTATCAAGGATAGATACAGCGGTCAGTCTAGAGGATTTGGCTTTGTCGAGATGCCAACTAAGAGTGAGGGGCAGGCTGCCATCGAGGGTCTTAAGGGGAAACCATTGAAGGAGCGGACGCTCGATGTCAGTGAGGCACGCCCTCGCTCTGAAGCTGGAAGAGGTGGCAGACCATCTGGTGGCAGGTTCGGCGGAGGCGGAGGAAGACGCCGCAGCTATTAAGGGATATTTATAGAGGAACAGAGTTTCACTTTGCCGTAGACAGCATAATAGATAACGCTGTAGCATTTTCTATCTCCAGAATAAGCTCCAACTCAAAACCAGTAATACGAAGAGGGTTATTACAGCATACTTAATATTTTTGTCATAAACGGCGAAGAGAATCACTGAAGATAGTACCCGCAAAAATGGTGTGAGCATGAGCACCACTATCCCTAAATTGATTATCAGCTTCGGATCAGATATGCGGTGTATTAATAATGAAAACTCGTGTGCCGCAAGAGAAAGGAGATTCTGATCTGAAAGGCTGTACTCAATGTCCCAGGTTTTGTATTTGAAGAAATATAGTACCCATCCTGATAAGATAATCACAAAGCTAAGGGCTACACCAATTATCAAAACATAGCTCAAGGTGGTCTCTATGCTTGCCCGTCTAGTATCGTGGTTGCTCTTATGGATTGTGCCTGCCTTCAAAGAACCCCTACCCCTTTTAGAATCATCTCGGTAGCCAGCGTAAGTAACACCACTAAGAAGAAAGCTCTGACGGCTCTATTGCTAAGCTGGGGGAGAACCCTAGCCCCAAATAGTGAGCCAATAACCACGCCAAGGACTATCGAAACTGCCAGCTCTGGGCGGATAAGCCCAGAAGAAAGGTAAATGCTGGAACCAGCAAGAGCAGTGACCCCTATTATGAAATTACTCGTAGTAGTTGAAACCTTAGGCGGCAAGCCCATAACCAGGTCATGAATCAACACCTTCAAGGCTCCAGCACCTATGCCTAACATTCCAGCAATAAGTCCAGCTAAAAACATCAGCGGACCCCCAATATGTGCTCTAGTGCCTTGGTAAGTCACCATCGTGTTAGTCGGTTTGTCAAAATAGCTGCCATCTAGCTCTAAGAACTTCGACAGCCTGTCCTGAACTTTGACTTCTGTTACCATTCTCTCACGTTGCATAAATAATGCTAGCCATGAACCCAGGAGAACTACCCCGAAAATCACGAATATAAAATGTGCTGCTGAAGCTACAGTGATCATAGCACCTATTATGGCACCTACTATAGTGAACATCTCCAGAAACATGCCTACCTTGATATTACTCAGACTATCCCTGACATATGCTGAGGCAGAGCCGCTGGATGTGGCTATCACTGAGAGCATACTTACTGCTATAGCATGTTTGATATCCACACCTAAAAGAGTCAAAATAGGAACCAGCACCACACCACCTCCCATCCCACTCATCGCACCAACAAACCCGGCAATGATTGAAACTCCTAGTAGTAGTATCGGGACAATCATATTCTTATTATAAGGCAATAACACAAAACAGATAGGGTTGAGGTCGTTTATTAATAACCGTAGGGACTC
>CAZUZX010000031.1:0-6908 GCA_964624525.1 uncultured Dehalococcoidia bacterium | reverse complement strand
GCAATAACACAAAACAGATAGGGTTGAGGTCGTTTATTAATAACCGTAGGGACTCCGATGAGTCGGAGTCTGCACTTCGGACAGGTTTGAAAACTTGTCCCTACATTCTATTATTTATTGGCGTAGCTAGTTTGCATTTTACTGGTGCTGCATACTAAGGTTTGCCTTTTTCAAATTAGTTCCCTTATTATGTAATAAATGCTACGAACCGGTAAGCAAGTCTTCTAGGTAAGACCTAGTCGGAGGGATGGTCATGGACATCAACGTTTTGTATCTATTTCTGATTCTCTTCTGCATCTTACTCTCTGCCTTCTTCTCCAGCTCGGAGATAGCTTTTATTTCCTTGCAGAGGATTCGAATAAAACACCTGGAGAGCAAAGGGATAGCAGGGGCAGGTTGGGTAGCAAAAACAATAGAGAAACCGGAAAAATTTCTCTCTACCGTGGTTCTGGGAAACAACCTCGTTAACACTGCGGCGGCTGTTTTGGGCACGGCGATGGCAATGTCACTATGGAGTAAAGATGTAGCGGTGCTAATTGCTACACTAGTAATGACGATAATCATTCTGGTCCTAGGCGAAATTGTACCGAAGATTGCTGCGGCGCAGCACAGTGAAAGAATAGCTCTACTCTATGTTACGCCTATCAGGCTGATATCGTGGTTGTTTTCACCTGCAGTAGCAGTGCTCGGATGGATTGGAGCTAGATTCAGCAAGCTAGTCGGGGGAACCCCCATGCCGAGAACCCTGGTGACTGAGGATGAGCTTCGTACCATGATTTCCCTGGGCAAGGAAGAGGGTGTAGTCGAAGAGGCGGAAGCGAGAATGCTTCGCAAGGTCTTTGAATTTGGCGATCGCCCCGTTCGTGAGGTAATGACACCCAGACCTGACGTGGTTTGGATTGAAAAAGGCACAAAATTGGCAAGTTTTCTTCAAGTTTATTCCCAATCCCCCCACAGCCGCTTTCCAGTGTATGAGGAAAGTACTGACAATGTAATTGGTATGCTCTCAATTAAAGACCTGCTTATGGCTCAAGCTGAAGGTAAACTTGATAAAGAAGCCACCCTTGATAGTTTGATTCGACCCATAACTTTTGTCCCTGAGGGCAAGCTCATAGACGAACTCTTTACCGAAATGCAGAAAATTGGTGCTCAGATGGCAGGGGTGGTTGATGAATATGGTGGCATCGCTGGGATAGTGACTATGGAAAAGCTACTCGAACAGGTCGTCGGTCAAATCGGTGATGAACTAGTGCGACATGTTGAGGAATTTCACGTTATTGATGAGCATACTTACGATGTAGATGGAAATATGCGAATTGATGAAATAAACGAGGAACTCGGCTTAAATCTGCCCCCGGGAGATGAGTATGAGACAGTAGCCGGCTTCATACTTTGCCGACTAGGACATATTCCCAAAGGGGGTGAGCAAATAAAGTACGGCGACCTGAAGCTAACAGTCAAAGAAATGCGAGGATTGAAAATCGAAAAAATACGTGTTATTAAAGAGATCAAACAAAGTTAAGCCAGGTTGTTTATTTTGTCACCCTGACCCCGATCTATCGGGGGAAGGGTCTAGATTCTTCCCCTTCACTTTGTTCAGGGTCAGAATGACAGGAGGTTTTTTTAAATAGTCTCGTTAAGTACCACTATATGAGCTGCTGTATGACAAAAACCTTGCCATAGGCAAATTGATTATATTAACCTCATTCCTCCTTCAATTCTTCCTCAGGTGGCGGGGCTACCTCGGCTACCTCTGGAGGAGCTTTAACTACTTCTTCTACCTTCTCTACCATAAGAGCACTAATTCTCACTACTATCTGTTCGGGGTCATCGAGAATAGCGATCCCCTCGCCCAGTACAATCTCTTTCACATGAATCGCTTGCCCCGCTTCAGTAAGCGAGCTTATATCCAGATTCACACTGGGAGGGATTTTACCAGGGAGACATTCAATAGTTAAGCTGCTCAGTTCCTGCACCAGCGTATTATCCTTGGATTTTAACGCTGGTGCCTCTCCAACCAGAATAATAGGAACCTCTACCTTTATTTTCTCCTCCATTCTTACTTGGTAGAAATCCACATGAAGCAACTCACCCGTTCGCGGCTCCCGCTGAATTTCGCGGATGATAGCATTTCTGGGCTTTCTGGCTTTATCAAGCCAGAGAATGATGAGCCTCGCATGCCCGGCTTGAGCCAGAACGCGCTTAAGCTGCGCGGTATCACACTGCAATGCCATTGAATCCACACCATGCCCAAAGAGATGCACCGGAGTGATCCCCTGACGGCGGAGAAATCTGACCTTCTTACCCAAGACTTCCCTACTAGCCGCTCGTAGTTCAATCTGCTCCATTTATCTTCCTTTCTGTTTATATCATATCTCTAAATTGGTAGATAACACAAGGTTATGCCATATTTATTTGTCATTGCGAGGGGGCGTCAGCCTCGAAGCAATCCCAGAGATTGCCACGCCTTCGGCTCGCAATGACAGTTTGAGTTGCTAAACGCTCTCCCTTATAGTCTCTTCAACACCTCCTCCAGCCCCATCTTCCATCTATCGCCTAAAGCCCTTATATCCAGGCGCAGTTGAGAGGTTCCCACTTTGAGCCCGTGCCAAGCCTGTCTCATCCTCTCCAGGTCAATTTTGACCCCCTCTTTAAATCTAACTACTATTTGCCTATCCTCCTTAGAGATAGACTGCACTCCAGTTTGGATAGCTAATGACCTTATGTTTAACAGGTAGAACAAATTTTCTACCGCTAACGGTAACTTACCAAATCTATCCTCAAATTCCTCTGCTATCTGCCTAACCTCTTCAGGCGTTCTCAGCTTAGCTAACCTTTGGTAAAGACCCAACCTGGTGCTAGTGTCAGCGACATAGTCCTCAGGAATATAGGCAGAGAGGGGTAAGTCTATGGTAGGCAGAGGCAAAGGAGTAAGAGAGATGCCTGGTGTTGCCCTATCCTCCTCTACTTGCTTCACTTTCAGCTCTTCTACTGCCTCTGACAGTAGCTGGCAATAAAGGTCAAAACCTACGGCGGCGATATGCCCGCTTTGCTCCGCCCCCAGTAAGTTACCCGCGCCACGAATCTCCAGATCCTTTATAGCAATGCGGAATCCCGCACCTAACTCAGTAGCCTCGAAGATAGTCTGAAGGCGCTTGGATGCGGCTAAGGTCAGGTGTTTCCCTCTGCGGTATAAAAAATAGGCATAGGCGCGATTACCTCCTCGACCTACCCTGCCACGCAGTTGATAAAGTTGCGCCAGCCCCAGTTTATCCGCCTCATTGACGATAAGGGTGTTCACATTAGGTATATCCAGTCCTGATTCAATGATGGTAGTGCATACCAGGACATCAACCTTGCCCTGTATGAAGTCAAGCATGGTTCTCTCCAGCTCCTCTTCGGACATCTGCCCATGACCAATGGCTATTTCTGCTTCAGGCACTAGCTCTTTCAGCCTATGAGCAACTTTGGCAATACTCTGAACTCGATTGTGAACGAAAAAGACCTGACCATTGCGTTCCAGTTCCCTGATGATTGCCTCCCGAATCAGTAGCTCATTATATTCCGATACATAGGTTTTGATTGGCAATCGCTCTTCGGGAGGGGTTTCCATAGTACTCATATCCCTTACCCCTACTAATGCCATGTGAAGAGTGCGGGGAATCGGAGTAGCACTCAAAGTAAGAACATCTACCTCTTTTCGCATCTGCTTTAGGTACTCCTTATGGGCGACGCCAAAGCGCTGTTCCTCGTCAACAATCACCAGCCCCAAATCTTTAAAGGCGACATCTTTCTGCAGTAAGCGATGGGTGCCAATACAAATGTCCACCACGCCACTGGCTAAACCATCGAGAATAGCCCGCTGCTCCTTTTCAGAACGGAACCGACTCAGCATTTCCACCCTTATCGGGAAAGCAGCCAGCCTTTGGCTAAAAGTAGTAAAGTGCTGCTGGGCAAGCACAGTAGTAGGCACTAACACCGCTACTTGCCTCCCATCCATCACCGCTTTGAAGGCAGCTCTAAGGGCGACCTCTGTCTTACCATAGCCGACATCGCCACAAACCAAGCGATCCATAGGCTTAGATTTTTCCATATCCTGCTTAACCTGCTGCACTGTCTCCATTTGGTCCGGGGTCTCTATATAGGGGAAGGAAGCCTCTAACTCCTGCTGCCACGATGTATCGGGGGAAAAGGCAAAACCAAAGATAACCTCCCGGGCGGCATAAAGGTTAAGTAACTCCTGAGCCATCTCCCTCGCTGATTCCTTAACCCGCTGCTTGACTCGCGCCCATTCCTGGGTGCCGAGACGGCTAAGGGCAGGGGGCTCTCCCCCGGAACCAATATAGCGACTGACGCGGTCTGCCTGGTCAGCCGGAACATAAAGCCTATCACCAGCGGCATATTCTAGAGTCAAATATTCTCGCTCCACATCATCAAGCGGCATCTTGGTCATGCCACCAAAACGAGCAATGCCATGCTCTATATGCACAACATAGTCGCCTACCGAGAATTGCGGAAGGAAACTCTCGCGTGGCATGGGACGCTTCTTTATCAACCGCCGCTGCTTCACAAAGCCGAAAATCTCAGCATCCGTAAGCAGCATTACTTTCTTCATTATCCAACCTTCAGAAAGAGAGCCTTGGACTAAAGCCAGAGAGCCTGGGGAAGGAGGGTGCCCTATATCAGAAGAAGGGATAACCAAGATATCCTCTTCCTGAAAAAGCTCACTGAGTCTAGCGGCTTGATGGGAAACGATAACCACCCGCTGCCTTTCCCGAAGTAAGCTTTTAGTTTCCTTAAGGAAAAGCCTTAATTGCCCCCCATAGCTAGGAGCAGGGGCAAAAGGCAGGTGGTAATGCGGTGAGGAGACACTACTCTCTGTTGACCACCTGGTCAATATCAAGCGTGGCTTCACCCCATCAAACTTCGCTTTTAGCTCGGCGTAAGTGAAATAAGGAACAAGGAAATCCTTCAGCAGTTCACCCTTCTCAACCTGTGACTGCCGCAACTGGCTTGCCCGAACATCTAGTTCCTCAATAGCTGACTCAATATCAGTTGGCTCGTCCAGGATTAGCAGGGAATTCGGTGGTAGATAATCAATCAGGCTACCGCGGTTAGACCAAGCCGCTTCCTGAGCCGGAACCAAAGTTACTGCGGGCACCGACTTTAATGAGCGCTGGCTACGAGGGTCGAATAGTCGGATGCTCTCTATCTGGTTAGCAAAGAACTCAATCCTTACCGGCAGTTCACTATTCGGGGGGTAGATGTCAAGGATACCACCGCGCTGACTCATAGTACCGGGCACTTCCACCAGGTTCTCTCTCTGGTAGCCCATACTTTCCCATCTTGACAGCAATTCCAGGGGGGCAGCCTGCATCCCCTGTCTCAGAACATGGCAAGCAGAGCTAAAATCAGTGTAAGGGATGGTCTTCCTTACCACCGCAGAGGCAGAGCCAATAACTAAAGGGGCTTCAGTGTTGGGATGAGGTTTTCCTTTAGCCTCACCCAAGCTAAATAGCACCTGCAATCTTTGCTGCTCCGTGGAAGGGTCAGGAGCAAGGTGTTCATAGGGCAAAGTATCAGGTTCAGGGAGAAGAAATATCCCCACTTCACTGCCGCACCAAATTAGAAGCTGTTCATAGAGCTTTTTAGCTTCCTCCGGGGATGACACAGTCACCAGTATTGGTAGGTGCAATTCCTGACGCAAAGCAGCGACGAAATAGGGTTGAGCTGCATCGAGAGCCGACACCGTCTGCTCATCTCCCCCCTGTCGCAGCCTCTGAACTAGCTGGCGATAGGCTGGCATCTCTCTAATAAGAGAGGTCAGGCAAGATAAATCCACCGATTTTCCCCCAAACACCTAAAGGGCTAGCTCAAAGAGACTAACCCTGCCAAAAACCTATATTTATGCTAAATTATACGCCAAAAACGATACAATGTAGGGACAGGTCTAAAGACCTATCCCTACAATTCTGTTCTGTCAAAAACTATATTTATACGTATAAAGAGATTACTAAAAGTTAGAAGAACTTTTTAGCAACCTTTGAAATTGTAGCTCACTAATAAGAAAGGGACAACTGTAGCTAACTGCAGAGGGGAAATTCACCCTCACCTACCCTCTCCCTTCGAGGGAGAGGAACAGGCACACATAGCTTAGGTCGCCTCGAGCAAAAGTCGCTTCTCCATAAAACTAAAATAGCCATTCTTGGTGACAATAATATGGTCTAAAACACGGATGTCCATGGTGCGTGCCGCTTCAATAATGGTGCGGGTAATTTGTTTGTCATCTTCGGAAGGTTCAATATGTCCGCTGGGATGGTTATGCACCAGCAAAAGTCCGGCGGCATGATGAGCTAATGCTGATTCGATGATGCGTCGGGGATAAATTACTGCTCTATCAACCGTCCCCTCATGGATAGTCTCGTAGTCAATGACCTCATTTTTAGTGTTTAAGTAGATGACCATAAATACTTCATAGGGGAATCCCGCTAGTTTCACCCGGGAAAAATTTACTGCTGCCTGTGGGGAAGTCAAGAGGTCTTTCTTTTTTATTCCCTCAGCAAGATACTCTCCGAAAAGGTCTTTCACCAGCCGGATGAGGATGGCTGATGTTGGTCCCAGTCCAGGCATTTCTTCAAGCTCTTTCAAGCTGGCGTCCAAGACGCCTGATAAACTGCCGAATCGCTTCATAAGGTCTTTCGCCATGGGCTTAACTTCCTTGCGGGGAAGAGCATAGGTTAAGAGGAGCTCAAGGAGTTCATAGTCATGCAGCCCTTCCACTCCAGCCTTGCGAAATCGCTTTCGCAGACGCTCTCGATGCCCCAGATAATAGGGCTTCCTTGGGCTTTTAGATTCTTGACTGTTTATTTCCGGTTGGTTCATCAAGCCACAATTCTAAGAAAGTATTT
>CAZUZX010000030.1:6058-11881 GCA_964624525.1 uncultured Dehalococcoidia bacterium | reverse complement strand
GAGGTATCCTAATCGTCCAAACAGGAGCCATCTATTAAAGTACATAAATGGGATATTGACTAGTCCAACGAGATACTTGGTGGCAATCTGTCCTTTGATTAGCTGCCATAGCGGCATGGTTCCATAAAATGCGATTGTTATGAAGAGGAATGTGTCTATGGTGAGCGAGGGGATGGAACTGAAAGCATTTCTCATCCAGAGGTGTTTACCCTTGGTAACTTTTCGAAATACATCGAATGTCCAGGCATCAAAGTTTTCGCTTATAAGGAAAGCAATCCAGGATGCTATGGTAATGCGGGGGACCAAGCCTACAATGGATTCCCAGGCTTGCTGGTTCTGCCAGAATGGTGCTGGGGTCAGGACTGTTCCTAACCACAGGAAGAAAACCATAGCTAGCTGGGTGACGAAAGCGATGAAAATCATTTTATGCACTTCTTTTCTGCCAAACTTCTCATTCACGATATCGGTAAGCAGGTAGGTAACGGAGTAGATTAGCACTGCTGCCGGGGCAAACACGGTTATAAATCCTAAATCAAATGTGGCAATCTTTGCTGCCACTATCTGACTTAGGGCAACGAAAATAACATATAAGGCAATTAAGGCTTCTGACTTTTCATACTTTCTGGCATACCAGGCTCCAAGCAGCGTAAAACTGGTTATGCCTATAATCCATAAGATGATAATTCCTAGCATGCTCTACCCTGTGGAAAGCCCAGGTTCATAGTCCTAACTCAGCGGCAATCCCTTTCATAGCCTCGAGTCCAAGGCTAAGGAATTCTTCCAGCCCAATCCCGATTTTCTGACATGAAGCAATATTCTCCCTATTGGCTCCAGCAGCAAAGCGCTTTTCTTTAAAACGCTTCGTGAGGGACTCCGTAGTAAGCCCAGCTAATTTCTTATCGGAGCGAACCAGGGCAGCCGCAGTGATCAAGCCAGTGAGGGGATCAGTACAAAAAAGGGCTTTGTCAAGAAGGGTATTGCAGGGAATACCATGAGCCTCATTATGACATAATATGGCATTGCTCATGGCTTCGGAAGCCCCTAACTCCTTAGCTAGATCAGCCCCAAGCCTACTATGAGCCTGTGGCTCGTTTTCGGTTAGCTCTACATCAATGTCGTGCATTAGACCAACTAGCCCCCACTCCTCTTCATCCTCATTGAAACGCTTGGCTAATGCGCGCATAATAGCCTCCGTAGCCAGCATGTGCTTTATTAGATTTTGGTTCTCCACATTGGCTTTGACTGAAGCTAGGACATCATCTCGTTTCATCTGATCACCTGTTAGGAAGCTTCCTTTAACGCCCGTTCCAGTCCATTACACCACATTACCTCTATTTGTTCCAGTGGAGCCTTGATAAGCCCTTCAATAATCAGCTCCTTACCCCCCACTACTCCTAGCTTTTTGAAAGGCACTCCCTCTCGGGCAACAATCCCCTCCAATTCTCTAACCCTTGCAGGGGCAACCGATACTATAATTCTTGATTGAAGCTCTCCGAAGAGAGCCGCATCTCTCCTCCCTTGTATTTCCCACCCCCCCTTGAAACCGATATCGCTAGCGAGGCAGCATTCCGCCAAAGCAATAGCCGCTCCGCCATCGGAGCAGTCGTGGGCAGACTTAATAATGCCCCGTTCTATTAAGGAAAGGCAACACCGTTGTACTTTCCTTTCTAGACTTAAATCAATAGAGGGCTTTCCCGCTACTATACCATGGACTATCTCAAGATACTCGCTTCCCTCAAGCCCCCGGGCTTCATCCTGCATTCCTAGTAAGAACACAAAATCACCTTCGTCTTTAAAATCAATAGTGCAATGCTTGGCTATATCCTCAATCAGCCCTACCATCCCTACTACTGGAGTGGGATAAACAGCTTTGCCTTTGGTTTCATTGTAAAGGCTAACATTGCCGCTAATAACCGGTATATTAAGCATACGGCAGGCTCTACCCATACCTCTAATACATTCTTTAAGCTGATAATAGATATCCGCTTTATCCGGGTTGCCCAGATTAAGACAATCGGTGATAGCGAGGGGTCTTGCTCCGGTGCAGATTAAGTTACGGGCAGCCTCAGCTACCGCAATTGCACCTCCAGTATAAGGGTCAAGATAGCAATTTCGTCCGTTGCCATCCACAGTCAAAGAGATAGCCTTCTTAGTGTCTTTGATGCGGAGTACCGCCGCATCTGCACCAGGAGAAACTACCGTATTAGTCTGCACCTGATGGTCATACTGGCGATAGACCCAGTGCTTGCTGGCGATATTAGGGCAGGCGAGCAACTTCAAAAAAGTGTATTGGCATTCACTGGGGGGAAGGTCAGGGATAGCACCGCAGTCGAAATTCTGGAGTTGCCTTAGCCACACTGGTTTTCTTACCGAGAGACAATAGAGGGGAGGGTCGGTGAGTAATTTTACTGGAACCTCAGCAACAATTTTCTCACCCTCTTTAACACGGGCTATGCCATCGGCGGTGACATAACCCATAATGTCAGAATGCAATCCCCACCGCTCAAAAAGTGCTCCGACCTTATCTTCATAGCCCCTTTTCACTATTACTAGCATTCGTTCCTGAGACTCAGAAAGCATAACCTCGTAAGGGGTCATCCCCTGCTCACGGCGGGGAACTCTAGCGATATCAATCTCCATTCCACTGCCAGCTTTAGCCGCAGACTCTACACTGGCGCTAGTCAGCCCTGCTGCTCCTAGGTCTTGCATTCCCACAATCCAGTCAGTTTCGGCGAGTTCTAGGCAAGCTTCAATAAGTAATTTCTCCAAGAAGGGATTACCGACTTGGACCGTAGAGCGCAGTTCCTGTTCTCCCTCAAAGGTCCGTGAAGCTAAGCCGGAGGCACCATGAAGTCCATCCCGTCCAGTATCGGCTCCGACTAGCATTAAAAGGTTGCCCACACCACTAGCTCTTGCTTTAACAATATTCTCACTTTGGGCAATACCGACACACAAGACATTTATCAAAGGATTATCAGAGTAAGAGGGGGAGAAGAAGATTTCACCACCGACATCAGGAATACCTAAGCAATTGCCATAGGCAGCAATACCGCTTACCACGCCATTAAAGAGATAACGATTACGAGGTTCCCTTAGTGGTCCGAAGCGCAAAGAATTAAGCAAAGCGATAGGGCGTGCCCCCATAGTAAAGATATCTCTGACAATTCCGCCCACCCCGGTAGCCGCCCCCTGGAAAGGCTCAATAGCTGAGGGGTGATTATGTGACTCCATCTTCATTATAATAGAAAGCCCATCACCAATATCCACTGCCCCAGCGTTTTCCTCACCAAGCTTGGTGAGCACTCTTTTACTTTTAGTGGGGAGGAGTTTTAGCAGCGGTTTGGAGTGCTTGTAGCCGCAGTGCTCGCTCCATAATGCTCCGAACATCCCCAGCTCTACCTCGCTGGGCTCTCTGCCCAGCCGCTGGACTATGAGCTGGTACTCAGCCTTACTAAGAGCAATTTCGTCGAGGACCTCTTTGGAGACGGGCATGACTTTATCCCTTTCTACTCTTTGTTTCTTTGGAGCCGGGGTACTCTGGGGACAAGCCTATTCCATTCCCCCTTCTCCCACACTATCATCAATTGACTGGCGATAAAGATGGAGCTATAGGTGCCAGCCACAATGCCAACAAACAGTGCGATGAGAAAGTGACTAATGGGTCCACCAACAAAGAGGTAGACTGCAAGCACTGCCAGAACCGTGGTTACGGAGGTGTTTAGTGAGCGTCCCAGGGTCTGATTGATGCCATGGTTGACCGTGGTACCAAAATCAGGGCTGATGCCCCTTCCTAAATTCTCCCGAATGCGGTCGAGCACTACAATAGTATCATTAACACTGTAGCCAATAATAGCCAGCATAGCCGTAATAAACATGGGGTCGATTTCCCAATTGCTGGTTCTCCCGAGGAAGGAAAAGACTCCCAATGTTATGAGAAGATTGAATATCAGGGCGATGACAGCGCAGGTACCATAGCGGAAAGGATTGGGCACCTTACGGAATGCCCAGGCGATGTAGAGTAGCATGGCGATAATAGCCACAACACTAGCAATAGCGGCATTGCGCGTTGTCTCGGAGGCGACTACAGGGGAAACGGAATCGAACTGCTGCACCGTTCCTAATTTGTCTAATTCGCTCCTAAGTTGTGTCTGCTCGATGTCACCCAGTTCTCCAATGCGGATAAAGTAACTATCCTCACCCAATTTCTGGACGATGCGCTGGGTAAGCCCCAGCTCATCCAGCTTCTGCTCGACCTGTTCAAGAGTTAGTGTCTCTCCTTCCTTGGGGCCAAGGGTTATTGATATACCTCCCTTGAAATCAATTCCCGCCTTTAGCCCACCGGGGATGACCGCTGAGATAAGACAGATGAAAGCGACTATTGCTGATCCGATCAGAAACAAATTCCTTTTTGTCACAAAGTCAAACATTTTTTGCTTCCACTCCAAACCAGTTTGACCTTCTGGTTGCCCAGGCGCCGGTGAAGAAAAGCAGGAAGGTTCGTGTGACCGTGATAGCGCTAAACATACTTACCGCCACACCAATAAACAAGGTTACCGCAAAGCCCATCACCGCCGCACTAGCCACGATGCTGTGTCCAAACCAATAAAGGATGCCGCAGGCAATGAAGGTCGTGACATTACTATCTCGGATAGCGGGCCAGGCACGGCTGAAGCCAGCTTCCACAGCCGCTTTTAGAGTTCGTCCCCCGCGTAGCTCCTCCTTCATCCGCTCGAAGATAAGCACATTGGCATCTACTGCCATACCCAGAGACACGATAAAGCCAGCCAGACCGGCTAGGGTCAGGGTTACTGGTATCAGCTTAAAAATAGCGAGCACCAAAGCAGCATAGATGAGCAAGGCAAGGCTAGCGACAACACCAGGCAGACGGTAGTAGAGTATCATAAACAGCATTACCACCAGCAGCCCGATTATCCCGGCAATTACCGCCCAGTGAACGAAATCCGCTCCCAGGGTGGCTGATACGTCACCCCAATACAGAGGCTCGCCGGCTTTAAAAACACCAGGGTTATTTTCATCAAAATGACCCAGGGGAACTGGTAGAGCACCGGCATTAAGCTGAATCGCTAGGGTTCGGCAGCCATCTAGGTCGGGACCGGTAATAACTGCCTTGCCTCCTGCTATGCCTTCCCGTACCGTTGAATTAGGAAGCACTATAGGGGCTGAGATTAGCTGGTCGTCAATAAAAATACCCAGAGGCTCATGCCAACTGTCATAAGTGATTTTCTCAAATAGTAAGGCGCCCTCACTATTGAACTCGATAGCTACCTGAGGCTCATTTTGTAACTGACCACCTAACTGTACCTGGGCATTAGGCTTGAGGTACTCACCTGTAAGCTGATGCATTTGTCCATCACTGCCCTGTGCCTCAGCAATTACCCAAGTGCCATCTCCCGTCTGCTCCCGGAAGTCAAGTTTCGCCATTTGCCCGATAAGCTTCCTGGCTTCGTCACTGGCTACTCCGGGGAGTTGCACCAGGATACGGTCTTTCCCCTGTTTCTGGATGATAGGCTCGGTGACCCCGTAAGCATCTACTCGCCTTCGGATGGTATCAACTGCCCCAGCCATAGCATCGTCTGAACTGGACTCAATGTTACGCAGATCAGCCTGATAGACAAGAAGGGTGCCACCTCTGAGATCCAGCCCTAGGCGCATCCCCAGGTTTTCCTTCTCTCTGCCGAGAGTGGTGCTACCGCTAGGGGAAAGCACCCAGATGGCTACGCCAAATAGGGCGATTATCAACAGCAATATCCAGGTGTTTCTGCTTATTCTTAGCCCTCTTTTTGGTAGTCTACGCTTCATCCC
>CAZUZX010000030.1:0-5958 GCA_964624525.1 uncultured Dehalococcoidia bacterium | reverse complement strand
TTGCTAATCTCTTCTGGACAAAGGCTAATGCTTCCTCTCTAGTGGTAATTTCACCTGCTGCTTGGGCTTCACGCACCGCTTCCAGAAGCTTACCAATCTGGCGACTGGGCTCTAAGGCAAAGATGTTAATTAGGTCATGCCCATTGATTAGCTTTGGAGGAGTTACTATATCCCTCTCTTTCTCTCGTTGGGATAATATATACTCCGTCAATTGAATACAGCGCTGCCAATCTTCCCGATCAAGGTTTGGTCCGTATGTGGCTAGATAATCAGCCAGGGTGAGGAATATCGTGTCAATACCTACTTCATCAGTGTCGCGGAAGTAGCGGTAAATAGCGCGGCGAGTAGGCATTCCTTCTCCTCCCATCTGCCATAACCGAAGATGGGATTCAATCATCCTTTGCACCATTTTTGTTTCCTTGGTGCTAAATCTGAGCCGCGGCATAATATTCCCCGCTATCTCTGCTCCCTCCTTGGTATGTCCTAAGAAACGGGCTCTACCGTTTGGCTCCAGGCTCTTGGTTTGCGGCTTGGCAATATCATGAAGAAGGGCAGCTAGTTTCAATAGAGTGACTCTGGTTACCCCACTAGCTACCTCTTGATTAAAGTGCTGGATGAGAGTCGGGGAACAAGGAACAAGGTTAAGGATTTCGTCTTTATACTCTAAGTCTTTAGCACTCATCAAGCGTTCTATAGCTGCCACCGTTTCTATGGAGTGATGGAAGACATCCCAGAAATGTTCTTTCGGTTGTTCCACCCCCTTTGTGGCGGTTAATTCGGGAAAGATGGCTGTTAGCAAACCCAGGTAGTCAGAATAGCGCAGAAAGTGAGCGGCATTTGAGGTAGAAAGTAAGCGACATAGCTCTTCGCGCACCCGCTCCCCAGCCACACGGCAAATAAGCTGGCTCTGTCTTTGAATTAAGGCTTCAGTTTCATCCTCAATAGTAAAGCCATACTCTGCGGCGAGTCGAGCGGCTCGTAAGAGGCGAACTGGGTCATCTTGGAAAACAGTCTTGCTTACTACTCTGATTAAGCCTTTCTCTAAATCCTTTTGTCCCTGGAAGGGATCGATGAGATGGACAGCAGAATAATCCACTCCTAAATCTCTAATGTTTACGGCTATAGCGTCTATGGTGAAATCGCGACGGGAAAGGTTTACGGCGATATCTCCTCGTATGGTGGAGAAATCGAGATGCCATCGCTCACCTTGAGTTAACTCGCCCTCGATTAGCACCACCCTAGCTATTTCATTAGCCGCGTCTAGTGGCACATATTTACCATCTAAGGCTTTGGCTATCCTTTGGGCTATCTCTAAAGCTGGAGCGGCTACAGCGATATCAATGTCCCTCGTAGCCCGACCCAGCAAAGTATCGCGAACATATCCGCCCACAAGATAGGAGTCAATACCCTGCCTGATGAGGAAAGCACTTACCTTCGTTAGTAGTGAGGCTGCACTCTTTCTCGCCGGAAATCCCATTATAAGCCTGCTTTGCTCTCTTCTGCCTCAGGTTCAATGCGGAACAGTTTATCTGGACTTTCTAGGTGATCAATATATAGTACTCCGTTAAGGTGGTCTATCTCGTGCTCTAGAGCTTGAGCCAGGAGTCCATTTGCCTTTAGGCGTATTTCCTTTCCCTGACGGTCACGCCCCTTTACCGTAACTGAAACGGAGCGCTTAATTTCCCCCCTATATCCGGGAATGCTTAAGCATCCCTCCAATACTAAGCGTTCCCCTGACCTTTTAACTATCTCCGGGTTAATCAGAGCTACTATTTCTTCCTCAGAGATTGCGATTACGATCACTCGCAAAGGAACCCCGACTTGTGGGGCAGCTAGCCCTACCCCTTCAGCAGCCTGCATCGTTTCTACCATATCACCAATAAGCCTTTCTATAGAAGCATCAATGTTTTTCACTCGTTTCGCCTTCTGGCGCAATACCGGCTCAGGAGCAATCCGAATTGGCAAATCCACTATTTAAAGCCTCTATGCCAAGACTAAGCGAAAATTATAAATCAATCGGAGTGATAGTGTAAACCTTCACAATAAGAGAGCGTTTAATAATGTCATTCTGAGGAGTCAAAATGAATTTGGACGACGAAGAATCTCTGAGATTCTTCGCTTCGCTCAGAATGACAAATTAGGAAGGTTGTTACACATTCTCACAGTAAGCTGATTGGGTCGATATCCACAACCCATCCCTGAGGGAGAGATAGGTCAGCTAAGAGGGGGGTAGGGTTAGAGCCGCGAAGGATAATTTGCCAGCGGAATCTGCCCCGCACTTTGTAGAAAAACCGCGGGGAAGGACCGATCAATGTTATATCTGACATACATTTGGACTCTCTCTCTTCCCTTAGCTGATAATATAGTCTCTTTGCTTCCTGACGACATACATTCTCATTGGTGTGGGTATAGATAAGGCAGGCTAAGCGATTAAAAGGGGGGTTTCCGTGCCGCCGCCGATAGCTAATTTCCTTCTGGTAGAAAGCCGCATAATCGTGTTTTGCTGCGGCAGCAATAGCATAGTGTTCCGGGGTGTAAGTTTGCACAATGACTTGCCCTGGGCTGGAGCCGCGCCCTGCTCTTCCGGCTACCTGGCTGAGAAGCTGAAAGGTGCGTTCGCAAATACGAAAATCAGGAAAGTGAAGGATGGTGTCAGCGGAGATTATCCCTACCAGGGTTACTAAAGGAATATCCAACCCCTTGGCAATCATTTGTGTCCCGATAAGGATATCGGCTTCGTGAGCGAGAAATTTACTCAGTATCCGTTCGTGGGAATTTTTCCCTTTAGTGATATCACGATCCCAGCGTAGTGTCCTTGCCCCGGAGAGGATATGAGCTACCTCTTCTACCCTCTGGGTGCCAATGCCCAAAAACTTGATCCGTTTGCTCCGGCACTCAGGGCAAATGGTGGGGACTACCTTCTTGTAGTTACACTGATGGCATATCAACTCCTCCTCCGTAGCATGATAGGTAAGAGGGAGATCGCATCGCGGGCATCTGAGGACAAAACCGCAATTTCGACACTGGACGAAAGTAGCTGTGCCTCGCCGATTAAGAAAGAGGATAGCTTGCTCCTTTGCTGCCAAGGTGTCAACAATAGCTTTGCTTAACGACCGACTAAAGATGCCTCTATTCCCGGCTTTAAGCTCCTGGCGCATGTCAACCAGCTCTATTTTAGGAAGGGGCACCTCACCATTTCTGGTAATTCGCTGGGGAAGCTGGAGCAATTGATAGCTACCAGTTTGAGCGCGATAAAAACTTTCTACATCAGGGGTAGCACTACCGAGGATTACTACTGCACCAGTGAGTTCGGCTAGTTTGAGAGCCACCTCGCGGGCGTGGTGGCGGGGCGTTTGCTCCTGTTGCTTATAAGTCCACTCATGTTCTTCATCAATGATGATGAGCCCCAGATCAGGCTGGGGAGCAAAAATAGCCCCCCGGGGACCAATAACTACATTGAAGGCACCATCTCTTATTCGTTGCCATTCATCAAATTGTTCCCCTAGGGAAAGCTTGCTATGGAGAACAGCTACTTGATGGGGGAAACGGGAGGCAAAACGTTCAATGGTTTGTGGGGTGAGGGCAATCTCCGGGACTAAGACAATGCCCCGCTTACCTAAAGCTATAGTTTCTGCCAAGGCATGCAGGTAGACCTCTGTCTTACCACTGCCGGTAACCCCGTGGAGAAGAAATACTGGAGCACCATCCTTCTTTTGCTGTCTTAAACTGACTTGTATCCTATATAAAGCCTCCTCTTGCATGGTAGTAAGGGCAGGGGGTGTGGTGGCAGAGAAAGTGCGATGTAGTAAGGGATCGCGCCATACTTGGATATGCTCTCTTAAAACCAGCCTTTTATCTTCTAGTGCTTTCACTACCGCTGCAGTGCAATGAGCATTCCTTTTAGCTTCCTGCAGAGGAATGGGTAGCTGCTGAGATGCTAGGAATTCAAGGAGAGCAGCTTGCTTTGGAGCTTTATCAGCGAGGCGTTTCACCTCTTGTTTTACATCATTAGCTTCAATGGCAAGGCGTAAATAAGGCACTACTTTAGGCTTTGCCTTTGCCCTTTCCAATTCTTGGCTCTTGCTTATTAGACCCTTGCCCAGGAGTTGGCTCACTAGTAACTTAGCTTTTCTTTTACCTAGAGCTCTCTCTACCTTTCTGAGTGCAATCTTCCCCTCCTTTTCAAGGCGGTGAAGCAGCTCTTTTTGCTCTGGGGTAAGCGAAGCGGTAACCGAGGAACAAAATTCAGGCGATAAATAGAGAAAGGTGACTAGCTTTCGTTCAAAGCCTGGTGGGAGCATCAAGGCAGCGGCATTGAAAAGAGGACTAAGATAATACTCGCTTATCCACCGAGCCAACTCAATCTGAATGGGTGAAAGTAAAGGACAAGGGTCAATAACTCCAACTATATCTTTGATTTTCTCTACAGCGGGGTGATCCGTTAACTGGAAGACAATACCCTGAAGCACCTTGGAACCGAAGGGTACCCATACTGCTTGCCCCACAGTAAGGGCAATATAAGGTGGGATGGCATAACTGAAGGTGCGACGCTGAGCTATGGGCGAGTTGACAGCAACTTCGGCATAGCCCATGTCACCTTTTATTCCTCCAGCTTTGCGGCTATTTTAGCTTTTGTCTTTAGTTTAGCCCGGCTTGCCTTGCTGCTGAGACCGCGAAGATAGTAGAGCTTCGCCCGGCGCACCTGCCCTGGTTGCACTACTTCCACTTTCTCTAAAATTGGCGATTGAAAGAAGAAGGTGCGCTCCACACCTATACCATAAGCCACATGCCTTACGGTAAAGTTAGCATTAGTCTTGCCTTTCCTCACTCTGATCACGGTCCCCTGGAAAAGCTGGATGCGCTCCCTTTCCCCTTCTTTCGTCCTAATGCTTACCCTTACCGTATCACCGGGGCTAATGGCAGAAATATTAGGATTGGGTTTTGTCTCAATTAGCCAACTGAGATCCTTAGTCAATTTAAATCTTTCCTTTTTGTTTTATTTGTTCTACTAGCCTTCTCTCCTCCTCGGACAAATTAGCTCTCCTTAGGAGGTCAGGTTGTCGCTCTAAGGTGCGCTGGATAGCTTGCTCACGTCGCCATTTGACAATTTCCTGGTGGTTTCCTG
This sequence comes from uncultured Dehalococcoidia bacterium, assembly GCA_964624525.1. Classification (GTDB taxonomy): domain Bacteria; phylum Chloroflexota; class Dehalococcoidia; order UBA2247; family RBG-13-53-26; genus CAZUZX01. Next base: position 833 of record CAZUZX010000030.1, on the reverse strand, counting down.
AGAGTAAGATAGGGGGTACCTCCCATTCTCGATACACCCGTGGTCGAGTATACTGGGGATACTCTAGGAGCCCCCAGGCATAGGAATCTTCTTCGATAGCTCGCTCTGAGCTTAGAACGCCAGGTAATAATCTAACCACGGCATCTACCACTACCATGGCAGCTAGCTCTCCCCCAGTGAGTATATATTCACCGATACTAATCTCGTTAGTAACTAGATACTCCCTGACCCTTTCATCTATCCCCTCGTAATGCCCGCAGACAAGTATGAGATTGGGTTTTGTTGTTAGTTCCTGGGCAATCGTGTGGCAAAAAAGCTGACCTTGAGGTGTAAGCAGGATGACTGGAACGGTATTGTTTCCCCGATTAATTTCTTTCTTCACTGAATCAACAGCCTCAAAGAGAGGCTCTGGCTTCAGCACCATTCCAGCACCCCCCCCATAAGGATAGTCGTCTACGGTATGATGCTTATTGTGAGTGTAATCTCGAATATTATGGATAAAAATGCTTACCAGCCCTCGGTCGATTGCCCGTTTAATAATGCTTTCGCTAAAGGGGCTATCGAACATCTTTGGGAAGAGGGTTAAAATATCAATGCGCATGATGTATTACCTTATCCTCTTTATAGCTCAATATCTCGCGAGAGGCGCATTCAATGGCTTCTCCCCGAAGGGTCTCTATAGCATGGGATAGAGCAGGCAATATCACCTCTAGGCATTCCTCCACCGCTTTAGGGCTACCGGGCAGATTAATAATCAAGGTGTTTTTACGAATACCAGCTACTGCCCGGCTCAGCATAGCCAAAGGGGTCTTTTTAAGGGTTTCTATCCGCAT
>CAZUZX010000029.1:3146-11980 GCA_964624525.1 uncultured Dehalococcoidia bacterium | reverse complement strand
CTCTCGATGCTTCCACCCGTCTCTATCAATATGGAACAGCTTGGCAGTTTAAAACCTTCCACCTCCTCAGTGGAGAACCTGCCACCGACGCGGTCGTCTTTCTCCACTATCAAAGTCTTGTAGCCAGTATGAGCCAGTAATGCCCCTGAAGAGAGCCCTCCCATCCCCGAACCGATAACTACCACATCGTATTTCTCTAGCGACATTTAGCTATCTCCTGAACTCTGAATTGGGAAAATACCTTAAAACAGTCGTGCTGCCGTATCATAGCACATTTGAGATCGATAGAAAATGCAGTTGCCACAAACAGGGCAGTTCAAGCAACGCTTTGCCTCATTGATGGCAGCATCCCGTGGGAAGCCAAGCTCCACTTCCTTGAAAGAGCTTTTCCTCCCTGCAACCGACAGCCGGGGCATCCTCTGACGGTCTCTTCTCTCCACAAATTTTGGTATTCTCTCCTCTTCTACCTCCTCCATCACCGCCATAGCCCTTACCGGGTGAATCTCCTTCAGGCCTTCCCCTTTAAGGTATCTATCGATAGACTGAGCCACCCTATGCCCAGCAGCAATAGCCTCGATCACTGTACCTATACCGCTTACCGCATCACCCCCGGCAAAAACACCGGGCATACTGGTGGCAAGGGTAGTGGGGGCGACCTCTATAGTCCCCTTTCTACTTAAGGCGACCTCCTTCGCCCCCTTTAGAAAAGACGAATCTAACCCTTGACCTATAGCAATAATTGCAGCATCTGCGTCCATAAAATGTTTGCTCCCTTCCACAGGTATCGGTCTAAGTCGGCCTACATCATCAACCTCGATGCTCTTCACATCAGCGAAGTTTATTCCAGCTATCCTGCCGTTTTCGCTAGCAATCTCCTGAGGCATCAAGGCACAATGAATCTCTACCCCCTCTTCCTCTGCACTCTCAATTTCCCATTTGAAGGCTGGCATCTCCTGTCGGGACTCGATGCAAACCAGATGAACCTCTGCCGCTCCAGAACGAATTGCTGCTCTGGCAGTATCTACCGCCACATTGCCTCCACCGATGACAATAACCTTGCCTTCCAGCTTGACCCCTTTGCTCAGATTCACCTCACGCAAGAAAGGCAAGGCGTAGAAAACTCCTTCTAAATCTAAACCTGGTATCCTTAGCTTTAAGCTCTCTTGCATTCCAATAGCAAGAAATACAGCCTTAAACCCTTGACGCATGATGTCATCCAGGCTCAGGTCTTTGCCAAGGCGAACGTTGGTCTTGATTTCAACCCCGAGGTCTTTAATGCGCTCGATTTCCGCTTCAATTACCCTCCGGGGCAAAACAAATTCAGGGATTCCGATAACTAGCATACCGCCAGCCACTGGGAGCGCCTCATAAACAGTGACACCATATCCTTGCTTTACCAAATCATAAGCTGCGGTCAAGCCTGCCGGCCCTGAACCCACAACAGCAACCTTCCCCCCTTTCGTTCTCTCAGCAGGAGCAACCTTCTCCAAGCTGCCTTCCAATTCATAGTCTGCAACGAACCGCTTAAGGGATCTTATAGCCACCGACTCATCTATTTCCGCCCTAATGCAGGCATCCTCGCAGGGATGGTGACATACATACCCGCAAATAGCGGGTAGGGAAATGCTCTCCCTGATGGTATCAAGGGCTTTCTGGAAATTGCCCTGGGAAATGGCTATGACATAGCCCGGTACATTCACCTTTGCCGGGCAAGAAGCCTCACAGGGAGCCAATTTTCTCACAGAGGGCCAGCACCACTCCTCGATCAACCGAGAGGGAGACTCCAAGGCTTCCATTTGTCCTTCCTCCTTACTATCTCAAACTCAAAGGTAGCTGGATTACTCTTCCTCCACTCTCAAAGCCCCAACTGGACAGTTTATCAGGCAAAGCCTTGTCCAGGAGGTCGCGACTGTGTCCAAGAGGGATTCCCTATTTTGAAGAGGGGCATTCTGTTCAAATTGATAAACCCCTCCAAAACATTCGGAGCACTTTCTAGTATCAACCCTTACCCGTCCCCAAGCCCACAACGCCTCCCTGGGGCAGAAAGCCATACATCTTCCGCAGCCCACACATCTCTCCTCGTCAACAACAACCATACCTCAGACCTCCTTTGTGGAAAGAGAAATCCGATCTTGGGACCTCATATTCACGCCTCTCCCGGCTTAATACGACTCTTCACATCCTCGACTACCATGCGCCCACTCGCCACGCTGGCTGGAAGTCCAGTCCTCCCCGAGGGTTTGACCGCATCGCCCACATTATATAGATTCTCTATCGGGGTCTTTTGGGGTAGATCATAGCCCAACCACGTGCGAAAGGCAGGCCACTCCCCATGAAAGCAATTGACAGCTAAGATATCGCCCTCTGAGCCAAAATGAGGGATGTTCTCTTTCAAATCTTGGAGATGCCAAGCTATTTCCTGGGCAAAGTCGTACGGGGGGAAATTAAACGCTGGGGTGCTATAGGAGACCATCAGGTGTTTCCCCGGCGGGGCTAGCTCTGGACAGGCTTCCGTAGGGCAAGCAATCCAATTGACCCTCCGAGCTTCGGTCAAAATCAGCGAGTCAGCATGCTCCAGGAGAGGTCTATCGCTGACGGTGTGAATCATGATGCTGGAGGCTGGTCTAAGGCTTTCCTTCATCTGCTTTAGGTATCCCTTGTCAAAATTTTCGCTTCCCGCCAGCTCAACAGTTTTCTGAGGACCTGCGTTGCTGATAACCACCCTGCTAGCGATCTCCATCTCATCCTTGTCTGTTTGCACCACTACCCCTCTCGCCACCTCATCGGTTACCAGGATTTGTTTTGTTTCACAGCGAGTCCATATTTCGCCACCCTGTGCTCGCATCGCTTTAGCCAGCGATTCCATTAGAGCCAAATTGCCCTTGGGCGCATGACCGTAAATAGCCGGATAGCTTCTGGTTATCTTGAGCCATCTAATAAATTCCCCCGCAGGCAGCTCATAGGCATTTATGCCCATAAAGGAGGCAATCATTCCCTGGAATACTCCCAGCACTTTCTCGTTGCTTGAATACTCCGAGAGCCACTCACGAAAGGAAATGCTATTTGAGGGCTCCTCCCACCCCATACCCCGCTTCAAGGCAGCCATTACCCTCCCTGTCACTTCCTCGTCCTCGGATGCAGTGAGGAGCAGTGCCCTCAGACCTCCCTTATAGAGCATAGGAACATCTTCACCCCCAATCCGGTAGCAGAGTTTGGCTAAGGGGCGAACCTCGAACCCAGCACCCACTTCACTATACAACTCGGCAATCAGACCCATCGCTTCCACTTCTAAGGCGCCGGTGGGAAGCTTAAAGCCTTTGTATTCCACAGTAGAAAACCTGCCACCTATCTGGGGCAGGCGTTCTACTACTAATGTCCTGTAGCCCTCATGAGTCAACAAAGAAGCAGCGGACATCCCCCCTATCCCAGAGCCGATAACCACCACATCATAAACTTCCTGCTTCATTATTACCACCCCTTCAATTATGAAATAATTATGCCTCTCCCGGCTTGAAACGCCCTCTAATATCTTCCACTACTAAACGGGCGCTTTGGGCACAGGCACGAAGTCCACTCCAGCCCGGGGGCTTCACCCCATCACCTACATTATATAGATTTTCTATTGGGGTCTTCTGAGATAGGTCGTAGCCCGGCCAACTGTGATAGGTAGGCCAGTCTTCGCGGAAATAACTGGCAACCAAGATCTCAGTATGCTCGTCAAATCCAGGAAAATTATCTCTCAAATCCTGGATATTTAGCTTCTTTTCCTTCTCAAAGTCGTAAGGGGGTAACGAAGAGTCTGGTGCACCTCCCGACATCAGCAAATGCTTTCCGTGAGGAGCTAGCTCAGGGCAGACAAGGGTAGGGCAGACAACTAAATTAACACGCCGAGCCCCAGTCAAGTACAACATAGGACACTCCACAAGAGGTCTATCAGTAGCAGCTTGAACCCAGAAAATAGGAGCTGGTCGGATGGTTTCATTTAACTGTTTCAGATATCCCTTATCAAAGTTCTCCCGTCCTGCCAGCTCTACAGTTTTTCTAGGACCAGCATTGCTAATCACTACCTTGGCAGCTATTTGGGTCTCATCCTTATCCTTCTGAATTATCACCCCCCTCACCATCCCATCGGTTACTATGATTTGTTTTGCCAGGCAGCGAGTCCGCACTTCGCCATGATTTGCCTGAATTGCTTCTGCCAGCGATTCCATTAGGGCCAGATTACCTCTAGGCGCAAATCCATAATTTGGAGGTCTCGGCACCTGAAGATATCGAAAGAATTCTCCAGTGGGCAATTCATGGTCATTTACAGCCTGCACAGCAGTAATAAGCGCCCAAAAGGTCTTCAATATTCGCTCATTTTGCGTATATTGGAGGAGCCACTCACGAAAGGAAATGCTGTCCGAGGGTTTCTGCCACGACAAACCTCGCTTAATGGCACTCATCACCCCTTCCGATTCCCTCTCATTTCCGCTGACAAGGGAAACAATCGTCCTTAACCCTCCTTTTCTAGGCAGCTCATACTCCTTCCCTTCAATCCTATATCGGGGTGAAGCTACAGGGTGAACTTCGAATTTGGCACCGACCCTACCAAAAATCTGCTCGATGAACCCACCTATTTCTACTACCATTGCGCCGGTGGTAAGCTTAAAACCTTTATACTTTATAGTGGAAAACCTGCCACCTATTCGAGGTAGCCGCTCAACCACTAGGGTTTTATAGCCCTCCTGAGTAAGCAATGCCGCGGCACACATCCCCCCAATACCTGAACCGATAACCACCACATCGTAATTCTCTCGCTTCATTTTCGCTCCTTAGATTGGTCTATCCAAATGGGGCCCAACTCTAACCACAGGGATGCTCTACCCAGAGGAAGAGTTTTATCGGGATGATAGACGCCTAGTAAAATCGGCAATCCGCTTCCCAAACTCCCTGCAGCCTTCAAGAACTTTTTCACGAGGCTTACCAATTGCCACTGCTCCGAAGGAACCTGATTGGTGACCAACAATCACCATCCGGTGCATCAACATTGCCTGAATAAGAGAAAGCAGGGTTGTCTCATTACCACCAGCTATATCTCCTGATGAGGTGAAAGCAGCACCCACTTTGTTTTGAAGCTTATCAGGGTAGATTTCAATGGACTTATCAATCAAAGCCTTCATCTTATCAGACATGGTGCAAAACTGAGTCGGCGAACCCAAAACTATGGCATCAGCCGCAACCAAATCTGCCAGACTTGTCTCTTCCACCCTTTTAACCTCCACATCCAGTCTTACCTCGCTTATCCCTTCACCAATGGCTCTCGCCATCTTTTCCGTATTCCCTGTTCTTGAATCGTAAACTATCAAGACTTTAGGCATAGTATACCCCCTATCTAGCTGACACTTGTTCATCAATTAAAAGCTCATACCTATAATATCTAACCCAGCTACTTATATCAATATGAGTGCCAAGCAGATTGTTTACCAATCCCAACTGTCATTGTTACGAAAATAGGTTTTCTTCCGTTCGCCCTGAGCCTGTCGAAGGGCCATTCATGGTTTGACAAGCCTGTCCTGAGCGAAGCCGAAGGGCTCACCACGAACGGCATCTGGCACAATTTATTTTTATCCTTCGTGATGCCAATAGCAATTGGCATGATAGATTCTGAGTCCTTCGTTTCCATTAATGGTACTCTGGGTCGTCCCTGACCCAGAGTCGGGGTCGAGACGACCCCGACTACCAACTGTAAAGACCTTCGCTACCGCTCAGGGTGGCAACTAAACAACCTCGTGCCAAAATGGGACTTTGCTCCACTAACTTTGTTTCCCTTCCTTCAGCCTTTCAGCTATAATTAGCCATGAAAAAGCCAGCGTAGCTCAGAGGAAGAGCAGCGGTTTCGTAAACCGCTGGTCGTCGGTTCGAATCCGACCGCTGGCTCTATAAAAAGATGAGTAAACTGGTTAAGAAATTGAAACAAATCTCCGCGGGTGTAGCTCAGCCGCTGGGATTTAAAACAACGACAGTCTCGCCAAATCGACGGATGTTGCTTATTAGTGTTTTGCCCCGAGGTGATGCAGCTAAGATAACACAGCTTATCCAGGCTGAGGTTGATGCCATACTAATATATAGCCAGGATTTAGAACAAAATAAGCAAATCACCCAGCAACTTGCCAAAAATGCCGAGAGTATCCCCTGGGGGATATGGCTTAAGGCAATGACCGAGGAGAAGGTCAAACAGTTAACAGAAATAGGCAGCGATTTCCTCGTCTTTGAAGCTTCTACAGCTCCAGCAATAATATTGTTGCAAGAAGAGATGGGCAAGGTGCTAAAAATGGATCTCCCTCAGGACAATGGTTTACTGATGACCATCGATCGGCTACCAATAGACGCGGTGCTCCTTGAAATCAAAAAAGAAGGTGAAGTACTCACTATTTCTGATCTGATGCATTGCCAGTGGCTTGCTGGGCTAATAGATAAACCCCTGCTAGTGGCTACAGCACAAGAGCTAACCGATAAAGAGACCCAAGCTCTGTGGGAGGCAGGGGTAAATGGGATAGTGGTAGAAGTAGGCGAAGAACAACTTCAAGAAAGGCTCGAGAGATTATGTCAAGCAATAGACGCTTTGCCCACGACACCAAAAAGGCGTAGCGAAGGCGGCAAAGTAGTGCTGCCTCGCTTAGAACAGGAAGCGGACTCAGTGACGCCTGAGGAAATATAGCCTCAGGCTTTTTCTTTGGGAAACGCCCAAGGAAAACCAACATATCCTTCGGCAATAGGCGCCCCAAGACGTAAGGTTGACTGGTGGTATCCCTGCTGGGTATAATGCTCTCGGTCGGTAGTGGCTACAGTTCCCGTTAATTGCAGTCCGATGTAGCCACTCAGGTAGTAGAATTAAATTGAGGCAAACCTGCAATGGGGTCGCAACCCCATTGTTGATTAGGAAGGGGGGTGCCACTTTCTATTTATCTCCAAACAATAGACCTTAGCACCAAAATCTAGGCGAAAGGAATAATGTAGTAGTGGATTTAGGTTTGGCTGGAAAAACAGTGATTGTTACCGGGGGTGGTTCGAATATCGGTCGCGGTATTTTGTTAGCCTTTGCGAAGGAGGGATCAAATGTAGTAAACGCTGAGATAGATGAGAAGCAAGGGCAGAAGGTAGCCAACGAGGCTAATGCATTAGGCGGAGGTGGTCGGACTGTACTGGTCAGGACAGACGTGACCGACAATAACTCTGTGGTGGCGATGATCAAGAAAACTCTGGATGAGTTTGGCAGGATAGACGTGTTGGTTAATAACGTGGGCTGGGTATATGATCGGCTATTCATAGAGAAGCCCAGAGAAGAGGTGGCGAAGGAGATAAATATAAACCTCTGGGGCGTCATAAACTGCACCAGAGCAGTTATTGACCACATGATAGAGCAGAAGTACGGGAAGATTATTAACATTGCTTCTGATGCAGGCAGGATGGGAGAGTATAATGAATCCGTCTATAGCGGGTGTAAAGGTGGGGTTATTGCCCTGTCTAAAGCGTTAGCCAGAGAGTTAGGTCGTTATGGAATAAATGTCAACGTTGTCTGTCCTGGGGTATGCGTGCCAGAAAAACCTGAACATGCCGGTGAGAAGAGCTTCTGGACAGAATGGGGGCTAAAATATCTTACCCCTGAAGCACAACAAAAAGCGGCCCAGCGTTATCCTCTACGCCGATTAGCCAAGCCACAGGATATAGCTCCGGTGGTCTTATTCTTGGCGTCTGATGCCGCATCCTATATGACCGGGCAGACCCTCAGTGTAAGCGGTGGATACAGCATGATGTAGCCTTGAGCGTGGCAACTGATCTCAATGCCGATCTTGCCTGACTGAACTTCAAGGAAGTGAATGGGGTGGAAAATGAAATCTGGAGGCGAAATTAGTGTCAGACGATATTAAAGCCATCGATATAATGAACTACCTGTTCACCAAACAAGGAATGGATATATTCTGGGGCGGACCTGAAATGCAACTTGTTTGGAGAGACTTTATCCGCCGTCCTGATCTTTTTAGTAAGGGCATGACCACAGAACAATTTGTGAAGCAAATGGATGAGGCCGGCTATGAAAAGGTGTTCATTGCTGCCCTCAAGATGGGCTCTTACAGGCAAAGAACCTTAAACATGGATTACACCAATGAAATGGTGTATGAAGAGATGAAGAAATTCCCTGACAGGCTGGTGGGGATCGCTGGTTATGATCCCTTCTACATTATGGACAGTCTTAAGGCAATAGAGAAGGCGGTTAAGGAGTACGGTTTCAAAGGTATCTATGTGCACTCTCTCGGTTTCGGCATGGGGCCCGATGACAGGAGACTCTATCCTTGCTATGTCAAGTGCATCGAGCTGGATATCCCCTTCTCTATGCAAATAGGGCATTCTTTTGAGGCTCTGACCAGCGAACCAGGTCGTCCGATCAATGTTGACCAAGTGGCTCTCGATTTCCCCGAGCTCAAATTTGTTGGCTCCCATACCGGTGTTCCATGGGCTGAGGAGATGATTGCCATGGCTTGGAAGCACGTCAATGTTTACATGGGTGTCGATGCTCACCGCCCGAGCACCTTGCCGCCGAACGTAGTTCAGTTTATGGACAGCGGGCGAGGTCGGCATAAGTGCCTATTTGGCACCAATAATACCGGACTCAAGTTAAACAAGGGTGAACTCCTGGCGCTGCCCATAAAGGACGAAACCAAGAAGGCAGTTCTTCACGATAACGCTATGCGGTTATATAAATTGTAGACTGACTCACGCCGTTGAAAATAAAATATAGAATATAGATTTAGGAGGTTAATACAGTGGCAGAGCAGATCAAGGCAATCGACATA
>CAZUZX010000029.1:0-3046 GCA_964624525.1 uncultured Dehalococcoidia bacterium | reverse complement strand
ATCCCCTTCTCGATGCAGATAGGACAATCCTTTGAGCGCTTGCCCAGTGAGCCGGGACGACCGATCTATGTTGACCCTGTTGTCTTAGATTTCCCCGAGCTAAAGTTTATTTGCTCCCACACCGGCTATCCGTGGTGCGATGAGGTGGTTTCCATGGCCTGGAAGCACGTGAATGTCTATGTTGATATGAGTGCCCATCCACCGAGAAACCTGCCAACGCGAATGAGATCTCTATTCGAGTTCATGGATAGTGGACGAGGGCGGAGCAAGACCCTCTATGGCACTAATTCACAGCCAATGAAAATGTTTTTAGACCAATTTATGGCATTGCCATTAAAGGACGAAACTAAGGTAGCCGTCCTTCGTGAGAACGCTATCAGGTTATTTAAGTTGTAAAATAGGCACAATTCTGTACAATACTTTGACTTAACGGCTTTTTCTATGCTATAATGTAACGCCCAGAATGAGCCACAAATTGATTAGGTTGTACCAGTATTGCCGGCAAAGTTATCGTATTGCCTTTTCTAGGTTTTAACAGAATAGCTGTTGTGGCTGTTTAATTGTTACCCGACCCTGATTTATCGGGAGACTCAGTTCTTTACTTTGCTCATAGTAAGAGAGCAAAATGATAAGCATCCCTAAATATTAAGGAGGGGAAAATGATTGATTTAAGAGACCACCTTGAGGCGCTAAAGGAACGTGGGGAGCTCCTTACCATTGACAAGGAAGTGGACTGGAACCTTGATGCAGCAGCGATAGCTGCAATGAGCAACCGTACCGGAGCCCAGGCAATTCATTTCACAAAGGTTGCCGGATACCCTAAAGGTTATACCCTAGCGGCAAATCTATTTGCTGGACCAGGGCATCTTTATTACCTTTACAAGCGGTGGATGTGGAGCAGAATAGCTATTGGCTTGGAACTTGATCCCAAGATTGACTACGAGCTGTTAATAGCCACTATCAATGATCGGCGTGCTCACACTATCATGCCCGTCAAGGTAACCGTTGCCCCCTGCAAGGAGGAGATTCAAGTCGGTGACGAGGTGAATGTTCTGAAATTCCCCTTTCCCATTCTGCATAAAGAAGATGGGGGACGCTATGGCACCGGCGTCTTCATAGTGAAGGACCCGGATAGTGACTGGCAGAACTGGGGTGTTTATAGGTTTATGATATTGGGGCGCAACCGCCTGGTAGCTGATTTTCTGACTGAGCCCTCTCTAAGTACAGATACAAGGGCAATCTTTGAGAAGTATTGTGCCCGGAATAGACCCATGCCCTTTGCCATTGCTTTAGGCGGTGCCCCAGCTATCATGATAGCCGCAGCTATGCGTCTTCCCCCTGGGGCGGGTGAGGTAGATGTTGCTGGTGGCTTGAACCTTGACCCAATCAACCTGGTTAAGGCTGAGACCAGCGACATCCTGGTGCCTGGAGATGCGGAGATAATAATTGAGGGAGAAGTTATACCTGATGAGCTGGTAGAAGAAGGTCCCTATGGCACTATTAAGGGATATACCAGACCACAACCACGACCGGTGATGAAGGTTACTGCTATCACCCACCGCAAGGAACCTATCCTTCCTTTCATTGTTGATGGCACTAACGGCAACGATACCCAAGCTCTCATCTCCATCACTGAGTCGGCTCGCATCACCCGGATATGCAATGAAGAATATGGAGACCCGATAAGGTGGATTCAGATCCCGGTTGACTGGAACCTGGGGATTTGTATTGCTGCCATAATGAACCCCATTCCCGGCATGGTTTTCATGGTGGCTCGCCACATCCTTGCCGCCTCTAACCTGTTTGATAAGCTGATTGTTGTCGACTGGGATGTACATCCACGAAGCTTGAATATGGTCACTATGGACTGGATGCAAAAGGTTCACCCTATTCGTGGTCATCATGTTCTGGAGCACTACCCACCGGCGGTAATGCCTAATTATGGCGAAAAGGAGCCCGGTGAGGGGACAGCGAGGATGTATATTGATGCTTGCTGGCCAGCCTGGTACAAGCCTGAGGAAAAGCCAATGCCGATAACCTGGGAGAGTGCCTTCCCCGAGGATCTTCGGGCGAGGGTTTTAAAGAGGTGGAAGGAGGAGTTCAAAATTCCCATAGAGCCTTTGGTCTTTGAGCGTCATCCGTTCTTTGGTCAGCAGCGCTAGGAAAGCTTAGAAAGGGGGGAATAAAATGGATTTAAGAGAATATATTGAGGTTCTAGATCGTAAAGGGTATTTATTAAAGATTGACCAAGAAGTGGACTGGAACCTGGAGGCTGCTTGCATTGGGGGGATGATGCAACGGGTGGGGAACGGCAGGTATGCCATCTTGTTTAACAATGTCAAGGATTATTACCCTGATAGAGGGCGGATAGCCACCAATCTCTTTACCGGACCGCAAAAGCGGGTATATACACGTTTCGCTCTTGCTTTGGGGCTCCCGGAGGATATGACCTACCCCGAGTTCAAGCAGGAGCTGATGAGGAGATTCAGAAACCAGATTAAGCCAGTAGAGATAGCGGCAGCAGATGCTCGGTGCAAGGAAGTAATTAAGATAGGCAAGGACGCTAATCTATTAGACCTTCCCATTCCTATGGTTCATGGGATGGATGGGGGTCGCTACTCCACCCTGCACTCGGTGATAAATCAGGACCCGGATACCGGCTGGACAAATGTTGCCCTTTATCGGATGATGGTGAAAGGTCCCCGAAGGTGGGCTCACTTGTGGGTACCCGGGGGACATGGAGCCTCGATTCACATGATGAAGTGGGAGATGAGGGGGCAGACGATGCCCATCTGTATAGCCATAGGTGGAGACCCGCTTCTTTTAACCGCTGCTGCTGCGTCAGCTCCTACCGGGCTATGTGAATACGACATCGTTGGTGGGCTGCGTGGAGAGCCCCTGGAGGTGGTGAGAGCAGAGACCAATAATCTCCTTGTTCCAGCGGGCGCAGAGATAATTATTGAGGGTGAGGTTCGTCCTGGTGAGCGAACGGATGAAGGTCCTTTCGGAGAGATGGCTGGCTTCACTCATGGGCGCAATGTCTCCC
>CAZUZX010000028.1:8972-12121 GCA_964624525.1 uncultured Dehalococcoidia bacterium | reverse complement strand
CCACCTGCCCTTAATGGAATTCTGAAAGACACCCCCAGACCCCGACAGGGGCTTTTATTGGACAAGCCCAAGGCTGAGGATTACAATAGGCTTCTTGGTCTATATTGCAAAGCCTCGGCGAGGTGGCTTGGGCCGATGAGCTCAGCGCCGGCGAGGTCAGCTATGGTGCGGGCAAGCTTGAGAATGCGATGGAAGGCTCGGGCAGAAAGGGATAATTGCTTCATAGCTGCCCGAAGCAACCCCTGAGCGGCAGGGTTCTGTTTTGTTTACTCTCAACTTAGGCATTTCCCTAACTCCTAGAATAGCATCTCTTCATTAAGTTCGGGTAAAACCCCGTGTTCTTGCATAAACTGCTGAATCAGCTCACTTTCCCTAGTCGAATATATATCATTCTCTTCGTACATGAAATAGCATACTTTACTCATTCCCGACTCATCACTACTTAGCAACTCCTCCAGAGCTTTGCGTAAGTTCATCGTTCCAGCAATGTAGATTATGCGCCTTTCCCCGTCGAGCAGTTGAATCACTCCTTCTGTTTCAGCGATGGTGCTTACATTTTCAGCATTAAACTCTAGGGCTATCTTTTTCTCCGGTGGGAGTACTACTGCTGAAATCTGAAGCCTGAGATCGCATTGTAAACACCTCTTTGCCTCTTCGATAGTTGTTTCCCTGCTGAAACCAAGCTCTATAGTGGTAAAACTCTTAAGGCGCTGCTCTATAGATAGGCAAGGCATTTGGGCCCGACACCTAGAGGCAAAATCTTCTTCCCTCCCTAACCAAGGGCTAGGTTTCTCAGTTTCAATCAGTGTCTCCTCGATCTTACCTTCACCACCCAAGTATTTATCAATAGAGATTGCTGCCTTTCTTCCAGTGGCAATAGCCTCAATAACTGAAGCTGGCCCACTCACTACGTCACCACCGGCAAAGATTCCCTCCTCAGCTGCTCTCAGGGTGATTTCATCAACTTTTATGGTTCCCCTAGTGGTAGGCCGCACCTTACTTTTTCCCTTCAGGAAGGATATATCAGGCATCTGACCAATAGATATTATCACTACATCAGTTTCTAGAGACATCTGAATATTCTCGTCGTAAGAAGGGTTGAATTTTCCTTGTTGGTCAAAGACTGAAGTGCAGCGGATAAACTCTACCCCAGTAACTTGCCCGTCCTTCCCTAAGATACTTTTTGGACCCCAGCAGCAGTTGAGGATAGTTCCCTCTTCCACAGCATACCGAATCTCCCATGAGTGAGCAGGCATTTCTTCTCTTGATTCAAGACAAGCCAGTTGCAATTCTTTTGCTCCTAAACGTAGTGCAGTGCGGGCTGTATCGATAGCTACATTTCCACCACCTATCACTACTACTCTCTTGCCTGCGAAGACGTTATCTGGTATTTTACCCAGTGCTCTATCGCGCAGTAGATACACCCCTTGAAAAACCCCATTGAAGTCAATACCCTCTATATTTAGTGGTCGAGTCATGTGGGCTCCAGTGGCAAGAAAAATAGCATTATATCCTTGCTCACTTAGCTCATCGAGAGCTAAGTCTATCCCGATGCGGGTATTCAACTTGACCTCTATTCCAGTCTTCAAGACTTCCTCAATCTCTTTTTGCACTACTTCCCTAGGTACTCGGTACTCAGGAATGCCCACCCGCATCATTCCCCCTAATTCAGGTAGTGCCTCGAACAAGGTTACTGAATGACCGAGTTTAGCTAGATAATAGGCCGCGGTGAGTCCTGCTGGTCCAGCTCCTACGATAGCAACACGTTTACCAGTAGCTGGGGTAATCTTGTGTTTCCATCTCGTCTCATCTTTTTCCGCTACAAAACGTTTCAAGTCACATATAGCTATTGACTCATTCACTTCATTCCGCTGGCATTTACTTTCACAGGGGTGGGAGCAAACATAACCGAGGACTGTAGGGAAAGGCACCTTCTCACGGACAACAGCTAAAGCATCGGCAAATTTTTCTTTGGCAATAAGGCGAACGTAACGAGGGACATCTACCCCTGCGGGACAAGCAGCTTTGCAGGGGACAAGAGCCTCTTCCCTCTGCGCTTCCTTAAAGGATTTTTTATCCGTCAGTGCTCCAGTAGGGCAAACCTCGACACAAGCGGTGCAGAATTTACAGCCGGATTCTCTAAGGGTGGGAGCGACAGTGCCTACCATAACCCTGCCATCACCATCAAAAACAAATCCAAGGGCACCCACCCCCCGCACCTCCTGGCAGACCCTGACACAGCGAGTACAACCGATGCATAGATTGTAATCTCTTATCAGGAGCGGCTCATCCTCTATAATAGGGAGCTCAGCAAAAATATAGCGGGGTGTTTCCTTACTGACACCGATATATTCAGCAACCTTTTGCAGCTCGCAGCGACCGAGCTTGGGGCAGCAACGCAACGCGAAGTCTATCTTCATAGAGCACGGCTCGCGAGCGCATCCTTCTCTCTGGGCACAGGTTAGGCAAGCATGGGGATGGTTAGCCAAAATAAGGCTCAAGTTGCGCTGCCGCAGTTCATGAACCTGCAAAGTATTAGTATGAACCACCATACCCTTTTTAGCCAAGGTAGTGCAAGCAGTGGGGAAGCCGTCTGCTCCTTCAATCTCTACGATACACAACTTACAGCCTTCGAACTCTTTATTAGAATCAGTGCCCCGGATGAGCTCGCTTCCCCGATAAACAAACTCAGTAGCTTTTGTCTCCCGTACTGAAGGTAAGTCAGGGTGGGAACAGAGATGTGGGATGTAGATACCTGCTTGCTGGGCTGCCTCCAGCACCGTTATCCCCTCGGGGACTGTCACCTCAATATCATCAATAACCAGGGTGATTGTGCTCATCTTCAATATTTCTAAAGTGACTATAACACTCCTCTTTAATAAGTTAGTGCTTCTATCTCTTCTAGGAGTCGCCATTGGGTACATAAAACGACCCTATCCAGTGGGACACGCATCATTTTCTTTTCTATCTTAACCCCTAGGCGAGCTAAATTACTTCTTGGACTAACTCCGCAATATCCTTAATTTCAATAGCTTCAGCCTTCTCCATTGTTAGCTGGCTATCTTTAAGCATGCTCATGCAATACGGGCAAGCCACGGCTAGTACTTCTGCTCCCACTTCGATAGCTTGCTCTAACCTGAGGTCAGCGA
>CAZUZX010000028.1:0-8872 GCA_964624525.1 uncultured Dehalococcoidia bacterium | reverse complement strand
CACCACAGCAGTTTTCCTTGGTACCTAAGGTCCCGAAGTCTACCTTTGCTTTGTTGAGAATATCAACTGTGGCGTGGGCTACTCCTTTGACCCTCGGCTCGAAAATAGAAGTGCAGCAAGGGAAGTACAATAGTTCAGTGCCTTTGGTAAAAATCTTTACTTTCAAATCCTTCGCCCAATCTGCCCTTCTCTCTGGTGCTTCACCCTGGGGATTGCCAACGCCAGCGATGTTTTTCATTGTGATTCGAAGTGAGTCCGGAACTTTAGCCACACCTAACCCCACTATCGTTCGGCGAAAAGCCCTCATGATATCCACTACCTCTACACCACGGGGACAGTGCGCTACACAAGCATGACAAGTAGCACAAAGCCACACATCTTCACTTTCTAAGTCGACTACGCCGAATTGTGCCTCATGGAGCATTCTGCGGAGCATAAAGCTCCTAACCAAATTCCAAGGACAGGTACCCGTACAGAGACCGCATTGATAGCACGATTTTAGAGTTTCACCGCCGGCCTCTATAATAGCCTCGGCTACTTCCTTGAAAGGGCTTATCGTTTTCATCTTAGTTCGATAAGAGCGCGAATCTCACAAGAGCGAAGGACTGCTCCTATTTTGCGGCGAGGTTTATCAGCGGTCAGTTGTGATACTAGAGTAGCAGAGTTGACAGGCATTACTGGAGAGAGAGGGTTAGCTCCCTCTAGGTAGGCTGGATTTTGCACTAAAGCCGGAGTTAAACTGCGCTCACGGGCAATTTCCTGTGGGACTAATAGAAAATCAACAATATGGTTTTCCAGTAAGTTGCTAAGGAAACGTCGTAAAGCTCCCAGGGTATCGCTATTTTTTACCGCTAGGACAGTGTTTATCCTCGCAGTTTGTTGCACTTTATAAATTCACTTCCCTTGACTAGCTTACTTCTTCTTCTCCACCATAGCCTTGGCAAAGAGAGCTGCCCCTACACCCCCAGCAATCTGAGGGTCAATTTTACCCACAGGGAGAGCCTTGATACCTAGCTCCTTCTCTAACCTGCTCACTACGCCAATATTCTTGGCAATTCCCCCAGTAATAGCAAACTCTCTCTCTATACCACCTAGGCGCTCCAGTAGAGCACCCACACGATGAGCCATGGCAGCAGAGTAGGCGGCGATAACCTTATTTATTGGCATCCCTTCTTCCAGTAATCCGCCAGCTTCGCTCTTAGCAAAAATAACGCAGGTGCTACTCACCGGGGTTGGTTCTGCATCGATGTCGAGCGATCTGGGACCAAGTTCCTCAACATGCACCCCGATGAAGTCGGCAAAGACCTCCATCCCTCGACCAGTGCCAGCAGCACATTTATCATTCATCAAGAAGGTAATCACCTTGCCTTTTTCATCACAGCGGATTGCTTTAGCGTCTTGCCCACCCATATCCAACACCGTCCTTACTGAGGGTCCCCAAATGTGATTTGCCCCTCTAGCATGGCAGGCTATCTCAGTTATCGTCCTCTGAGCCATAGGGACATTTACCCTTCCATAGCCTGTGCCAATACAATACTGAATTTTGTCCAAGGTAAGCCCGGTGCCCTCCATTGCCCAGTTCATAGCTCGGTTAGCACTATCGGGGCTATCGGAACCTGTTCTCATGTTAGCATAGGCATAGAGTTCACCATCAACCATGATTACCGCTTGAGTGCTCACTGACCCCACATCAACACCAGCGCTAATAATCTTGCCGCTTTTCCAGTCAATATCCGGTGATGTCCATCTAGATTCTGTCCATCTCCAGAGTTCTTTTTTCCCTGTTACCATATCCGCCTCCTCAATCTTGAGTTTTAGCCTGAGGTAATTTCACTCTTATTCTTTAGAGACAATTTTCCCGGTAACCTCCTCAATGACAGGGACACCACTTTCGGCAATAAGTGCTGCCCCTAGAGCACCGACAAATTCCGGTTCTTTAGGTATCAGTACCTCCATCCCAAGACTCCTCTTGAGAGCATCGACAAAACCGACATTTTTCGCCATTCCTCCAATCAAAGCGACATCCTTTTGCACTTCTATTGTAGAGGCTAGAGAGCTAATCCGGCTGGCTATAGCATCGTGCACGGCATGGATGATATCTACCTTGGGTATTTTGCGGTGAATAAGGGAAACTAGCTCAGACTCGGCGAAAACAGCACACTGGGCATTCATTTCAATTTTCTGTTTCGATTGAAGCGATAAAGGACCCATGTCCTCCACCTTCGTTTCCATTGCTCTGGCTGTTGCCTCAATGAACATACCAGCACCAGCAGCGCACTTCTCATTTATGGCAAAGTCCTTTACCTTGCCTTTTTCATCACATCGTATTGCCCGCCCTTCTTCAGCACCAACATCAATGACTGTTCTCACTGAGGGGAAAAGATGAGCTGCCCCCGCAGCATCAGCAGTAACTACAGTAACATCGTCATTAGCAAAGGTGACTCTTTTTCTGCCAATGCCAGTGGCAGTGACATGTTTAATATCATCGCGAGATACCCCGGCTTTCCTGACAGCCTCATCGAAGGCTTGTTGAGCCAGTTTTTCCTTTTCCCTGCCACCAAGAATCAGGTTCTGTGCTAACACCTTGCCTTTGTCCAAAATCACCACTTTTATTGTCTTAGCTCCCATATCTACTCCAGCTACTGCCATTGATTGTCATCTCCTTTCACTTTGTGAGTTTTCTAAGCCCTTGACCCTCAAAGAAGGAATCCATTTTCTCCTTAGTTCGGGCTAAGTCAAAGTCCCTATCATCCCCCACATTTCCTTCGTAGGTCATGACAGGGATACCAGCCTCTATTAAAGCTAACCTGTTCTCTTTTTGCCCCAGCGCTGAGCCTTCACAGCCCCGGTTCAGATGTATTATTGCTGCATCGGCATTCCATTGCTTCGCCATTTTTACCATTATCTGGCTCTTTGCTATCGGGTCGAGGAGGAAGAACAATTGAAGAAATTTTAGCTTGAATTCGGTATAGGCGCGCACTGCCTCCTCCCGGGTTCTCATAGGAACACCCAGCTCCCTCAGGCTTTTTACCGGGACCAGCATCCCATTCTCATCATACTCCCAGGCAGCATGAAGTCCAAAGGTATATATTGAGCCAAGGGATATAACTCCGTAGTTCCTGTCCATATATCTGAAAAGCTCTAGACCTGACCAGGGTGGATTGCTGTCTGTTATGACTCTGAATCTCTCATGTTCCGAGGCAGCGATTCCCCTCTCCACCCTGTCTTTTATTTCGTCTAGTAATACTCTCATAAAATCTACGCATTCCTTCGACTGAGCGCGCAAGGCAGTCAAGCCTTGGAAGGAATAAGCTGTTTTCTCTTCCATAGGGGCGGGTATCGCTTTTTGCAGCATGCAGATTTCAGCCCACAGCTTGGATGTCTCACTCTCATTTTGGGCAGCCTCAACGAACTTCTCCAGGTCCCAGGTTCTCCCGGTGATCTTCTCCATCCAGGGAATAGCCTCCAGCATTTGAGCGGTAACGTAGTCAACTCTCCTCTTATTTACAGTGCCTTCAGCCAAAGTCATGCAAGGAAGGTCATAGAAGTACATCGGGATATCGCCGCCTTCGATTTCATTGACGTGCCTGTACCAGTTGGCATGACCACAGCATATATGGACGGAGAATATAAGATCCGGTTTCGGGAATCCATCTTCAACCCTTCCATCAGCATGGATGAATTTATTGAGCATTGCCGAGCCCCAGTAGTTCCGCATGTAGGAGCAAATATCACGAGCATATCCACGCCTCTCTACCTCCTCCATGCACTCTAGGGAGAACTCCGGTCGGGAGGATACGCTTGCTCCATAGGTTTCGCCGGTGAGGAATTGCACATCCCAGCCGAGTCCAATAGGGAGGGCAAAGAAACTTGCCCCGCTACCAGCAACACGAATTCCCCCTACTTCGTGTGCTCTGGTATAATCGTTATAAAACTTTAATCTTAGTTGCTTAGACTCTTGCCAGCATTTAAAGGGCTCCGTTTTATACCTTTTCTCTTCAGCCATGGCTCATCCTCCTTTTAAACAAGCTCCACCATTGTTTCAACAAATGCCTCAACTCGAGTCTGGAACTGCCCCACTGGAACAGCAACATCGAACTCAAGGAAGTAGGTAGGGATACCATTATCCTGGAGTAACTTTCTCAGGTCAGGCATGTCAAATTCATGGGGGTCGCACCACTTCTGCTGCATGGTGACTGCCCCCTCCACCCTCCATTCCTTGGCTAGCTTGAGGATTTGGTCAAACCTCTGCCGGGTTCCTGCTGCCCCGGAGCTAACGTATGTCCAATCCTTGCTGGGACAAGGGGTTCTATCGAGGTAGCGAGCAGCTATAGCCTTTAGTCTATCCTTTTGAGGAATGACGTCGTTCCAGAAATACCTGCTCCCGGTGCAGTGATCCTCGATTACAAAGGTCGCTGGGAGGGTTAGCTTTTGCTCCACCATCCTCATAAACTCACGATCATCATCCTCACTGCCAATAATCATCAACCTTGTTCCTGTCTCGCGGTCAAGCTTTCTTTCTGGTAATTCCTTGAGTAATTCCTCCAGTGCCTGGCTATGCTCCCGCTTGTCGATCACTTGATTTGACAAGGAGATTTCCATCGCTTCTAAGCCGGTGATTGGTGGATCGTCCTTCTTTCTAAACTCCCAGACCTGCCTCATCAGGCGGCGGTTGTTGTTTAGAATCTCTATTCCTCTGTCCAAATCCTTGTCGGTGATAGTTCTGCCAATCCACTTCTCCAAGGACCCTTTAAAGTCTGCGTATTCTCCTGCTAGGTAATCATACCTTCCCAGAGTCCGATTGCCATGGGGCATCAAAAGGTAATAGCAGTAGTCGACGGGTACGTGTAATTTCCAGCTCCAGTAGGTTTGGCGCATATGTATACAGGATTGCGCTAGCATTATGCCATCCAAATAGTCGTATCTTCCTCTTAGTCCTTGGGCGAGGCAATCACGACAAAAGGGGCAATACATACTGGGAGTATAAGGTTCTACGATTGGTGCTGCCTCATGGCTTCCAAAGATTCTCACTGGAAGGATGTCTGCGGCATAGAGGATCTCCTCCGGCACATACGTGCAAAGGTAGCCCATGACCTTCCCGCCTGTCCTCCTCTTCCATTCCTTAGCATACTCATGCTTATTGTCTACCCATTGTGCGAACTTCTCGATCACTCGTTGCCCTCCTTTACAACTAAGGTATTTTCGCAGGCAAGATTAGTAGAGCCCTTGACCGCCCCCTAAACAAACTCTACCATCGTCTCGAGGAATGCTTCGACGCGGGTCTTAAACTGACCTGCTGGCACTGTAATATCGAACTCAAGGAAATAGACCGGATAGCCATTATCCTCAAGAAACTTTCTTAGTGCTGGCATATCAAGCTCATGGGGGTCGCAGAACTTCTGCTGCATTAAAATTATCCCTTCAACATTAAATTCCTTCGCCAGGCTTAGGACGTGAGGGAACCTTGTTCTCACTGGCCAGTCCTTAGTGGGGCAGGGAACTCTATCCAAATAGCGGGCAGCAATAGCCATGAGTCGGTCTTTGTGAGGAATAACCTCGTTCCAAAAATATCGGCTCCCGGTGCAGTGGTCTTCGATGACAAAGGTTGCTGGGAGTGATAGCTCTTGCTCCACCATCCTCATAAAATCACGGTCATCATCCTCACTGCCAATAATCATCAACCTTGTTCCTGTCTCGCGGTCAAGCTTTCTTTCTGGCAGCTCCTGGAGCAATTCCTTTAGCGCTTGGCTGTGCTCTTGCTTATCTACCATTTGGTTAGATAGAGCGATTTCCATTGCTTCTAGCCCGGTAATCGGTGGGTTATCCCTTTTTCTGAATTCCCAGACCTGCCGCATGAGGCGGCGGTTAGTGTTTAATATCTCTATCCCTCTATCTAAGTCTTCATTAGTAATGCTTTTCCCCACCCAGTTCTCCAGTGATTTTTTGAGGATATCTAGCTCACCTTTCAGATACTCGTATCTTCCTGGGTTTTGAACCCCATGCGGCATGAGAAGGTAATAGTGATAATCAATGGGTATATGCATTACCCAGCTCCAGAAGGTTTGGCGAAGATGCAGGCAGGACTGAGCTAGCATTATACCATCAAGGTAATCGTATTTTCCCCGCAGCCCCTGAGCTAGGCAGTCGCGACAGAAGGGACAATACATGCCAAAAATATAAGGTTCAACAATGCTTGCTGGTTCGTGGCTGCCGAAAATTCTTACCGGTAGGACGCCGGCGGCATAGAGAATTTCCTCTGGCTCATAGGTGCAAATAGTACCAATAACTTTTCCCCCGGTTCTCCTTTTCCACTCCTTGGCATACTCATGTCTATTGTCTACCCACTGCCTAAACCTCTCAATCACCTAATTATTCTCCTTTCTTACCATTAAATGCTTTATTGAGGCTCAAATGAGGCTGACAAAAGTCAAAGGATAGGGGAAAATAGTATAAGGGAGAAGATATCGGTCGAGGGTATGGCAGCAGCGATACTTTACTTTGTCGCTCTACTTCGTTAGCCATTTCTTTCTGGCATAACCTACTTCAGTCTCTCACCAAGGCAGCCCCGACGATTGATCTTTGCATTTCATTTACGCCTTCAGCTATCTCTGACTGTTTGGCAGCCCGGTAGATTCTCTCTATTTTGTACTCTGTGGTATAGCCATAAGCCCCATGAATTTGGAGTGCCTGGGAGGCAACCCACTCTCCAGCCTGACCAGCAAATAGCTTCGCCATGGCTGTCTCCACTCTGGAATCCTTCTTTTGCTCCTTAAGAAAGGCGGCTCGATAAGTTAACCAGCGAGATGCTTCCACCCTCGACGCCATTTCAGCTAAAAGCCAGCGATGCCCTTGCATATTGGCAATGGGACCTTTTCTAGTCGTCCTTTCTTTGGCATATTTTATTGCTTCATCAAGAGCACGTTGTCCGCAAGCTACCGACCTTATCGCTATTTGTTGCTTCCCGCCTGAGGTCATATAATCCAATATGGCAAAAGCTTTCCCCCTCTCGCCAACTAGATTCTTCTCCGGCACGCGCACATCACGGCAGAAGGTATCTACTGTCTCCAGACCTCTTACCCCAAGCAAATTCCATGGTTTTGACCAGCTATATCCGGGCGTATTTTTGGGCACCATGATAGCGCTTAGGTTATCTCCATCTGTTTTGGCAAAAATAACCGCCGGACCATGGAGATGCCCCCAGGTGTGAAAACGCTTAGTCCCATTTATTATCCAGTAGCCGTTATCCAGGCGGGCAGTAGTAGTTAACATTGCCGGGTCTGAGCCTGTAGCTGGCTCAGTAAAAGCTGCACTCGGTAGGGTATCACCGGCAATCATCGGTGGTAAGTATTCCAGTCTTTGCTCCTCCGTGCCATAGCGGAGAAGTAGCTCGGAAAGACCGTTGCAGAGTAGTAGCCAGGTGCAGGCGGTACATGGGTAATGTATCTGCTCTGTTACTAAGATAAAGGTTAGCCATCCTATTCCAAGCCCACCATATTTTTCGGGAACGGTCATCCCCAGCAATCCCACATTTGCCATTTTTTTGAGCATATCCGGTGGAATTACCCCTTCGCGGTCGAGCTGGTCTGCTATTGGCTCAATTTCCCGATCAGCAAAATCTCTGGCTAGCTTTTGGAACATTCTCTGTTCATCAGTTGGTTCGAAATTCATATTTTCACCTCATTAAAGAGAAATCCTTTCATATTTATTTTACGAAATAAGCCATTCGACTGTCAAAAAAGGTGAGGGAGAAGCTCTTCAGTGGAGGAGTTCCTTACATTTTGTGGTCAGCGCTGGTAAAGCCTCCTTGTAGTCTCCGACGACTCCGAAGTTGGCTACTTTGAGCATATTGGCTTCAGGGTCTGTATTTATAGCTACAATATACTTAGACCCTAGACATCCAGCGATATGTTGCGGAGCACCAGAGATAGCCACGGCAATGTAGAGATCAGGGGTTACTATCTTGCCTGTTTGCCCGATTTGGAGACCCGAGGGCGCCCATCCCTGTTCGCAAGGGATTCTTGTTGCTCCTACGGCACCCCCCAAAACCTTCGCTAGTTCCCAGAGCTGTTTAAAGTCCTCAGCCCCACTGATACCTGCCCCTCCCGCTACCACCACCTTAGCCTCTTCAAGTTTTATCCCTTTAACCTCCTCCTTCACCCTGTTGGCAACCTTAGTTTTTGTCACTAAGACATCCGCGCCTACATCAATAAGGACGACATCACCCGATCTTGATGTGTTGGGACTTAGTGGTGACATTGACCTCGGTCTCACCGTGGCAATTTGAGGATAGGCTTTGGAAACTACCACTGCCATAGCATTCCCCCCGTATACCGGGCGTGTTTGAATCAATCGCTTTGTATCAGGAGCGACTTTAAGCTCAATGCAATCGGTGGCAAGAGAAGCGCCTAACCTGGCTGCCACCCTCGGGGCAACATCACGACCGATGCTAGTCTGCCCCAGAAGGAAGATAGAAGGGGCTATCTCTTTACATACCTTGGTTACCACCGCTGTATAGCAATCGCTATTATAGGTAGCCAAGGCGGGATTATCAGCAACATAGACCTTGTCTGCCCCCCAGGTAATAGCTTCCCTACCCAGTTCTTTTATTTCGCTCCCAATAAGGAGAGCACTTAACCCTTCGCCAAGTTCATCAGCTAACTTTCTTCCTACCCCTAATAACTCTTTCGTAATCGAGGCAATCTTTTTATCTTCTACCTCACCTAAAATCAGTACTCCGCGATGTTCACTCATTGAGCTACTCCTCCTCTGGAATTTGTAGAGATTTTAGTTGTCACCCTGACCCCAATCTATCGGGGGAAGGGTCTCGAGATTCTTCGCAGAGCCTGTCCTGAGCGTTAGCAGATTCTTCACT
>CAZUZX010000027.1:5952-12964 GCA_964624525.1 uncultured Dehalococcoidia bacterium | reverse complement strand
TCGTTAGTCGCCAGGACGGGCTAGAGCTATTACTGCTCTCACTGCGGAAATTACAGCTACTGGCGTCATAAAGACAGCAAAATACCAGACAATCCACATTACCGACGTACCGAATCCCTGATAGATGTCATTCAGTGGAATGAAAATTCCACCAATCGTACCAGCTACTATGAGTGCTATTGCCGCTATCATCACGGGCACTACTTCCTTGCCCGTGATATTCAGCACTGCCACAATAATGCCCAATATCAACAGAGCTAGGGTGACGCTACCGCTATCACGCGTATCGGGTATGATACCACAGGCTACTGCGGCGATAAACCCCGCAGCAAAGGCTAGCCCGCCGATAATACCAGCAGCTTGCTTTACAGTCATCTCTTCTTGCCCTCCTTTCTGAGCCATGTAAAGCACCTCCTTTCATTTGCTTTAAATTGCCCGATTATAATATTGATTGTCAAAATATGCAAGAGCCTAGGCTCCCTAGAGTTACCGCGTCAGAAACCGGCTAAAGGGAAGTTCTGCTTTAATAAGAAGCCCTACCATTTCATCAGCTATTCTTTCGGCATCACCTTGGTATTCAGGGAGCAAATGCTCCTTGACCCATAAAGCGAATAAGTAACGCATAAACCGTCTGTCCTCCTGCTCTGCCTCTAGGAAGTCGGCATGTTCCCGATTAATATGTATGAGGCCGGTATCGGCATCATACCAACTTCTCAGTTGCACCTTGTCTACTGGAGGTGAGCAGAGTTGGATAAATAGGGGACGAGGGATAGCTCTGGGACGCTGCGCTGCTAGTTCAGCCAATGCTGGCTTTTCCTCTGGCTTAGACGGGAGCTTTTTCGGTACAGCTACTCCTTCACCAACCCGGCGGCGGGCGGGGAATAACTTTTCCAGTGCTACTTCCCCTCCTATATAAGATACAAACTTGTTAATGAACTCCTCAGTGCTTCTTATCACTTTGGCTAGCCGACGGCTCTGGTACTCTTGAGCCACTCGTTGTATTTGCTCCCCGATATAAGACTCCAGGGCTTTGAGTTCGACTACCAGGGCACGATAGACCTCATTTTGAATCACCGCAGTCTTGTCCGCAGTGCGCTTGAGGTAGTCACATCGAATGTAGCCTTCGAGTTGCTGACCTATCCACGGCTGCTTTTTGAAATCCTCCAGTTCCACCAAGTAGCAGACTCGGGTGCCTCCCCGCCCATATAGGCTGACAGTGGCATCAGGAGCCGATACAGGCAAAACATACAGTTCAGCACTGGCATGCCCGAAACGCCCCAAGGGAATATCCATGGCTAATGCCTTCACCCCACGGTAGCGTTGTGGCTCAATATACTCATAGTGCTCATTGTCGCGGATAAGCAAGGTGTAGAGGTTACGACGCAAGTCAGTAGCAAACTCCCGACTAAGGTAATCCTTGATTCGTCTCTTAGACAGCTGAGCCGTGACCTCCGGGAGAATATCTATGAGATAGGCTGTAGTTCCTCGCTTGGAACTGCGATGCAGCGGACACTGCCGGTTAACCTCTCCTAGTCCGGCTTTCAGCAGGTCTCGCTTCAGAATGAGACAGCTGGCAGCAAAACCATCTTTTTCCGTTGAAGAGATGTGTAGCTCCTTTGTTATTGTAGCAAAGGCTAAAATGCCTATTCCTTTCTCACCTCTCAAGGCATAGTTAAGCTTTTCAGAATCACCGATGTGCTGAAGTATCTGCTGCATCTTCTGGGCATTCATACCTATGCCATTGTCCTCCACAATAAGAGAGTTCACCACCTGTTGCCTGTCAGACGCTAGTCCGTACTTAACTTCAATACGGATGCAACCTTCTTTTTCGCCTGCCTGCTCAATGGCATCGGCAGCATTTTCGACAAATTGTTTGAAGGCATCGAGAGGACTGCGGCATACATGGGAGAGCACTTCAAATATCCCCAGTCCTGTTTTGAGCTCTACTTGGACAGCCATAGCTTATCCCAGCCAACATAGTATAATATATTGGAAGAAAGCATACAATAGGGGCCAAGGCTTTGAGTCAATAACAGGAGTTAGCCATGCGGAGGAATATATCTACAATTATAGTCGCAAGTATGATTCTCCTTCTTGTCGTGGGATTTTTACTCTCTATGCTGTTTCTCAAAGGTATGGCAGTATATATCACCGTAATCGCTATTGGAATCGCCCTTGCCTTGCAAAAATATGTGTCGAGCTTCTTTGGTTACTTTGCCATTATCTTGCTCAAACCTTTCTCTGTAGGCAATAGGATAAGAATCGGTAACCTAAAAGGTGATGTAACGCACATCGGATTACTTCACTTCACTCTAGATGAGGTTGGGGAGGACGAAAAGCTGGGTGGTGAACTTACCGGTCGTCTCTTGTACGTCCCAAATCTAATAATCCTAGACCAGCCTGTATTGAACTATTCAAAAGTTTACTCCACAAAACAAGCACAAATAAACTGCGAATACATCTTCGATGAAGTAAGAGTGCCTTTGACTACAGACAGTAACATTAATAAGGCAGTCCAAGTGCTAGAAGAAACTATAACAGCTTATGATGGTCAGTTCATAGAAGAAGCCAAGAAAGAGTTTAAAGATAACTATCCCAACTTCCTGAACGAAGTTTCCAAGTCACCGCGGATATTAGTGCACATAGAACCACAGAAGATATGGCTGAAGGGTAAATTTGTCGCCCCGTTTCGGATCAAGAACGAGCTAAGAACAAAGATACTGATGGATTTCGCTAAAGAAGTAGGCAAAAACTCAGATATAAAGTTTGCCTCGTAAGCTAAATGGGTGATAACTAGTTACTCAGACAGTACTTTTTGTCATTCACCTCACCTAGGTGAGCTGAGGGAAAACGCTGGTTAATCCCAGGATGACCATTCTAAC
The DNA here is from genome assembly GCA_964624525.1 of uncultured Dehalococcoidia bacterium. Taxonomy (GTDB): domain Bacteria; phylum Chloroflexota; class Dehalococcoidia; order UBA2247; family RBG-13-53-26; genus CAZUZX01. The sequence continues at coordinate 10,082 of CAZUZX010000027.1, read as the reverse complement.
AGCGATAGCTGACAAAAGCAGGCTAGCTACTTTAGAGGTAGCATTGAGACCACCTTGCCCGAGGAAACCTTCTATCTTATTGGCAAAGAGAAAGATAAGCCAAGCGGCTACCATGTTCAGCGCAAAGGCGAGAAGAACAATTCCTAGATTATACTGCTGGCTAAAGAGCAGCAAGGTAGTCAAGGTTGCTGGTCCTACTGTTAGAGGGGTGCCAATAGGGACCACTGCCACCATCTCATCCCTCGACGGCATCTCTACAACTCTCCCGGTAATAATATGTCTTATGGAGAGCACCAGCAGCACTAATCCTCCGGCAATAGCAAAGTGAGCTACCTCAATATGCAGTAACTGCAGGACATACTTTCCGACAAAAAGAAAAGCTAGCCCTACCACAGTAGCCGTAATTAGTGCTAGGTTTACTAATCTTAGTCGCTCACGGCTACTCATATCGGAGCTCAATGATATAACTATAGGCACATTGCCTATAGCATCGATGGCAACAAAGAGCGGTACAAAACTAAAAATAAGCTCTTGAGAAAAGCTCACGCTTTCTTCTCCAGCATGCCTAGCTTACATGAAATAAAACGCGGTGGCAATAATAGCCCATATATTCAGTAGGGGTGGACGTCTCTGTCCACCCTATTGTAAAGGGACGACACGGAGTTTGTCCCCTACAATTATTAAACGGTCTCCATTTAGGCTTGATTGATGCTGTTTTTTCAGTAATGCTACAATGGCTCTGGAACCAGAATGGATGTCTTAGAGGGACTTAACCCCGCCCAGCGGGAAGCGGTAGAGAGTGTTGAAGGACCCTTGCTCATCTTAGCCGGTCCGGGCAGTGGTAAGACCAGGGTAATTGCTCATCGAGCTGCCTATCTGATTAAGGTCTGCGGTGTTAGCCCACGCCGTATTATGGCAGTCACCTTTACCAACAAAGCAGCGAGGGAGATGAGGGAAAGACTTTACCGCCTGCTAGGGCGCTCAGTGGAGGAGCTGACTTTGGGCACCTTCCACGCTATTTGCGCTCGTATTCTACACCGTGAAGCGCAGAAGATAGGGATTGACTCCCAATTCGTTATTTATGATGAAGATGACCAGCTCAACTTAATAAAACGTAGCCTTCAAGAGCTGGGCATTGACCCTCGCAAATATACCCCAAAAGCCTTCCAGTCGGCTATAACGGCAGCCAAAAGTCAGCTTGTGTCGCCGCAGGACTATGCTCAACAAACTCACAGCTATTTCGAAGAGATAGTGCGTAGAGTCTATGAGTATTACCAGATGCTCCTGGAGCGGAGCAAAGCCTTAGACTTCGATGACCTCATCATGATGACAGTGCAACTTTTTAGTCGCCATCCTCCAGTCCTTACCAGATATCAGTCGCGTTATCTCCATCTACTTATTGACGAGTTTCAGGATACAAATATTGCCCAATATGCCCTGGCAAGACAATTGGCAGGGAAGCACAGCAACATCTGTGTAGTGGGTGACCCCGACCAGTCGATATACTCTTGGAGATTTGCCGATTTACGCAATATCCTTAATTTCGAGAAGGACTACCCCCGGGCAAAGACAGTCCTCTTAGAGCAGAACTACCGCTCTACCAAAACTATTCTGGAGGTAGCCCATAAGGTTATCTCAGCTAATAAGCAGCGTAAGGAAAAGAAGCTATGGACTGAGAACGAGCCGGGTTTACCGGTTACCATAGTCGAGACCTATAACGAGGAGGAGGAGGCACAATTTGTGGTCAGCGAGGTAGAGCACCTGGTGAGCCAGGGCGAAACTTCATTAGCTGATTGTGTGGTGATGTATCGGACTAATGCCCAATCGAGGGTAATCGAAGAGGCTTTTATCCGCTACGGAATACCGTATCAATTAGTGGGCGCTGTCCGCTTCTATGAGCGGCGCGAGATCAAGGATGTTATCGCCTATCTAAAGCTTACCTATAACCCTTATGACAGTGTTAGCTTGACCAGGATAATCAACACCCCGGGGCGAGGCGTCGGACAGAAGACTTTGGATGAGCTACGCCAGTGGACACAAAGTCTTGGTATCCCACCCTATACTGGACTGGAGACCATTGCCCAGCAGAAATCTTCCTCTCCCTTTCCAGCCCGGGCTACTCAGGCACTCACCAATTTCTTTAATTTGCTCCAAGAGTTGATTAGTGAAAGCGAAAGGCTTAATGTAGCTGACCTCCTGGATTTAGTGCTCCAGAAGTCGGGATATAAGGGCTACATTCTTGAGTTAGAGGATGGGGAGGAACGCTGGGAAAACATTTTGGAGCTACGTACTGTCGCCAGCGAGTATCAGGGACTGAAGCCGCGGGATAGTCTCGCTTCTTTTCTTGAGGGGGTGACTTTGGTGTCTGAAGCTGATGAGATAGATGAGAGGAAAGACGTAGTAACCCTTATTACCCTCCATCAAGCCAAGGGCTTGGAGTTTCCTGTGGTATTTATTGTCGGAATGGAAGAAGGGCTACTACCCCATTTCAAGTCCTTTGAAAACCCGGCACAAATGGAAGAGGAGCGCCGCTTATGTTACGTAGGGATGACACGCGCTCAGAAGCTCCTGTATTTGGTCCGTGCCCTCCGCCGTAGCTTGATGGGTGGGAGCAATGCCAATCCTCCTTCTCGCTTCCTCCAGGATATCCCGCCACAACTGATGAAATCTGCGAGTCTATTTGAGGAACCAAGGGCAGGGGTGGCAATGATAGCACCTACTTCTGGCTTTACTCCTTTAGCTCTACAAGTTGGTGACCATGTGCACCACGCCAAGTTTGGTGAGGGAGTGGTAATAAGCTGTAGCCCAGCTAGAGGTGATTATGAGGTGGTAGTGGAGTTTTCAGAGGTGGGTGAGAAAAAACTTTTATTAAGCTTAGCACCGCTGAAGAGAATATATTAGAACACCAATGCTATAACACCGACACTAAAGCCAGAAGCCCCGCCTACCAAGAGAACTTTGCTTCCCTTATGCAGGCGACCTTCCTCCATTGCCTCCGCCAGGGCAATAGGGATACTGGCAGCTGCGGTATTGCCATACTTAGTAAGGGTGACCATACACTTCTCAGAAGGAATACCCACATGCTTGCCTATCCTCTCGATAATCTGTTGAGTAACCTGGTGCGAGACTACCAGGTCAACATTCTCAGGTTGCCAGCCGACTTGCTCAACGAATAATTTGATGATGGGTGGGATATGTCTGAGAGCAATCCGATTAATGTCAGCACTCTGTGATGTAAAGTAAGATTGGGAAAGGTCAAAGGGGCAAAGGGTGCCGCCACCCTTGATGGTAGCTAATTCCCAGGCGGAACCGTCAGAGGCAAAATAGGTTCTCTGTATCCCCCGCCCCACCTCATCAGCGGCTTTAAGAACCACTGCCCCACCACCATCCCCCAAGGTAAGAGCAGCAAATCCTCGCCCCAGCTCCTCGAAAGTATTAATGTTCCAGTTGATAAAAGGTGAGAGCACCTCTCCAGCGGCTACCAGTCCAACTTGGCAACGACCAGTCTGGATAAAGGCATCCACAATGTCCATACCATTAAGAAAGCTGTTACAGGCATTCTTGGCATCGAAGACATGAGCATTATAAGCCTTCAGTTTGTCTTGCAGAATGTTAGCTGTAGCTGGCTCAGCAATATCGTGTGAGGCTGAGGCGAAGACAATCAAATCAATCTCCTCTACACTTATACCTGCCTGCTCGATAGCCCTCTGACTAGCCTTTAGAGCCATGTCGGAGGAAACCTCATTATTTAAGACATGCCTCCGCTCCTTAACCCCAGTTAGCCTTTCGATCGCGCCCATCCCCATATTGAACTTCTCTTCAAATTGCAGAAGTTCCTCAATGGATTGGGAGGAAACTATCTTGTCCGGGACATACTTTCCAACTCCAGCAATAACAGTAGAAATCCTCTCCGAAGGGACTTTGGTCTCCGGAATACGTTTCTCCACCTCGGCGAGAATAGCAGAGGCTTTCTTCAGTGGTCTAATTAAATATTCCCTCATTTTTTCTAATTACGAAAATAAAAAGTACCAGAGCTTCCCGCGTAAAGGCACAATTCACAAAACAACAGGTTAGTCTAACTACCTACTGTGTGGGCATTATATCATACCCCTACTAGCACGTCAAACAAA
>CAZUZX010000027.1:3955-5852 GCA_964624525.1 uncultured Dehalococcoidia bacterium | reverse complement strand
AACAAAACGTATAAAGCCTCACATCCTCTCCGGGGCAGTCATATCCATAAGGTGAAGTGTCTTAGCAAAAACAATTTTGGCTGCCTCTACTAGCTTGAGTCGAGCTAGTGTCAGAGCTTTATCTTTAGAGATAACGCGACACTGGTCGTAGAAACTATGAAAGACAGTGGCTATCTCTTGAGCATAATAGGGAAGGTGGTGAGGTTCGAGATGGCGAGCCACTATTTCTATCACCTCCGGCAGTTGAAGCATTTTTCGGATAAGGGTTAACTCCGGTTCAGTGACCAGCAGAGAGACATCTCCCGAGGCACAGTCTATGCCCCTTTCTCGAGCAAGGCGGAGGATACTGGTAATGCGGGCATGAGCATATTGAACGTAATAGACGGGATTCTCCGCCGATTGTTTTTTGGCAAGCTCAAGGTCAAAATCCATTTGGCTATCAGCGGAGCGGGAGAGAAAGAAAAAGCGGCAGGCATCGGCACCCACTTCCTCCACTAACTCTCGAAGGGTAACAATGTCGCCACTGCGCTTCGATATGCGAAGTTCAGCATCCCCTCGTTTCAGAGTCACCATTTGAGTGATAATTACTTGCAGCCGACTAGGGTCGATGTCTAAAGCACTTACTGCCGCCTTCATGCGGGGGACATGTCCCTGGTGGTCAGCCCCCCAGATATTAACCACCTTGTCAAATTTGCGCTCCAGGAATTTGTTGTAGTGATAAGCAATATCGGAGGCAAAATAGGTCGGTGTGCCACTACTACGCACGAGAACATTGTCCTTATCCTCGCCCAAAGTGGAGGAGACAAACCATACCGCCCCCTCCTTTTCGGCGATATAACCCCTTTGTCGCAGCAAGGACATGGCTTTTTGATACCATTCCTCCTCATAAAGGCTTTTTTCACTAAACCAGACATCAAAGCTCACTCCAAGTAGCTCGAGGTCAGCCTCAATAGATTTTAATACTTTCTCCAGTCCAATCTTTCCTATTTCAATGACGGCTTTCTCATCAGTCAGGTTAAGGAAAGAGTCACCTCTTTCAGCCGCAATCTCCCTCGCTAGTTCGGCTACATAGGCGCCGTGATAGCCTTCAGGGGGTATTTCGGCAGGAAGGTTGAAAGCCTGCCGGTAGCGGGCAAAGAGGGAAGAGTAGAAAGCATCCATTTGAGCGCCGGCATCATTAACGTAGTATTCCTTTTCTACCAAGTAGCCAGCAGCAGCGAGCACGTTGGCTAAGGTGCTGCCGAGGGTAGCCCCTCGACCATGACCTACATGGAGAGGACCGGTAGGGTTAACACTGACAAATTCTAGCTGCACCTTTGAGCCTCTTCCTAAATCAATGTTGCCATAGGCTTCACCAGTATTAAGCATGACTTCAACCTGCTTTGCCAACCAATCGCTCCTCAAGGTGAAATTGATAAAACCTGGCGGTGCTACCTCAATCTTCTCGATCTCCGGGATGGGAGCAATAAGCTTCGCCACTTTTTCAGCTATGTCCAGAGGGTCAACCCCAGCTACTCGAGCTAGCTTCAAAGGAAAACTACAGGCATAGTCGCCGTAGACTGCGCTCTGGGGGTGCTCCACGGTAATCTCCGGCAAAGCAACAGAGGGAAGCAAACCTCTCCGCTGCGCCTCCACCGTAGCTTGTTCTAGAAACTGGGCAATTCTATCCTTAAGCATTCAACTCTTTAGCTCTAATATTGCTTTTATTGCTTTCTTAGACTGGCAGGTGGGGCATAAAGTCTCCACCCAAGGGTTCTTAAGCCTTCTTTTTTGCGGCAGCACCGCATCTGCGGGCACTAGTCTTGGCTGCCTTTGCTGGCTTCTTAGCAGACGTTTTCTTTACCATGTTCACCCCCCTTCTAGCTTGATTCTCCTCCTTTTTCCCACAGCCTAGCTA
>CAZUZX010000027.1:0-3855 GCA_964624525.1 uncultured Dehalococcoidia bacterium | reverse complement strand
ACTACTGGCGTAGAGACTAAGATATCCAGCTCTCCGTCTCTAAAGTGTCTCATTGTTTCCTCTTTTTTTGAAGCTGGCATACGCCCGTGGAGCAGCCCTAAGCGTAGGTCGGGGAAGACTTCTTTAGAGAGACGCTGATACTCAGCCATAGCCGCCTTAGCTTCAATGCTCTCCGATTCCTCAATCAAAGGGCAGATGATAAACGCCTGATGTCCCTGGGCTATTTTTTGACGAAGGAAGGCATAAGCCTTCTCCCTTTGTTTCGGACTTAGCCACTTGGTTTCGATCGGTACTCTTCCCGGGGGGAGTTGGTCAATAACTGAGAGGTCAAGATCACCATAAAGGGTTAGAGCGAGGGTGCGGGGGATAGGGGTTGCGGTCATCACTAAGATATGAGGATTGAAACCCTTCTGCCGCAGTGCGGAGCGCTGTAACACCCCGAAGCGGTGCTGCTCATCTATTACTGCCAGTCCTAACTGTTTAAACTCCACCTCTTTTTGAATTAGAGCGTGAGTGCCAATGATCAAGTCTACATCACCTTGCTTAGTGAGCTGTTGCAGCTCACGCTTCTTGCTTTGGCTCAGGCTACCGATTAACAAGGCTATAGTGAGAGGGCGAGGAAGAAGGGAATAGTAGCGAGATAAGGCGCCATTTCCTTCCTCTGGTTGCCCTACTTTCGATAGGAAGGTAGAGATACTGCGGAAGTGTTGCTCAGCGAGAACCTCAGTGGGAGCCATAAAAGCCCCTTGATAACCGTTTGCTACAGCTGTCAACAGTGCTGTGGTAGCTACAACTGTCTTCCCACTACCTACCTCCCCTTGCAGCAACCGACACATCGGCTTTGACTTTTCTAGGTCGGATAGAATCTCTCTAAGCACCTTCTGTTGTGCCGTCGTCAAAGTAAAAGGCAGGCTGCTAAGAAACCTCTCCTGAAGGGGGATATCGACTTGAAAAGGGTTACCTTGCTGGCTCTCTTGCCACTCGTGCTTTCGGGAAAATACCCCCAATTGAATCAGGAAAAGCTCGTCAAAGGCGAGGCGTTTTCTTGCCTCGTCCTTCATTTGTTCGTTATCAGGATAGTGCGCCTGCTGAATAGCCTGAGGTAGGTCTAAGAGGGAGCAGTGGTCTCTTACCTCCGGGGGTAAGAAGTCAACTAATTGGGGAGCCCATTGAGACACCGTTTCCTTCACTAGCTTGCGCACCAGACGAGGGGTTAACCCTTCGGTTAAGGGATAGAGGGGGACTAGACGCCCGGTGTGGATTAAGTCTTCAGAGCCTAGTGTCTCCCACTCCGGTGACTCCATCACCCTCTTCCCCTGGAACAGGCTTACCTTGCCAGAGAGCACTATTTGGGCATTAGTGTGTAATCTCTTAGCGAGATAAGGCTGGTTAAACCACACTACGCGGATGTTTCCTGTTTCATCACCGACAATAGCCTCAGTACTTCGCCTGCCCCCCAAGGTTACCTCCCGAGCCTCCCATACCGTAGCTATAATAGTCTGTTCTGCTTCTGGCTCCAGCTCAGCAATAAGCTTTCTACGGCTGTAGTCAAGATGGCGCCGTGGGAAGAAATAAAGCATATCGCGGATTGTCTTTACCCCCAGCTTAGCAAATTTGGCTGCCAAAGTAGGGCTAATGCCTTTGAGAAGGGTAATCGGGGAATCCAGTGAGGAACTACTGACCGAGGCTATTTTTGACCTTTTCACTGTTCGAGAAAAGGATGCCTTTGCTTGCTTTGGCTCGACTATAGTTCTTTCAGCAAGCTGCCGGAGAATCTTTTCTATCCATTCTTTGCGTTCCTCTTTGCTTAAGGTAGCGTAGCTAAAATTAGCCGGATAAACCTCTTTGAAAGGTAGTGATGGTAGCTTACTTTCTTTGGCTTTTTCTAGGTAACCCTGGAGGTAGCGATCCAGCCCTCCGATTACTGCGAGGTTGCTGTAATCTCTGGCTTGCTCTAATCGGAGAATCTTCCGTAGTGGCTCAACACTTAGACTCAACCTTTAACCCTTGCTAGTTACTTCGTAGCCTACTGCTTCATCTTAAGGAGGAAATCCCTCTATTTTGAAGCCCGCAGCGTAGGTAAAAATAACCTTTTCCCTTTCCTCTCCTTCTCGGTGACTTTCTCTGTCTCGCTTTCGCCCTCCCTGAGAGCTACACCCAGAAGTCCTGGACCAGCATGCACTCCCAGAGCGGGGCCGATTCTAGCTATAAGGGGTTGGTTTTTAGGAATTAGTGACTTTATTCGCTCAGCTAAAGTGTGTGCCTCTTTTGGAGTAGTGCTGTGCACTACAGCCAGGTCTTCAATGTGGAAAGCGTTTTTAACAAATTCATGTATACGATCTATACCCTTCGAACGGGTGCGTGCTAGACCTGCCGGTACAACCTCACCTGCTTTTATAGTAAGCATAGGCTTTACATTCAGCACCCCTCCCAACAATACAACTGCCTTGCCTAAGCGCCCTCCCCTCAACGCATACTTAAGGGTATCAAGGACACCAAGGAGGTGTGTTCGGGGAATAGCCTGGTGGACTACTTCTATTACTCGGTCAACACTCTCGCCAGCTTGGGCTGCCCTTGCCGCAGCTATAGTTATAAGCCCCAAGCCCATAGTCACTGATTGAGAGTCAATTACCTCAATGCGGCATTTTCTCTTTACTGCTTCCTTGCCTATTAATGCCGAGTTATAGAGGGCGCTTTCCTTAGCAGTGAGCACTACGGAGACAATCTCATCGCTTTCCTGGGCTAGCCTCTCATAGGCTTCAGTAAAATCCCCTGGCGAGGGTGTAGAGGTAGTGGGATGCACTGGACCTTCTAACATCTTCTGATATAATTCGTCTTCGCTTATATCCACCCTATCCCGATAAACCTTGTCTCCAAAGCGAACATATACGGGCACAATAGTGATCCCTAGCTCCTGGGCTATTTGAGGGGGGATATCTGAAGTACTATCAGTGACAATCTTTACTGTCATTAAACACCCTTTTTCCCACCAGTGTTTCTAAGGTTAAACCATGTGTCGAGTCTGAACCTAGGCGGGACAAATTCTTACCTCTCTAATACAGCCACACTAATGACATGAGGACCGACATGTGTCCCCACCACAGGACTAACTGTGGAGATATAGATATGCTCCTTAGGGAATACAGCGTCAAGGCGCTGCACCAATGCTTCCACTTCATCAGGGGTATTTGCGTGTTCCACAGCTAACTCCCTTATGTTAGAGAAACTTTTGGCAAAATTATACAACCAATCAATTGCCTTCGCCCGGCTGCGTTCTCTGCCAAAGGGGTAAGCCTCACCGTCTTTTATCCCCAGAATGGGGTTTACCTTTAGCATCGAACCTAATAATGCTTGTGCTCTACCAATGCGTCCCCCCCTCCTTAGATATTCCAGCGTATCGAAACACACGCGAACATGTGCTTTGGGAATAGCTTTTCTTACGGTATCAGCCACCTGCTCCAGGTTTGCCCCTGACTGAGCCTCCTTAGCGCCAGCGATAACTATAAGCCCTTCTCCCATGACTCCGGACTGGCTGTCAATTACTTCTATTCGACATTTCCTTTTCATCATCTCTTTAGCTTTCAAAGCTACATCATAGCAGGCACTGAATTTAGAAGCAACGTGAATAGCGAGGATTTCATCCGTCTCTTCAGCCACTCCATCATAGACTTCAGCGAACTCCCCAGGAGAGGGTACGGCGGTGGTGGGAAGGGTTCGGCTGCTGGTTAGCTTGCGGTAGAATTCCTCAGTGCTCAGCTCAACCCCATCACGATAAACCTCGGCTCCAAAGCGCACGTACAAGGGCACTATAGTAATCCCCAGTTCCTTCGCTACCTTCGGTGGGATGTCAGAGGC
>CAZUZX010000026.1:0-13591 GCA_964624525.1 uncultured Dehalococcoidia bacterium | reverse complement strand
GACTATTTCTTCATCAGTATCCACCAGCTCCCAGCCAAGCTGCTTGGCTACCTCCCTCCCCACCACTGACTTCCCAGTGGTGGAAAAGCCAATCAGGATAATGTTGCTACCGATTCTCTTTACCATTTCGTCTCAAATTTTCTCTTTGTAGGGGTGGACGTCCCTGTCCACCCTTTAGGGGGCGACACAGAGTTCGCCCTCTACATTCCAAACTATATTTAACTTCTGTTGCAGTTCAATGGTCGATTCGATTGCTTTTGCCAAGACATAAGCCTGAAACCTCTTAGCCTGCATTGTGTGGTAGAGTGCTTCCTACCTTCCCGCAACAAATAAAACCCATTTCCCTCGCTTACCCGTAATATCTTGACTGTCTCCTGAATAGTATAGAATGGACCTGAAGCTTCTTCTTGCTTCATAGCTTCGTTACCCCCTACTTGCTTGAATAGTTTATCACACTCAATAAGCACTAGCTATTACTAATTATTTGATGGATCTAAGTAAGGCATCAAGAGGGAATATTTCGCCGCCAACCACTTTGGGTATATACTACCCTGTAAGAAACTGAAGGGAGGTTTTTCGATTGGATGGTGAATTCGCAAGAGAGATGATGGAAGAGGAGACAGAAAAGTTCCCTATACTGCGTGTCACTGAGGAGAAGGTAGCTCAGATAGAGGATATCGTAGCTAAGGAATTTCCTCTTACCATTGTTTTAAATAATCAAGAGCTGGTAACTCTACTTTGTTCTCCGACAAAACTAGATTACTTGGCAATTGGTTTTCTCTCCTCCGAAGGCTTAATAAGAAACAAAGGAGAAATTAAGAAAATATTACTCGATGAGCAGAGAGGTGTAGTGCGAGTAGAGGTTGAGGAAGAAAGGGAATTTGCCAAGGAACTAGTATTTAAACGCCTTATAACCTCAGGCTGCGGAAGGGGAACCACTTTCTATAGTGCTGCCGATGCTACTAGCCTGGCAAAGGTGGAGTCCGAAACACAAATATCGGTGCCCGAAGTTCTAAAACTGATAAAGGACTTTCACTATCAGTCCCAGGTTTATAGAGCTACCGGTGGAGTTCATAGTGCTGCCCTGTGTGATACAAAGGAAATCTTAGTCTTCAGCGAAGATATAGGGAGACACAATGCCTTGGATAAGATTTTTGGAGAATCTATTTTGAGAGATATATCTACCGAGGCTGGCATAATAATTACCAGTGGAAGGATATCTTCGGAGATATTGCTCAAGGCAGCTAAAAGGAACATCCCCATCATTATCTCCAAATCTGCCCCTACTGATTTGGCAGTGAGACTAGCCGGTGATTTAGGTATAACCCTTGTTGGCTTTGTTAGAGGAAAAAGAATGAATGTCTACACCAATAGCTGGAGAGTAAAGACAGAATGAGTGAGGTAAATTTATTGATTAAGAAGATACTGAAGATGAAAAGGGTGCTACAAATATAAACTAATGCGCTTCTTTAGATTACCCCATCTTTTTGGAGTTGGGAAAGCTTCTCAGGGCTAAAGCCCAAAAGACCACAGTAAATTTCCTCATTGTGCTCCCCGAGCTTAGGAGCGTGCCTTTCTATAGTGCCTGGCGTCTCAGACATTTTTATTGCTACCCCTGGCGAAGGGATTTTGTCCCCATCAGGGTATTCCACGTCCACTAGTGCCTCCCTGGCTTTGACCTGGGGGTCATCGACCATCTGGGCAATGTTATTTACCTGACTACAAGGCACCCGTGCTTTCGCCATCTGCTGGACTACCTCTTTCGTTGTTCTTTCCTTTACCCATTCACTGGCTATAGATTGAATAAAGTGGCGATTTTGGAAGCGACTCATATCATCCTTAAACCTGGGGTCATCCTTCAAATCCCCTCTCCCTATTACCTTAAGGAATCTTCTCCAAAGGGGGTTGCCAATAGGGGAAATCATCACCCACCCGTCCTTAGCTTGGAAGCAATCAGTAAAATTATTGAAACTGTAGTTGCCAATTTGCTGGCGGACTGCGCCTAAAACCTTATATTCAGCAACAGCGCCAACACCAGCTATAGCGCAAACAGCTACATCCAGTAAAGACAGATCTACCATCTGTCCTTTACCAGTTAGCAGCCGATAGTAGAGAGCGAGCATTATTCCTAGTGCTCCATAGACGGCAGTACTATAGTCTGCCCAGGCTACACCTGATCTAGTCGGAGGATTGCCAGGGAACCCCGTATAGCTCATTGCCCCTGATAAAGCCTGAGCAATAGTATCGAAACAAGGGCGCTCTGCATAAGGTCCGGTAGAACCAAAACCGGAGACAACTAACAAAATAATTGCGGGGTTAATCTTTTTAAGGGACTCGTAGTTTAGTATCTTTGCCTCCTCCGAGCCAATAGCGAAATTGTGTAGCACGACATCGGAGCATTGCACTAGTTTCTGGAGTATTTCCTTCCCTTTATCACTTTCTAGATTCAAGGTAATTCCTTTTTTATTCCGCATGATAGCCATGTAAAGCATGCTTTCACCATTGGGAGCGAAGGGTCCTAACTCTCTATCTGCCTCTCCACCGGGTCTCTCGACCCTGATAACCTCAGCACCCATATCAGCCAAGAGGGTAGTCGTGTAAGGACCAGCAACATAACGAGAAAAGTCAAGTATCCTTATACCTGTCAATACCTTTTCTATTTTTCTCCTCCAAGCACTTTATGGTTCTACTTTAAGTTACCTATGCCAGATGGCAACTCTTTCGCCTTTTTATGGTCACATGACAGGGAAAATACAATGCCCGTCCCGAGCCAATATTCGCATAGCTAAGCAATGGTTATCTTAGTGGAGTAATATAAACTGGGATATAGACCTCGTAACTACTGATGTCACCGCTTTCTATTGTTTTCAGATAACCCCCCCCGCCTCGAGTTGGGAAAGCTCTTCTGGGCTAAAGCTCAAAAGACCGCAGTAAATTTCCTCATTGTGCTCCCCAAGTAGTGGAGGCCGTTTCTGAGTCTTGCCTGGTGTTTCTGAAAACTTTATCGGCACTCCCCAGGTTTTGATTTTCCCCACACCTGGATATTCAAAATCTACTAACATCTCTCGAGCTTTAACTTGGGGATCCTCCAGAATCGTTGGGATAGTATTTACTGGGGAGCAGGGAACGCGTGCCTTAGTAAGTAGGTCAACCACCTCAGCCGTCGGCTTACTAGATGTCCATTCCTCAATAATAGGACGAAGGATATGACGATGACTAAACCGCAGGTAATCAAATCGAAACCGAGGATCGTCAGCTAATTCCTCTTTTCCAATAGCCCTGAGAAATCTTCTCCAGATGTAGTTGCCTGCGGCGTAGAGAAAGACCCAGCCATCCTTTGTCTTAAAGCAATCAGCTACAGTCCAGAAACTATTATTGCCAATTCGTAGCCGGTGCGCTTGGTATAATGTATACTCGGTGAAAATACCTAAGCCACTGGTAAAAGAGATAGCAACATCCATTAAAGCGGTGTCAATCAATTGTCCCCTACCAGTCCTTTGGCGGTGATAGAGAGCAAGCATTATGCCAAAGGCGGTTAGAATCCCTGACCCATAATCAATGAAACTTACTATAGAGCGCGTTGGCGGGTCACCAGGATGTCCGGTCAGAGCCATGGCACCTGACATAGCTTGGGCGGTAACATCAAAAGCAAGCCGTTGACTATGTGGTCCATATTGCCCAAAGCCGGTAATAGCGGCTACGATGATAGCCGGATCAACTTTTTTCAAAGCTTCATATTCCATGCCAAGGGTTTTAGCCACCTCAGGGGCAAAGTTATGCAGTATTACATCTGCATTCCTCACCAGGTCTTTTACTATCTCCTTACCTTTCTCAGTCTGCAAGTTCAAAGTAATGCATTTCTTATTAGGGGAATTACTTAAGAAAAGGAAAGCAAATACAGAGCTATCTAGCGGGGGTCCAACAGTCCTATCCTCTTCTCCACCAGGTCGCTCGACTCGGATGACTTCAGCTCCCATTTGGGCTAAAAGCTCACTACAATAAGGACCGGCGGCATAACGGGAAAAGTCAAAGACTCTTATTCCCTCGAGCACGCCTTCCATTGTTGCCCTAGAACTCTCTTGCTTCTCTATTCTACTTTATCCTCCTTTTCAAGTAGCTCCATAAGTTGTGTTGCTCGGGAATAACCAATGCGTAACTGCCGTTGCAAAAAGGAAGCCGAGATTTGTTTATGCTCTCTTGCTAATTGTCTCGCCTCTTCGAGAAGCGGGTCTGGGGTGCTTCCATCACCAGCAGGGACAAGGGCTTCAGTTAGCTGAGCTTGCTTTTGATTGCTCCAAAAGCTGACTAGCCTCTCAATTTCCTGTGGAGAGGCAAAACACCCCTGAAGCCGTTTGGGCTTGGTCATTTCAGAAGAGACATAGAGCATATCACCTCGCCCTAACAACTTCTCCGCACCAGCAGTGTCGAGGATAGTGCGTGAGTCTACCTGTGAAGCTACGGCGAAGCTGATACGAGTAGGGAAGTTAGCCTTTATAAGTCCAGTAACTACGTCTACTGAGGGGCGTTGAGTGGCAACCACCAAATGAATGCCTACTGCTCGACCCATCTGTGCTAGGCGACAAAGAAGCGGCTCTACTTCTTCAGATTTAGCTATCATCAGGTCAGCCAGCTCATCAATAATGAGTATAATGTATGGCATTGGCTTAGCTACTTTACTACTTTTGTTATACATATCAATGTTACGCGCTCCCATCAAAGCTAATTTGCGGTAACGGCTATCCATTTCCTGGTTAAGCCACTTTAATATTTCCACCGCTCTTTCTTTCTCAGTGATAACTGGGGTCATGAGGTGAGGCACAGTATTGAAAGCCGCTAATTCCACTCGCTTAGGGTCTATCATTATGAATTGTAGTTCTTCTGGTGTATTCCTCATCAGGAAAGAAACGATAATAGAATTTAGACATACTGTCTTGCCACTCCCGGTAGTTCCAGCAATAAGTAGATGTGGCATTTTAGCTAAATCCAAGACTTCTGCCTCACCAGCGGTACCTTTGCCTAGAGCTAGAGCAAGCTTTGACCGTGAGCTGAGCTTTGTAAAGGCGGTACTTTCGATAACCTCACGGAGGCAAACTAATCTCATAGAAGAGTTGGGTACCTCAATACCTATTACTGATTTACCTGGTACAGGAGCCTCTATTCTAACACTGGGAGCAGCTAGAGTAAGAGCAAGATCGTTAGCTAGAGAGGTGATGCGCTCGACCTTAACTCTGGTTCGAGATACTTCTTCAACTCGAACCTTAAGATTGCCATTCTTATCCCTTTCCTTTACCTTCTTATACTTTCGGTCCCATCCAGGCTCTATCCCAAACTGGGTCACAGTGGGACCTATATTCACTTGCACTACCTTTGCTTCCACGCCGTAGCTAGCAAGTGCTTCTTCGATTAGTTTTGCTCTCCTGTCTACCTCAGCCGGGCTAGGTTCAACCTTGACAGTCTCATCTAAGAGCTCAATGCCGGGCAATTCCCAACCCTCTCGGGAAAGAGTTGAGGGAGGGGTTAATGTTACCCGTGGAGCCTCTACTGGGATAGTTTTAACCTTTGCTTTTGGTGGTTTAGCTATTGGTCGAGGTGCAGAGGGAACCTTTTTTGCATAGACCTGGCTTAGCCATGCTATGGAGCGCTGCCCCCAGTTTCTGAGTTGCTGCAACAAAGGGAGCATTTTCTCCACCACAGTATGCGGAGGTCGCCAAGTGAAACGTGTTCTCACTAGGATTACCCCGGCAATAATCAGAGCTATTATGCACCCCACTCCAGTGAAATAATTCTGATGCTGATTAATAGCAGTACCCCAATTCCCACCGAGGGAAACCTGGCTGAGGATACCCCTCTCAGGGGCGAAGAAGGCAAATAAGCCCAGAAGAGCAGCAGCGAAGACAATAGCAGCCAGCCAGAGATTCCACCAATGCCAGATAAGGGAAAACTTGCGTAGCCACACTACCAAGGTCAGGGTAATTATTGCCAACACGAGCAGAACAACTCCTACTCCTAAGGTTGTAAGCAGCTCTGTCCAGAATAGAAATAATAAAACCCCGACGAGAGTCAGCCAGAGAACCCGTCGGGCTGGGGAAGAGGTGAGGATATGGAATGCACTATCTAGCATAAACGCCTCTTCGCTTTACCCATCCTTTTTGCTCACAACAGGCTCAATTGCTGTGACTTCTCCTTAGTTTCCGGGATTTTGTCTGCCTGAGCAAGTAGTGAAGGGATGTTGCGCATGTCAGCTTGAATTATCTGACGTAGACTTTGCTGGTGAAGAGCAGCGGCAGGATGATACATCGCATAGTAGATAACATTTCCTTCTCTACGTGCCTTGCCATGGCTTTTGCTGATAGTTTCCCCAGGAAAGAATTTTGCCATAGAGTAGCGCCCCAAAGTAACAATTATCTTAGGGTGGAGTAATTCTAGCTGGCGGTCAAGCCATTGCTGGCAGACTTTTAACTCTATCGGTAGAGGGTCTCGATTTTCAGGTGGTCTACACTTGATAACGTTGCAGATATAGACCCGATCCCTTTTCAGCCCAATGGAAGCAAGTAGCTCATCTAAGAAGTGCCCAGCGGCACCGACAAAGGGACGCCCTTCCTGGTCTTCATGCCAACCCGGTGCTTCTCCGATGAATACAATCTCTGCATCCTCCGCCCCTTCACCAGGCACTACTTTAGTGCGATACTTAGCTAGCTCACACTGATGGCAATTCGCAATCTCATCATAAAGTATTTTCAGTGCTGACATCGCACCTTTAACTTATTCTGATAATAGCATGGCTACTAAAGGGAGTCAATTTAGGAGTAGAAACCTCAATTTGGGAGAGGTAATCTAACGGGCTTAACTTATTGTCTTTCTCCCTCCTCCGTGCTAAACTTAACCCCATGATGGCTGCGGTAAGGAGGTTAGATGGGTGATTTGACGCCAAAAGCTATTGTTCGAGAGTTGGACAAATACATTGTCGGGCAGAGTGAAGCCAAGAGAGCAGTAGCAGTGGCTTTATGTAATCGGGAACGGCGTCGAAAGCTTACTCCAGAAATGCGCCAAGAGATTTACCCTAAGAATATCCTGATGATCGGACCAACAGGGGTAGGGAAAACTGAAATAGCCCGTCGCCTGGCTGGAATAATAAATGCCCCCTTTCTTAAAGTAGAAGCAACTAAATTTACTGAGGTAGGCTACGTTGGGCGCGATGTTGAGTCAATCATTCATAACCTTGTAGAGATCAGTGCCACTGAGGTATACCATGGGAAATTAAAGGAAATTGAAAGTAAGGCAGAGAGACTAGCCGTGGAGAGGATTGCTGGTTATTTATATCAGCAGCTAGGTCAAAGGGGCAAGCGAGCACTGGCGAAAGGGCAGCAAGCCGTTGGCGGTGTTTCTAAAGTAGCGCGGAGACCAACAATTCAGGCAGAAGGTGAGCGGGTTTCTACCTTAACACGCCAACGAGTAACTGAACTTTTACGTAATCATCAGTTAGAAGAACAATTCATTGAAATTGAACTTGGCAATGAGATAGAGGAAAGGGGGGTATGGCTAGAACCCTCGCTAGAGGCAGATCTAGGGGAAGACTACAATTCCTTCGATGAGTTCTATAGGAATCTTAGAGGCTATACCGGGCGACGCAAGCGCAAGGTCCAAGTTAGGGAAGCAAGACGCATCCTTACCCGGGAAGAGGCTAACAAGTTACTTGACTTTGACCAGGTTGTAGAGGAGGCTATAAATAGGGCGGAAGAAAGTGCCGTAGTGTTCATCGATGAGATTGATAAGCTTACTGGTCCCAAGGTAGATATAGGGAGGGATATTTCTGGTGAAGGAGTGCAGCGTGACCTTCTTCCTCTCTTAGAAGGGACAACAACAATGACACGCTATGGCTCAATAAAGACGGAGCATATACTTTTTATCGCTGCTGGGACCTTCTCACAAAATAAACCCTCTGAACTCATTCCCGAGCTTCAGGGACGTTTCCCTTTACGTGTGGAACTCAGCCCCCTTAGCCAACACGACTTGGAAAGGATACTCACGGAACCCCGTAACTCTTTAACTAAACAATACCAAGCCCTACTGGCTACAGAGGCAATAGACCTGGTTTTTACTAAAGAAGGAATTGGAGAGATAGCTCGCTTGGCGGCGTTGATGAATGAGCGCAATGAAGATATTGGCGCTCGACGGCTATATACTATAATGGAAAAGTTACTGGAGGATTTAAGCTTTACTGCTGCGGAAAGGAGCGGTGAACAGGTGGTAGCGGATGCTCACTATGTCTGGCAACAAGTGGGGAGCTTGATCAAGGACGAGAATCTTAGCCGATATATCTTGTGAGGTTTTACGAAAGATGAGTCAGCAAAGTTCTGCAAACGCTGTTTCCATCAAATTATTGCTCGAGGCTGGGGCACACTTCGGGCATCAGGTAGGTCATTGGCACCCCGGGATGAAAAAGTATATCTTTATTCAGCGCAACGGCATTCATATCATCAATCTGGAGCAGACGGTAGCTCTGCTAGACAAAGCTTGTAAATTTGTTACCGATGTAATCGCTGAGGGGGGGGATATCCTCTTTGTAGGCACTAGAAAGCAAGCTCAAGAGGCAATTGAGCAAGAGGCAAAACGATGTGGTATGCCCTTTGTTAATCAACGCTGGATAGGGGGAATGCTTACCAACTTTGCTGTTATTCAGACACGGATTGACTATCTGGTTCGCTTAGAGGACCGCAAAACAAGGGGTGATTTTAATAGGTTACCTAAGAAAGAAGTCCTGAGATTAGAAAGGGCTATCCAGCGATTGAATCACCAGATGGGTGGCTTTAAAGAAATGACCAAACCTCCCAGCGCCCTTTTTATTGTCGATCCTTCTCGGGAAAGGATCGCAGTAGCCGAGGCAAGGCGTGTCGGGATACCCATTGTGGCTACCGTAGATACTAATTGCAATCCTGATGAGGTTGATTATCCGATCCCAGCTAATGATGATGCAGTGAGGGCAGTGAAGCTTATATGTAGCCGGATAGCTGACGCTGTTCTTGAAGGGAAAGAGGCTTTGAGGAAAGCTGAGGAGGAGATCATGGAGGTAGCTGGTGAAGAAGCCTTAGAAACCCTAGGTTCATTAACCTTTGTCCCTGAGGAGGGAGGAGATAGTGCAAATTTCAGTGACTCTGATAAAGGAGCTGAGGGAAAGAACCAACGCTGGAGTAATGGAATGTAGGAATGTCCTTCTAGAAACAGGAGGTGACTTAGACAAGGCAAGCGAAATTTTGCGGCAGCGAGGTCTGGCTAAGGCGGAAAGGAAGGTGGAGCGTGTTGCTTCTCACGGGTTAATTGAGGCATATGTCCACCTGAATGGGCGTCTTGGAGCACTAGTAGAGGTAAATTGCGAGACTGACTTTGTGGCTCATACTAATGAATTTAAAACACTGGCTCACGATCTGGTATTGCAAGTAGCAGCTACAGCCCCGAAATTTATCTCCCCTGAAGAAATTCCTGAAGGAGAAAAATTAGATCCCGCGGAAGTTTGCCTTCTAACTCAACCTTTCATTAAAGAGCCATCCAGGACAGTGAGAGAAATCATCGCCGAAACTGTGTCTAAAGTAGGTGAGAAGATAAGCGTAAAAAGATTCTGTCGGTTCGAGTTGGGAAAGTAAAAGGGAGAGATGTGTACACCTTATTACAGGCGTGTCTTACTGAAGCTAAGTGGCGAGGCTCTTAGCGGAGGAGGAAATTTTGGTATTCATACCCCAACTCTGAAGATGATAGCCCAGCAAATTAAAGAGATAAAAGAAGCCGGGGTCGAAGTGGCTATAGTCGTCGGAGGAGGTAACATCTGGCGTGGAGCCGATGCTGAGGCTAAAGGGATGGACAGGGCTACTGCTGATTATGCTGGGATGTTAGCTACAGTGATAAATGCCCTGGCTCTTCAGGATGTCTTAGAGGGGGAGGGAATAATTTGTAGAACCCAAACAGCCCTCCCTATTCAGTCAGTAGCTGAACCTTATATTCGTCGCCGTGCTATCCGCCATCTAGAAAAAGGTAGGGTAGTTATTTTCGCTGCTGGCACAGGAAATCCTTACATGACTACTGATACAGCAGCAGCCTTGCGAGCCATTGAGATTAAAGCTGATGTATTGCTTATGGCAAAAGATAAAGTTGATGGCATCTATAGTGCTGACCCTTCAAAGGACCCTAAAGCCAAGAAATTTGATCGCTTAAGCCACCGTGAAGTCTTAAATATGAGGCTTGAGGTTATGGATGTTACCGCCCTCTCCTTATGCCTAGAGAATAAGCTTCCTCTAGTTGTGTTTAACCTTCAGGCACCTAATAGCATAAAGCAGTCAGTGGCAAAGGAACCAATTGGAACTTTAGTCTCCACTGAGGAATAAAATGATTGACGAAATCCTCTTGGCTGGGGATGGAAAGATGCAAAAGAGCATTGAAGCCCTAAGAAGAGAGCTGGCTGCTATTCGTACCGGGCGTGCCACTCCAGCCTTGGTGGATAATATCAAGGTAGATGCTTACGGTGTTCCTACACCACTGAATCAAATTGCTACTATTTCTGTGCCGGAGGCAAGACTCTTACTGATCCAACCCTGGGACAGGAGTACCTCAGCCAGTATCCAGAAAGCTATTCTTAAGTCTGACCTAGGGCTTAATCCTATAAATGACGGGGCTACTATTCGCCTAGTAATCCCGCCCCTCACTGAAGAGCGACGGAAGGAGATGGTTAAGGTAGTGCGGAAAAGGGTTGAAGAGGCAAAGGTAGCCCTTCGTAACATAAGGCGGGAAATAATGGAAGAGTTGAGGAGGTCCGAGAGGGATAAAGAGATCTCCCAAGATGATAGCAAGCGAGCTTTAGAGAAGCTGCAAAAGCTTACTGATAACTTTATGATAAGGGCTGAAGACCTCGGTCAGCATAAAGAGGCGGAGATTATAGAAATCTGAGTTAGGGGTAAGAGTTAGCGGCAGATTGTTGCTCCGCAGACCGGGTCTTTAAGGAAGAAAGTGGCTTTCAAAGCAATGGCAATGCCCCAGCTAACCGAGGAGATTACTCCTATTCCCACTCATGTGGCTATTATTATGGATGGGAATGGGAGATGGGCAAAAGAGCGTGGCTTGCCTCGCCTTGAGGGGCATCGGGCTGGAACCGAGAATATCCGCCGCATTATCGAAACCTTTGCTAAATACCAAGTAAAATACCTTACCCTCTATGCCTTTTCTACTGAAAACTGGAAACGTCCCCAGGGTGAGGTTAAGGGATTAATGCAGATCCTAAGCCGGGTGATTAAGCGTGAGACTAAGGCTTTGCATAAGGAGGGGATTAAGCTTTGCCACCTGGGAAGATTGGACAGGCTTTCGGAGAAGCTGCAGCAACAAGTTCAGTATGCTATAGAGCTAACCAAAAATAATACTAAAATGACCCTTTGCATTGCTTTTGACTATAGTAGTCGAGCTGAAATCTTAGATGCGATGAAGCGCATTATAGGAGAAGGTATCACTCCGGATAGGGTTGATGAAAATTTATTTAGTAGGTATTTATATAGCGAAGGCTTGCCCGATCCGGACCTCATTATTCGCACTGGCGGTGAAACGCGGCTGAGCAATTTTTTGCTATGGCAATCGGCTTATAGTGAATTCTATTTTACCCCTATCCCCTGGCCCGAATTTGATGAGGAAGAGATTAAAAAGGCTTTGCTTGCTTACAGTAAAAGAGAGCGAACCTTTGGAGGCTGGCGCCAGTAGAGACGACCCGATTACGTATAAATGAAGCAAAGGGTTATCACTGCCCTTTGGGGCATCCCTCTTCTGCTGGTTTTTGTCTGGTTTGATACCCCCTGGTTTCCTCTCCTAATCCTTCTAATAGCAGCTGGGGTTATCCTTGGTGCTTTAGAATTCTACCGTTTAGCCACCCTTTCCGGGGGACAACCCCTCACTCTCTTCGGACTGATTTGGTCTCTGCTCTTTGTGGTGAATGCCCACTTTAAGGTTACTTATATTGTCTTGATACTATTGGTCTCAGCAATAGTCCTGCCTTTAATCTGGCTATCCGTTCGCCCTACAAAGGGGGGGATTTTTGTTAGCTGGGCATGGACTTTAGTCGGCATCCTTTACGTGGGCTGGATGCTGAGCCATTATGTGGCTCTGAGGGAGCTTGATCAGGGGAAGGGTTGGGTCATCTTTACTTTTTTCTCTACCTTCGTCTGTGATACTGCTGCCTTTTTCATTGGTAGAGCCTGGGGTAAACGCCCTTTGGCACCAACTATAAGTCCAGGAAAGACGTGGGAGGGGGCGATTGGAGGGTTCATTGCTGCTTCATTAGCCGCTTTAACCATTTGTGCCCTTCTTGACATTGCTGGCTTGCCACTGCCTCTCAGTTATGCTGAAACCATACTCATTGGTTGCCTTATTGGAATTTTCGCTCAGCTTGGCGACCTTTTAGAGTCATTACTGAAGCGGAGAGCAGGCGTGAAGGACTCGGGGAACTTACTACCAGGGCATGGTGGTATCCTTGACCGCATAGATAGCCTTGTATTCACTGGGGTTATTGTTTACTATTATGTAATATGGGTGGTGTATTAAAGCGATTAGCTATTCTTGGCTCAACAGGCTCTATAGGTCAGCAAACGCTGGAAATAGTGCGTGCCTTTAATGATAGATTTCAAGTAGTGGGTCTGGGGGCAGGAAGTAATATTCAACTCTTGGCAAGACAGGTTGAGGAATTTCAGCCCAAGTTCGTTTCCTTTCAAGGGTTAAGGAACGAGGAACAAGGAAAGGGTCTCTTGTCCCATGTTCCCTATTCTTCGTTCCTCAGCCTGGAAGAGTTGGCTTCTCACCCCGACGTTGACCTGGTGATAGTAGCCACTTCAGGCAAGGCTGGTTTAGCCCCTACTCTTGCGGCTCTTCGGGCAGGGAAGAGGATTGCCTTAGCTAACAAGGAGGTGCTGGTAATGGCAGGGGAAATTGTTATGGCTGAGGCAAAGCGGTGCGGGGTAGAAATCATGCCCGTAGATAGTGAGCATAGTGCTATCTGGCAATGCCTGCGTGGCGAGCCCAAAGAATCAGTAGCTCAATTGATTCTAACTGCTTCAGGGGGACCTTTTTATCATTATTCTCTGGAGCAGCTTGCTTCAGTGACACCGGAGCAAGCCTTAAAGCATCCTACTTGGCAGATGGGGAAGAAAGTGACTATTGACTCGGCTACCTTGATGAACAAGGGGATGGAGGTTATTGAGGCACATTGGTTATTCGATCTACCTCAAGAGCGGATAAATGTATTAATTCACCCTCAGAGCGTAGTGCATTCACTGGTGGAGTTTGCCGATGGCTCAGTTAAGGCACAACTAAGCCCACCTGATATGCGTCTGCCTATTCAGTATGCCCTTGCCTACCCTGAAAGGCTTCCTTATTGGCAACTCCCTCGAATTGATTGGGATAAATTTCCCTCTCTCACCTTCGAGAAGCCGGACTTGGCTAGATTTCCTTGTCTTGAGCTTGCTATTGAAGCAGCGAAAAGAGGGGGTACCTGTCCGACAGTGCTTTGTGCCGCTGATGAAATGGCAATAGAACTTTTCCTTTCCCACCATATTGGTTTTCTAGACATTGC
>CAZUZX010000025.1:4039-13784 GCA_964624525.1 uncultured Dehalococcoidia bacterium | reverse complement strand
CGTAGCTCCAGGGAGCGGTTGTAGTCCTGCAGCGCCTCCTGATACTGCCCCAGGTGGTGCAGGGTAATGCCGCGGTTGTTCAAGGTGTCTGGGTCATCGGGGCGTAGCTCCAGGGAGCGGTTGTAGTGGATCAGCGCAGCCCCGAACTGCCCGGACTGAGCGAGATGGTTTGCCTTCTTAAACACCTCCTGTGCCTGCTTTTGCTGCTTCATAATACTACCCCTGACAGAATAGACGGTCGATTTATGAGTCCGCATATGCTTGCTAACCTCATCTGTGGTCATTACCCGGGATCTTCTCTCGCGCATCATGACTATTTTCCCCCTTTTCTTTCTCAAATATAGTCAAAAAGGAGTATTTCTAACTTTTTTTACTAAATAACTCCTAATTTTATCTAATTTTACCTTCAACTATTTGTCTTTTAGCACATTTTCTCAAAAATGTCAAGTAGATGATGCCTCTTGACAAGACATCTTGATAAGCTGCACTAAATTTAATAACACTAAGTAATATAAGAGAACTATGCCAACGACAACTAAAACTATGACCCTGTCTCTGCCTCCGGAGATGGTAAAGCAACTTGAGGAGTTGACCAGTGAGGAGGGAAGGACAAAGAAAGAGCGAGCTTCTCCGTGAGGCGCTGAGAAGATATATTGAAGAGCGCAAGTGGGCAAGGCTTTACAGATATGGGGAGACGAAGGCAAGTGAAAAATGGGTCACAGAGGAACAAGTAGAAGACATCATCGATGCCCATCGGAAATAAAACAAAACCAAAGGTGGTGATAGATACCAATGTCATAGTTTCGGGATTAAATTTTAGAGGGAAATTTTAGATTTGCTTAGAAAAGGGGAAATGGAGCTTTATATTTCCCCTTTTATTTTGGACGAGATGAAAGTGGTTTTAAGGGAAGATTTCGGTTGGAGCGAACAGGATATCCAAGAGATAGTCGAGGAACTTACGGCCAGAGCCATTCTGGTTGAGCCAAAGATAAAGGTCTCCGCGATTAAGGAAAAGGAAGCCGATAATAGAATCTTAGAGTACGCCGTTGAAGGAGATGCCCAATATATCATCTCTGGAGATAAGCACCAACTGCAGCCACTTAAGGAATATCAAGGGGTAAGGCTCTTAAGCCCCGAGGAGTTTTTGCGGATTTAAAAAATGGAAACGCAATGTTTGATTTTCTTCGAAGGTTATTTCGAAAAAGGCAGAAGCCTATAGAACGAAAGTTTCTGTTCATAGGATAAACATGGCATCAACGATATTGCGGTTATGACATGAAAAAGTATGTTGACCCCCAAGGGGTCGGGGCATCCAATACCTACGCTATCTAGCAGTAGTCATCATTGACTTCTGAGTGAATCAATGTACCACTTGCCCAAAACGTTGCATGACCTTGTACATCATATCGGTCCCAAATTGCACCGCTTCCACCGGAATACGTTCATCAGCGGCGTGAATCGTCTGCATAAAGTCGAATTCTGGAGGCAGGTTCATCGGCAGGAAGCCATAGGTCTGAATACCCAGCCGGGAGAAGAAGCGCCCATCTGTAATTGCAGGCAGTAACATGGGTAATGGCAAGCCATGCGGGTCTACCTCACGCAAAATGCCTGCCAACGTGTTGAATAGTCCCATGTCTGGCTCAGCAGGACAGGGATCGTGTCGGAGCAGTTCAAGTTCCACTTCGTCACCAATGAGTGGGCGCAATTCAGCTATCATGTTGTCAGGGCTATAGCCAGGGAGCAGACGTCCATCCAGATAGAGGGCGATTTCGCTGGGGATCATATTGATGCTCTCCCCGCCATGGACAACAGTTGCGTTGACTGTGTTATGCAACAGTGGGGCAAGGGCTTGTCCCCTTGTGCCGAGAAGTTTCAGCGCTTGGTCGGTTAGCCTAGGGTTGAGGAGTTGGCGTAAAATCAGGTTCGAGGGAAAGGGCAGGGCTGAGGCTATTGTCTGGATTGTCTGGCGGGCAACTGGGGTTATGTGCGGCGGTAAATGTCGCTGATCCAATTGCTGGAGCACATAGCCCAGCCTTGCCATGGCACCGCCGCGCTGGGGCATTGACGGGTGCCCACCTGGCCCGCGCAGAAACGCCTTCATTAAGCAAATCTGCTTCTCAGCTACTTGAATGGGATAAAACCTTTTCTGACCGGCGTAAAATGTAAAGCCACCGAATTCTCCGAGGGCATAACGGATACCCTTAAACAGCTCGGGGTGTGTCTCTACTAGGTACCTGGCTCCACAATCGCCAAAGGCTTCTTCATCGCATAGGATGGCGAGTACAATGTCACCCGCTGGGGTTAGGGCTTCGGCTTCCGCCCTCAGGAAAGCCGCCAGCATCATGGCGACACCGCCTTTCATGTCCAAAGCGCCTCGACCCCAGATGTAGCCGTTTACCACTTTCCCCTCGAATGGTGGATATTGCCAAGTCTGGTTTTGCGTCGTCTGAACGTCCACATGCCCGTAGAGCAATAGTGGTGGTGCATAGCCTTGCCCCTTTAGTCGCGCAATCAGGTTGGGGCGGTTTGGGACTTTGGCTAGGAGGGTGGTCTCAAAGCCTGCCTCAGTCAGCAAGCCGTTGATGTAGGCGACACACGCTGATTCGTTGCCTGGTGGATTGGTGGTGTCGAAGTGGATGAGATTTTGTAGCAATTCAGCGGGACGTTCATAGATGTTTCGGTTGCTGGTAGATGACTTAGACATTGTAATCTCCCATTTAGATTATTAGAGACAGCTTATACCACCCGCATGGGGCAAATGTCAAAATGGCACTTGATACGTCACTTTTGGGAATAGTGGTGTCTCACACGATCAGCATACAATCGCCGAAGCTGTAGAAGCGGTAGCCGAGCCTTATTGCTTCTTGATAGGCGTGGTCAATGAGTTCCTTGCCAGCAAAAGCAGAGACTAGCATTAGCAGTGTGGAACGAGGAAGATGGAAGTTGGTTATTAAGACATCCACCAGGCGAAAGGAGTGACTAGGTAAAATGAGGAGGCTCGCCCAGCCCTTAAAAGGCTTCAGAGATTGAGCTTTGCCGGTGGAAAGGGCAGCTTGCTCTAATGTCCTGACTGCAGTGGTGCCGACGCAGATGATTCGCCTGCCTTCCTCCTTGGCTGTGGTAAGCTTTGTGGCAACATCCTCGTTCAGTTCACAATACTCCCGGTGCACGGGATGCTGAGAGGGCTCCTCTACGCGGACCGGTCGAAAGGAGTCTAGTCCTACATGAAGAGTCACAAAGACAAGCTCAACCCCTTTCGCTCGGACTTTATCTAAGAGTTCGGGAGTAAAATGTAGTCCTGCGGTAGGGGCGGCTACACTCCCTTTTACTCTAGCATAAACGGTTTGATAGCGCTCCAGGTCACTCAAAGGGGTGTGAATATAGGGAGGTAAGGGAACTTCTCCTAGCCTTTCTAACGGCATCTCATCGCTAAAGCGGATAACCCTAAGACCTTCCTCACCCTTGCCTATGATCTCTATCTCAAACCACCTTTGCTTCCCATTGGCTAATATCCTTATTTTGTCCCCTAGTTTGATTTGCCGTGCTGGCTTAACCAGTGCTTCCCAGAGTTTATCTTCTAAGTAGCGGAGAAGCAGGATTTCTGCCTTACCGCCGTCTTCGCGGCGCCCCTTAAGCCGCGCTGGGATAACCCGACTGTCATTAAATACCAGAACATCGCCCGACTTTAGGAAGTTGACAATCTCGAAGAAATGATGATGCTCTATAGAACCATCGGCTCGGTTAAGAACCATGAGGCGGGAATGATCTCGAGGTTCAGCCGGTGTTTGAGCAATAAGCTCAATCGGAAGCTTATAATCAAAATCGCTTGTCTTCATTGACTACCTGCCTTACTAATGGAGCATAAACCTAACAACCTAAGTTTACCTGATTTGCTCGGAGCAAATAAACTTATGAGGCGACGCTTTAGCGTCGCCTCATAAATCTTTCCACTTATCACTTGGCTATTTTTAGAACAGCCCGCTTACTTTACCAGTCTTTGTATCAACATCTATTCTTCTAAAGGCGGGATCGGAACTGGTTCCCGGCATCAAGCTAATGGTGCCGGCCATGGGACAAAGGAACTTAGCCCCGGAGTAGATCAGGATATCGCGGATGGGCAAGCTCCACCCTTTGGGAACACCTTTAATGGCTGGATCGTGGGTCAGGCTCAGGTGGGTCTTTACCATCATCGTGGCATATTCATCATACTTCGGGTCAGCCTCAAATCTCTTCGCTTTTTCTTCCGCTTCAGCATTCCAAGCTACACCATCAGCGCCATAAACTACTTTAGCAATCTTGCTAACCCGCTCCCGCAGCTTCATTTCGTTGGGGTAGAGGAACTTGAAATCATTCTTCTCTTTGCAGGCTTCCACGACGGCGTCGGTCAGCTCCAGGGCGCCATCGCCACCCTTAGCCCAGTGCTCCGACAAGGCACAGCGAGCGCCGGCTGCCTCGGCTGCCTTCCGAACCATAGCGATCTCCGCTTTAGTATCGGTGTGGAAGGCATTGATGCACACCACCGGGTTAATGCCAGAGGTTCTGATGGTATTGATGTGGTGCAACATATTGGCGAGGCCCTTTTCCAGGAGCTGCAGGTTCTCCTTTTCATACTCTTTCGGCAGGGGGATGCCAGCCACTACCTTGGGTCCGCCGCCGTGCATCTTCAGGGCGCGGATGGTAGTGGTAAGTACTGACACATGCGGCTTGAGACCGCTCAAGCGGCACTTGACATTCCAGAATTTCTCAAAGCCAATGTCAGCGGCAAAGCCGCTCTCAGTGACATGATAATCAAACATCTTCAGCCCAATGCGGTCGGCGATGATGGAGGACTGACCTACGGCGATGTTGGCGAAGGGACCAGCATGCACCATTAGGGGCTGATACTCTACAGTGCTGCACAGAGTGGGGTTGATGGTGTTGCGCATCCAGGCGGTCATGGCACCGCCCACTTCCAAATCGCCGGTGGTAATGGGATTACCCTTCCTATCGTATGCCAGGGTAATTTTATCCATTCTTTCCCGCAGGTCGGCCAGGTCTCTGACAATGGCAAGCATTGCCATTAGTTCGGAGCTCACCGCAATGCCAAACTTAGACTCCATTGCGTAGCCATCCATGCGACCGCCCAAGCCGATGATGATATTACGCAGGCTCTGGGCACAGAAGTCCATAATCCAGCCAAACTCCACCCTGGTGGGGTCAATATTCAGGCGACGCATCTTGGTGAGACGCTGCAGTTGCTCATCATCGTAGTTGCGCTCGTGCATCATTCTGGAGGTAAGGGCAACCATCGCCAGGTTGTGGGCATTCATAATGTCGTTGATGTCCCCGGTAAGACCCAAGGAGAATTCAGTCATGGGAATGAGCAGTGCGTTGCCACCGCCGGCCGCAGTGCCCTTGATATTCATGGTGGGACCACCGGAGGGCTGGCGGATACACCCGCCGGCATTCAGACCCCGCTTGCCCATACCCTCGATAAGACCGCATGTGGTCGTGCTTTTCCCTTCACCTAGCGGCGTGGGGGTGATGGCGGTGACCTCAATGTATTTGCCATCCGGCTTCTTCTTGAGGCGCTCCATGATCTTCAGGAAATCAAGCTTGCACAACTTGCCCATGGGGATGATCTCATCCTTTTGCAGACCCAGTGTTTTCTGCCAATCATCAGGGGTGGGCATGTTCTCTTCGGCTGCTTCGGCAATCTGCCAGTCCTTCATCTTTGTCGCGTCATATGGCATATACACCTCCTATTTTTGATTTTTTAATTGGCTGGTAACACTATGGAAGTCGTTTAGCCACTCCCATTTGTCATTGCGAGCGAAGCAATCCCAGAGATTGCTTCGCCGCTGATGCTCCTCGCAATGACGAGCAAGAATTACTCGATATCCTTCACTATACATACTAGCCACGCTTAGCTACGCTTTGCCGCTCGTCTCTCCGCGGCTCTAACGGTATTCATCATCAGCATGGTAATCGTCATCGGTCCTACCCCACCGGGCACTGGGGTGATGGCTTTCGCCTTCTCTTTAATGGCATCAAAATCACTGTCTCCAACTAATCTGAAACCGCTCTTTTTGGTCGCATCGGGAATTCGGTTTACGCCGACATCAATGAGCACCACTCCCTCTTTTACCATATCTGCCTTGATTACTTGTGGCGCACCCATAGCTGCCACCACGATATCTGCCTGCTTGACTATCTGAGCCAAGTTCTTCGTTCCAGTGTGGCAGACCGTTACGGTCGCATTGGCGCGCGGCTGCTTCTGCACTAGCATTGCCATGAGCGGCTTCCCCACAATATTGCTGCGACCACAAATTACGACATGCTTTCCTTCCGGACTATTGCCACTCCTGACCAGCAACTCTACCACCCCGTAGGCGGTGCAGGGCATAAAGTAGGGGTTCCCGATAAGCAGTCTCCCAACATTCACCGGATGAAAGCCATCAACGTCCTTTTCGGGGTTGATAAGATTCAAGACCTTGTCCGTATCAATATGCTTCGGCAAAGGAAGCTGCACTAGAATACCGTCAACTAGAGGATCCTTGTTTAACTCGGCAATTTTGCTCAGGAGCACTTCCTCTTTCGTATTCTCGGGATAGACTATGGTATCAGAGGCGATACCCAGTTCCTCACTTGCTTTGCCCTTTCCCGCGACATAGGATACTGAAGCTGGGTCTTCCCCCACCCGCATCATGACTAATTTGGGAGTTACTCCCTTCTTTTTCAGTTCCTCTACCCGCTTCTTCAACTCAGTACGAATTTCTTCCGCAACTTCGGTACCACTAATTATCTTTGCTGGCATTTTATATCGCTCCTTTCCTCATGATTTAATCCCTACCTCAACTGGCTTTAAAGGGAATAGCCCACAGCTCTCTAATTCATCACAGTAACCCAAACGATAACATTTAGGTTTAAGCTCTGCCCCGATGAAGGGGGCTACCCGCTCCACCTCCTGCTTTATCCTCTCGAACAATTGCAGGATCTCCCATTGGGCTCGAAGGCAAAGGCGAAGGGAGCAGGCATGCATTAGTTCCCGGGCATTCATGGTCATGACCAGTTGTGTTTCAATCGCCTGAGGTAAAACATAGCGCGCATCTTCAGCGGGGATGCCCGCCTCTAGCATCTGGCAATAAAGTTGATGAGCTGCCTGAACTACTTCCTGATATTTAGTTTTCATACTTGGATTGGCAGAGATAGTAGCCGGAGTAACATAGTTCAGCTTCTTCAAGGAAACATAGCGCTGGCTCTGCTGGGTATAGGTAGCCAAGCGGTGACGAACTAGCTGGTGGGTAGTAACCCTGGAGATACCACTGATGGCGAAGGTAAAGCTGGCATGCTCAAAAGGGGAGAGGTGCCCGGCAGAAATAAGCCGTCCCAGAAGATCACTTACTTGTTTAGAAGTCAACTTTGCCAAAAAGTCAGTTGCAGTGGTAGTGGAAGAGGAAACACGAGCCGCAGCGGCAATGGTAAGCTCCGCATTTGGAGTATAGCTAATGAGAGTTACCTGCACTATGTTTTCCTCAAACCGAAATGATTATATCATTATCAAAAGGGGAGATGCAATGCTGGGGTTAGGAGACTGATGTAATGAAAAATACTGTAGGGACAGACCTTCAGGTCTGTCCCTACAGTAGATCGTTTATTTGTCATTACGAGGGGCGTAAGCCCCGAAGCAATCCTTGAGATTGCCGCACTTCGCTCGCAATGACAAAGAGGAGTTGGTCGACAACCTCGGGCTAGGTAGAGTAAAACCAAGCTAGACTGAGGGAAGAGTGTAGCTTATAATTCATTGATGCATGAACTGGCTATTACCCAGCATATGCTTGACATTGCTTTGGAGCAGGCTAGGTTAGCTCAAGCTAAGAGAGTCTCCAAGATAAATCTGGTGATAGGTGAAATGTCGAGTATTGTTGATGATTGTGTACAATTCTATTTTGATTTCCTTAGCCAAGACACTATTGCCAGTGGGGCAATCCTGGCTTTTCGGCGAATACCAACCCAACTACGTTGCCGCAATTGCGCTAGCATCTTCACCCCTGGGGACTCAGATTGGGCTTGTCCCGCTTGCCACCAATGGAACGTTGAAATCATAGCCGGGCGTGAATTCTATATTGACAGTATCGAGGTGGAATAGATGGAAATAAAGGTAGTGCAAAACATCTTAAGCGCTAATGACCAGATAGCCGCCATGAATCGGCAATTGCTTGATAGCCACAAGGTCTTTGCCCTAAATTTAATGTCCTCACCGGGATCGGGCAAAACTAGTCTTATCTTGCAGACAATCCGCAGGCTAAAAGACCGCATAAGGATTGGTGTTATTGAGGGAGACATCGCCTCGCACCTAGATGCTGATAAGGTAAATAAGGAAGGAGTAGCGGCAGTCCAGATAAATACTGGCGGCTCCTGTCATCTTGACGCTAATATGCTCAGCCATGCTCTGGAGAATTTGCCTTTGACAGACATTGACCTACTACTTATTGAGAATGTGGGCAACCTCGTTTGCCCGGCTGAGTTCAATTTGGGTGAGCATAAGAAAGTAATGATTTTGAGCCTGCCCGAGGGTGATGATAAGCCTTATAAGTATCCACTGATGTTTGCTGAAGCAGATGTCGTGTTGATAAACAAGGTTGACCTTTCACCCTTGTTGGAGTTTAATATCGAGGTTTTTTGCCAAGCAGTCAGAGGAATAAATCACGATGTAACCATCTTCCCTATCTCCTGCAAAACTGGTGACGGGATTGATGATTGGGTCTCTTGGTTGTTAGCAGAGATGGTTCATTAATGAATAACACCATTGAAAATCGGAGATTTTCAATGGCAAAAATTGAGTGGGGAGGTATCTCCCCGTTTAAAAACGAAGTTTTTAAACGGTCTAAATGAATCTTAAATGCCAGTCTATCTCTCAGGGCACGGTTACCTCGCCTAGGGGCTTTCTTGCCGGTGCTACCTACGCCGGAATAAAGACTAAAGGACTTCTTGATTTGGGCATTCTTTACTCGGAAGTCTCCTGCATTGCCGCCGGTGTCTTTACTACCAATAAGATTAAAGCTGCCCCGGTAGTTCTATCTCAGGAGAAAATAGCCCGGAGAAAAGCTCAAGCTGTGGTAGTAAACTCAGGTTGTGCCAATGCCTGCACCGGAGAGCGAGGACTGGCTGATGCTATGGAGATGGCAGACTTGACTGCCAAGAAGCTGGGAATATCACCGCAGGAGGTATTGGTAGCTAGCACTGGAGTGATCGGAGTGCT
This sequence comes from uncultured Dehalococcoidia bacterium, assembly GCA_964624525.1. Classification (GTDB taxonomy): domain Bacteria; phylum Chloroflexota; class Dehalococcoidia; order UBA2247; family RBG-13-53-26; genus CAZUZX01. The sequence goes on along the minus strand of CAZUZX010000025.1, from coordinate 4,543 downwards.
CCTGCCTATGGAGCGTATCCCAAAAAGCCTGGAAGGAATCATTCTTTCCTCCCAAGGAGGTCACCAGATGGTAGAAGCTATGATGACTACTGACACCTTCCCGAAGGAGATAGCGGTAAGCATCATGATTGGCGGGAGCAAGGTCATTATTGGCGGTGTTGCCAAGGGGGCGGGGATGATTTACCCTAACTTGGCTACCTTACTTTGCTTTATCACTACCGACGTAGCTATTGATCCCAGCTTGGCTCAAATAGCCTTACAAAAAGCAGTGGATAATTCCTTCAATATGATCTCAGTTGACACTGATACCAGCCCCAACGATACGGTGTTATTACTTGCTAATGGACTTGCTGGTAACCAGAAGCTCCAAGCCGGTACCGCTGAGACGGAAATATTTCAGGATGCTCTCCAAGAGGTTTGCCTTTATCTGGCTAAATGCGTCGCCCGGGATGGGGAAGGAGCAACTAAGCTTATTGAGGTTAAGGTTGAAGGTGCCCTTACTCT
>CAZUZX010000025.1:0-3939 GCA_964624525.1 uncultured Dehalococcoidia bacterium | reverse complement strand
AATAGCGAATATATAACTTAATATAAACACTGTAGAGACAGAGCTTTAGCTCTGTCCAAAATCGGACAAACCTGAAGGTTTGTCCCTACTGTTCGCCAACCTCTATAGACCTGATGTTACAGGTCTTTTTACACTTCTGACAAAGTCTAAAAGGCGACTTCTCCTTAATCAAAGATTGCCATTGCTTAACTGTCAATGCCTCCCCAAAGGATAGCCCTAATTCCTTGAGAAGGATGGCATCCCATTTTCTCACTGCCTCTTCGTTTCCGTCCAGGCTTTCACAGCGGTCTTCTTGGCAAAATGGACATACTTTACATAATTCATCTATCCCTTCAATAACTATTATGGTTGAATGAGGCTCTGACTTTAAGACTTGATTAATCTTATTTTCAATCCGAACGTACTCTGCGCCTCGAGTGCTACTATCATAAATAACAAATGGCAAGCAACAGATATGATGGGCACGTAACTTCAGCATTCTAACGTACCTTGGTTAATTATAGTGTATTAAGCCCCTCATTGATATTAACTGCCTCCTCTGCTATTCTTGTCTCCATAGAGAAGGAGACCGTTTAGCGAACTCAAACTGTTCTTACGACCCCGATTCATCGGGGGGAAGCAATCTCGGCAGGGAGGGGAAATAATGACCAGATTGCTTCGCTTTGCTCGCAATGACAACTAAACAATCTCGAGAAGGGCATTTGAAAATCGAGCGATACTGGTGAATAAAAAGAGAACAGTGGAATCTGAGAGGGCTCTAGCCGGAGTTATTGTTATCAAGCTTGGGGGCAGCATACTGGGCAGCCATGATACTATCGTAGCCGATCTGGTAACCCTGCGAAAAAGGGGAGTGCCTCTAGTAGTGGTTCATGGTGGAGCTAATGTGGTCACTGACTGGCTGGCTCGGCTTGGCATTACCACCAGATTTGTGCAGGGTTTGAGAGTAACTGATGCCGAGACCTTGAAGGTGGTAGTGGCTATACTAGCGGGGCTGGTGAATAAGGAGCTGGTAGCTGCCATCGAAGCTTTAGGCGGACAGGCTATAGGTTTAAGTGGTATTGATGGAGGTCTTCTTGAGGCTGAGGTTAAGGATGCGGAAATGGGCTATGTGGGTGAAATAGTAAAGGTTAATCCAACGCTACTAAAAGCCATACTTGAGGCAGGCTTTATTCCTGTAATTGCCCCGCTGAGTCTCCAATCCCCCGCCAACTCGCCAGAAGCTGGCTTTATACTTAATGTCAATGGTGATGCTGCTGCTGGGGAAATCGCTGCTGCCCTTGGTGCGGAGAAATTGATATTCCTTACTGATGTCGCAGGCATTTACAATAGCTCAGGGGAATTGGTTCCCCGGCTCTCTCTTCATGAAGCGAAAGCCTTACTCGCCTCTGGGGTAGCTTCGGGTGGAATGATACCCAAGATAGAAGCCTGCCTCCGTGCCCTCTCTACTGTGCCTCTAACTCGAATTATCGATGGTAGGGTGCCCCATGCCTTAATCGAAGAAATAGAAGGCAAAGGCAAGGGAACGACCATTGCCTAGTCGAGTACATTATACCGTATACCGTAGGGGCTGAACTCTGTGTCAGCCCCTGGGTGGACAGAGACGTCCATCTCTACAGAATGGGAAGCCAATAATGAGTAACTGGCAGGAACTGGAACAGAGGTATTTCTTGCCGGCAGCAAAGCGTTTGCCGGTAACCTTGGTGCGAGGACAGGGGGCAAAGGTATGGGACGATAAGGGGAAGGAATATCTCGACTTTGTCGGCGGTTGGGCAGTGAATAGCTTAGGACATTGCCATCCTGTCGTAGTCCAGGCGCTAACCGAGCAGGCAAATACCCTAATCCAAGCCTCAAACCAGTTCTACACTATCCCCCAGATACAACTAGCAGAGCTGTTAGTACAAAATAGCTGCTTTGCTAAGGTATTTTTCTGTAATAGTGGTGCTGAGGCAAATGAAGGGGCAGTGAAGTTAGCCCGTAAGTATGGTAAGCTCCGCCTAAAGGGGGCTTTTGAGGTCATTACTGCCTTAGACTCCTTTCATGGTCGAACCCTGGCTATGGTAGCTGCTACCGGGCAACAGAAATTTCAGCAGCCTTATACTCCTCTCCCCAGCGGCTTCATCAATGTGGAATATAACAGTATTGAGGCAATAAAAAGGGCTACTGGTAGCCAAACCTGTGCTGTAATGCTAGAAGCTATTCAGGGAGAAGGCGGGGTTAATGTTCCCCACCAGGATTACCTTAAGAAGGTGCGAGATTGGTGTACCCAGAAAGAACTCCTTTTTATTCTGGATGAAATTCAAACTGGAGTGGGACGGACAGGGACACTTTTCGCCTACCAACAATCTGGTGTTGAGCCTGATATTATGACTTTAGCCAAGGGGCTGGGGGGTGGGGTACCCATTGGGGCTATCTTAGCTAAAGAAAAAGCCGCTGTCTTTGAGCCCGGAGATCATGGCTCCACCTTTGGAGGTAATCCTCTTGCCTGTGCCGTAGCTTACGCCACCTTGAAGTTCATTATCGAGAATAATCTACCCGAGAATGCTCGGCTAGTGGGGCAGTATTTGGCTACTAAACTGGAGGGCTTAAAATCGAGGTTTGAGTTTGTTACTGGGATACGGGGTCGAGGGCTTCTGCAGGCAGTGGAGTTTGATAAGGACATTGCTGATGAGGCAGTGATATCTTGCCTGGAGAGGGGCTTGCTAGTTAATCGAGTGAAGTCCAATGCGCTGCGCTTTATGCCTCCTCTTATCATCACTAGGGAAGAGGTTGACCAAGCGGTGGGGATATTGGAGGAAGTACTTGCCCAGCAGAGGATTTAAGCGAGAACGCCCCTAAATCATGAGCCATAAATCTAGCCACTCCACTATAATCCTATCACTCATATCTGTTGTCATTCTTTCTCTGATCTTGGTTTGGTCTCTCCCTATTGAAAAAGGGGTGTCAGCAGAGGATATTCAACGCTGTATTGATGAGTCTTTAAGTGAAGAACCCGGCGACTCTGATTTTATGAAACAGCAAGCTTATGAACTAGCCACCGTCCTTTTTGATGACCCCGCTCAATGTGAGAGTTTCGCCAATGAAGTGACGGAAATATATTTCGCTTCTATAAACCTGGATTTCTTGCTAGTCTATAATACCGGAGGCTTTGGGGGAGGGACTATAGAAGATGATCCCGAGTGGCCCAGCATTTTGGAAGGCATTGAAAGGGAACTAGCTGATTTAGGTAATTATAAATCGATGGTGATAGAATATCAGCGGGGTAAAGGGGGTACCACTGGCTTTCTCAGGGAGGTGGAGGAGGTGAAGAATAACTATTCCTCAAAAGCTCCTGAGTTGGCAGCTAGGATAGCTTTCCTTACCAAGTATAACCCTAAGCTTAAAGTAATCACAACGGGAAGGTGTTTTGGAGCGATTATCAGCAACGAAGTAATGGAGATAGAAGCAGCCAATCCCCGGGTGTATAGTATTCAAGCGGGGCGCCCCTGGTGGTATATTGAGTCCAGTTCGGGGAGAAGCCTGGTGATAGATGACAACGGTGAGACGCCTGATACCTTAAGCAGAGGAGATTTTTGGGCTATTGCCCGAGCTAATATTAACCGACTTCCCTCTGCTTTCTCCCCACTCGAGGGAGGATTCAAGATATTAAACTGGTATTTCAAAGCGCCCGGTCATACCTATACCTGGAACTACCCCCGGGTTCAGTCTGAGGTTTCTACTTTCTTAAAGGATGTTGTGCTTCAATAAAAATTTGCTCTAGAGGTGGTGAGAAATGGCAGAAAAAGTAGTGTTAGCTTATAGCGGTGGGTTGGATACCTCAGTAGCTATCCGGTGGATTAAAGAAAAATACCATATGGAGGTCATCGCCCTTACTGTCGATGTGGGGAACGAGCGAGACTTTAGTGCCATCCAGCAAAAGGCGCTCCGTGTTGGGGCAATAAA
>CAZUZX010000024.1:0-13886 GCA_964624525.1 uncultured Dehalococcoidia bacterium | reverse complement strand
TAGTAGCTTATACCGGCATAGCCCAGAGCATCAAAAGCCAGTGAGGTATAACGACCCACTCCGGCAGTATTATCTACCGTATCCGGGGTGAGATTAGCCATGCCTCTCCACGTTGTCCCATCCCAGCGGGCGTACTTCAGGCTAGCATCAGTGACATTATTGTAGTAACAGTAACTTATGCTGGGTCTACCGGTGGAATCGAAAGCCAGAGAGGAATAAGTGCCCACACTGTTGGTGCCGTCTACCGTATCCGGGGTGAGATTAGCCATGCCTACCCACGTTGTCCCATCCCAGCGGGCATACTTCAGGTGGACATTAGTGGCATCGTAGTAACTTATGCCAGGTTTACCGGTCCAGTCGAACGCCAAAGAGCTATAAGCGCCGACATCGCCGCCACTGTCTACTGTCTCCGTAATCCAGCTGGTCCCATTCCAGTGGGCATACTTGAGGTTATAACTGGCGGTATCGTAGTAGCTTATAGCCGGGTAATCGCTAGAGTCGAAAGCCAGAGAGGAATAGGTGCCAACCCCGATGGTATTATCTACTATATCTGGGGTGACATTAGCCATGCCTCTCCACCTTGTCCCATCCCAGTGGACATACTTCAGATTAGCCTGGGCATAGTCGAAGTAGCTTATAGCTGGGTTGCCCTCGGAATCAAAAGCAAGTGAGGTGTAGTAGCCGACATTGCCGGTGCTATCTACCGTTTTGACATACCAGGTAATGCCTGAAGCCGAGATTTGATTGCCAAAAAGCGATGTTATGGCAATCAGGAGCAGGATGCCGATAGTGAAAGTAGCCAATCCTTTTTTCATTTTTCCCTCCCAAGTTTAATTATTGTATCTAGCGTAAGCCCCTCCCCTCCGTGGGGTAAGGAGTTTTGCCAGTAGTACCTCAGAAACTGTGGTTATACCCTGCTTTACCTTTAGCGAATCAACCCCACAGCTAGACCTTTCGCCCACCAACAAAAAAATCCTTTGGCTAAACCCACCAAAGGACTTTTTATAAAGACGGCAACCCAACAATCCATATCGGACTTGTAGCTTTGCGTCCCCGTCTTGCGGCGGGTTTGCCTTTTTCGTCTTATGTTCAGTCTGTTTTCCTTTATAACTCAAATATGAACTTTTGTCAAGAGGTGCGATATTAGCATTTGCTTTCGTGAAAGTCAATAGGTAAAATAACTAGCCTTGTGGAGGTGCTTTATACTATAGTCTTTGCCCTGCTTGGGCTAGCTATAGGCAGCTTCCTTAATGTGTGCATTGACCGTTTGCCCGGCGGGGGGTCGATTTTGCATCCCCCCTCTCAGTGTGAGTCATGCCATCACCATTTGGTAGCTGCTGACCTTATACCACTATTTAGCTATCTGTGGCTACGTGGTCGCTGTCGCTATTGTCAGGCTCCCATACCGAGACGCCTCCTGTGGGTAGAGCTGGCGAGTGGCATAATATTGGTTTTCCTTTACCAGTACTCTCTATACTATGGATTGTCTGCCCCAGAGCTAGCAGTTATGGCTTTCTACGCTTACCTGTTCCTGATTATCTTTGTGGTTGACCTGGAGTGGGGGCTGATATTAAACAAGGTAGTCTATCCCGCGATGATGGTTGCCTTACTTATAGCAGCTTTTCTGCCCCCGCCTTGGCTGGAGGACTGGCTGTTTAGCGGTGTTACCAATGCTGTCCTTGGTGGTGGTATTGGCTTGGCAATATTTTGGCTGATTGCCCTTATATCCGGGGGGGGAATGGGCTGGGGGGACGTCAAACTGGCAACTCTCATCGGCTTAGCCAGCGGATTTCCTTTGGTGCTGATGGCTCTGCTAATGGGAGTTATATTGGGGGGAATAATTGCCGCCATACTATTGCTAACCAAGAAGCGGCGATTTGGTCAAACCATACCCTTCGCTCCCCCCCTCTGCTTGGCAGCTGTGATTACATTGCTCTGGGGAAGTCACCTCCTTGATTGGTATACCGGGCTACTCTGATTAGAGAGCATCTAGCAATTCCCCGAACTGTCCAGAGATTGCTTCGCTTCGCTCGCAATGACATTTATGTCATCGTGGGCAAAGCAATCTCTTATAATTCTTCATACAAATCATGCCATTCCTTATTCATGCTGTGAATTAAGTCGATTTTCTTCTGTCTTGAACCACCTTTAATCTGCTTTTCCCGCCAAATAGCACTTTCTACGTCCTCAAACACCTCGTAGTACACAAGTTTGACAAGGTTGTATTTCTGAGTAAATCCATTAGCCAGTTTTTCTTTGTGCTCATAGACTCTTCTTTTTAAGTCATTAGTAACACCTGTATAAAGTACGGTGTCCCCTTTATTGGTCATTATATAAACATAATACAGACGATTCATTTTCCCCTTAGGATTGCAGAGCTTGTCCTGAACTGTCCAGAGATTGCTTCGCTTCGCTCGCAATGACATAAAGGGGGTCATTGCGAGGCACAAAGTGCCGAAGCAATCTCATTGCTGTTTCGCATGGGGAAGCTACCTAGTTTCGGTGGTTTCCTTCTTGAGGACCATAGAAACCACGACATCAATAAAGACTGGCACTAATTTGGGGTCAAACTGGCTACCGGCTCGGCGTTTCAACTCTCCCACGGCTTCCTCGTAGGAGAGGGGAGGTTGGTAAGGGCGGATGGAAGTCATGGCAGTGAAAGCATCGGCTACAGCCAGAATGCGGGCTTCTAAAGGAATAGCTTCACCCTTAAGACCCTCGGGGTAGCCACTGCCATCGTAATTCTCGTGATGGTAGAGGACAATAGACACGAGGGGCATTAGACTCGACACATTAGCAATAATGTTGGCTCCCAATCGGGGATGAGCCTTCATCTCCTCCCATTCCGCAGCGGTCAGTGGCTCTTTTTTAGTCAGTATATAGTCAGGGACGCCTATCTTACCAATGTCGTGAAGTAAAGAAGCGGCACTTATTCTGGATATGGCATCGAGTGGTAAGCCAATGGCTTCAGCTAAAGCCACGGCGTAGCTCCTAATTTTGTGGGAGTGAGTATAGGTGTAATGATCCTTCGCATCTACGGCTGCAGTTAAGGCGTAAATAGCCGCCAAGCTGGTGCTTCTGATTACTTCAGTAATATCAGCCGCCGCTGGCACTGAAACCTTGGTGGGGCGATAACACTGATTGCCGCCACTATGTTTGGCATGATAAAGAGCTGTATCAGCTACGGTGACTAGGTCAACAGGCATTATTCCATCAACCGGGTAGTTTGCCAGACCAATGCTACAGGTCACTCCAATGGCTTTTTCCACCATTTCGAGGGCAATCTGCTGACGAACTCGCTCTGCCACATTGTAGGCACTATCGGTATCAGTCTGAGGCAGAAGGGCAGTAAATTCATCACCACCATAACGAAAGGCTTGGTCGGTGCTGCGAATCGCATTCTTTATCAGCCTACCGATTTGGCTGAGAAGCTGGTCGCCAGCGGGGTGCCCGTAGATGTCATTATAGGTCTTGAAGAAGTCGAGGTCGAGCATGAGCAGGGAAAAGGTGCCACCATAGCGAGCATGCCGGGTGATTTCCTCTTTCAACCTTTCCTCGAAGTGGCGGCGGTTAAATAGTCCGGTGAGTTCATCCACCCGAGCCCTATCTCTAGTCTGGATGTAAAGCTGGGAATTCTCAATTGGCGCTGTGATCTGTAAAGCCAGTTGCTCTAGGAGTTGTATTTGCTTGGGATTATAGGCTTGAGGTCGCCGACTGCCAATAACTAGCGCCCCAATACCTTTACCGGCAGCGATTAAGGGTAGATAGAGGATAGAGTGGATTCCCTGCTTTATGTGTTTCTCCCCGGTCCAGAACCTCCTCTGTTTTACCAGGTTGGGTTCATACAAGCCCCTTTGCTCCTTTATCACCCACTCTGTGCCTGTCCCGGAGAGCGGTATCCTTTCTTCAGCTTGCCACGGTGAAGGTGTGACGCTGGATAGAGCCAAGAAGTAGAGCTCATCCCCGTCAGCCAGAGCAATGGTTGCCCAATCAACCTCAGTTATCTTTTTTAATTCCCCCAAAAAGCCTTCGAATATTTCCTTTATGTTGACGCTGGAGGTTATGATAGCCACTAAACGGTTAAGGACGACTAACTCCTCTTCTCTCCTCATCAATTGCTCGCGGAGATGCTCTTTTTGCATCGGAGCAGCGACACGGTTGAGTGTAGACTCGACTAAGTCGAGATCCTCAAGAGTATAGAATTCATCCCTTCGCTTCTTACCCAGGGCTAGTACAGCTACCAGCCTACCTTCATTCATCACCGGGAAGAACATCCCTACCTGGGCTGACTGGATACTCTCCTTCTCCTCCTGCCATAGAGCGCCAAATTCAGGGAAGATATCTAGCTCCCTTTGGGATAGCCGGCAAGCTTTTCGTTCTAACCAGCCCAGTAGCGGGTTATCCTGCCTCAACCTTAAGGGAGGTGGCGGATTAGCTTTCTCTGAAGGATAGCTGAATCGAGTCATAAAATCTCCACCCTCAAACCAGGGGAGAAGCAACCAGCCTCTGTGGCTACGAGTAGATTGGCAAAGTAAAGGCACCATCTGGCTGCCAAACACTTCCAGGTTAGTGATATTGCTTGCTTCATAGCTAAAGCGAGCTAACTTTTGGCGATAAGCATACCTTTCGCCGGTAAGAATTTCCTCTATTTTCCGCCGAGAGACATCACTTAGCCAGTAAACAAGTACGGCAGTGAGAACGCCGATAATGGCAATTACCCAGGTTAGAGTGGAGGCGAATTCAAGGTCAAACACGAAGTGAGCCAGGAAAAGTAAACTGAAGTAAGCTAGTGCGGCGACGAGAGCTAACCAAATCCATGACAGGACACGACGCAGAGTCACCATGATATCTAATAGTTGATGTGCCACTATCGCATAGGTGAGAATACAGGCGGCGAAGAAGTTCCCCAGATGCCCCAGAGGATAGCTAGCGCCAATAGGGGTAAAATTGGCTATGAGAAAGACCATCGCAACCATCCCAGCACTAAATAAGTACCTAAGCTGGTTGCGCTCTATAGGATCAACCGAGGTCTTAGACTTTTGTATCAGAAGATATATATCTCTGGATACTAAAGCGATCAAGAGAGAGGCTAGCAAAAAAAGCCAAACGCTGTAGTCAACATCAACAATGCCAACAGAGATAACTTCAACGCCTCGGGGGATATACCCTAATACCGCTAGGGCAATAGCACTTATTAGCAGGATGTAGGCAAGGGGCATCTTGTAGTCGGGTTGGTAGAAGTAGCGGAGAAAGTAGTGAGCTTGAACCCCCATCCATATGGCGAGGCAAAGAATAACTTGGACCAAGGGTATCGGGTCAATGGCAAAGAAGCTGCTGCGAAGAACAAAGTCAACACAACTCCAGAGGAAGGCAGGAATGATATATAAAAAGAAAAACCAGTGCTGCCTTTGCCAGGGACGACCAAGGACCAAGATGATGAGTAAAGGGATATAGGCGATAGCAGCCAAGAAGGGGATTAAGGCATAGCTATTCATAATAGACGATTATTGGGCAAATTTAGCCACTTGTCAAACTTTTTATCATTGCCTGATTAGCAGCACCAGCTTGTCATTGCGAGCCCTTCACTTCCTGTCGTTGTTATGAAAATAGACCTTAATCCGTTCGCCCTGAGCTTGTCGAAGGGCCGTTCATGGTTCGACAAGCTCACCACGAACGGTAGCGAGCACACCTATTTTCATTCTTCGTGGTGCCGATGGCAATTGGCATGAATGATTCTGAGCGAAGCGGAGAATCTCATGACGCTCAGACAGGCTCTGGGAAGCAATCTCTGGGATTGCTTCCCCCGACAAGTCGGGGTCGCAATGACGAATAAACACTCTTTTATCATTGCCTGATTCAGGCTACACCTTTTCTAGAACTATGTTCTAGAACATAAACACTTGTCAAGCTAAATTAGCTATTCTAACATAGGAGAGCTATGCAGAAGTAGTCAGGGAGTGAGAGCGTTTAATAACGGGGGTAAAAGGGGGCGAAAGCCCCTTTAGGAATTTTTCCTCCCTCCTCCTTGGTAAGAGGAGAGGGAGGAAGGGTGAGGAGTTAATACCAGATGATCAATAACCATAGACGAGTGGTAGTCACTGGACTGGGGGTGGTTACTCCGGTGGGAGTTACTGTTTCCCATATGTGGCAAGCCCTGCTCGCGGGAAAATCGGGGGTTGATTATATCAGCTGCTTTGACATCACGCCTTTTGAGACGAAATTTGCTGCTGAGGTCAAGGGGTTCCAACCAACGGAATATGTCAGCCACAAGGAAGCCCATCGTATGGATAGGTTTACCCAGTTTGCGGTAGCTGCTAGCATTCAGGCAGTGGAAGCTGCCGGGCTTAAGATAGCCTCAAACAATGCTGAGGAAGTTGGGGTTATCATTGGCAATAGCGTTTGCGGTCTACTGGCGGTTTGTGAGCAATTGAAAATACTCGGTGAAGCTGGTCCTCGAAGGATAAGCCCTGTTCTGGCTCCTACCATGACCGGTGATGCTGCCGGCGTGCAGGTTTCCTTGACATTAGGGGCTAAGGGACCGAATTACTCTATCTCTTCAGCCTGCTCGAGTGGTAGTGATGCCATTGGTCAGGCTTATGAGATGATCCGACGTGGAGAGGTAAAGGCGATGATTGCCGGCGGTACGGAAGCACCGATAGGTCCTATCTGTCTTGCCGCCTTCAATGCTATTCGTGCTTTATCCACTAGAAACAGTGAACCCCAAAAGGCTTGTCGACCTTTTGATGCCCAGCGCGATGGCTTCGTGCTGGGTGAAGGGGCTGCCATTATGGCTCTTGAAGACTTGGACCATGCTTTGGAGCGTGGTGCTCCTATCCTGGCTGAAATTGTCGGGTATAGTGCTACCAGTGACGCCTTTCACCTTACTCAGCCTTCACCTCATGGTGAAGGTGCTACCAAAGCACTGGACCTAGCGCTGAAAAGGGCGGGGCTTAATCCTAGCGACATTGACTATATAAATGCCCATGGGAGTGCGACATTACTTAACGATAAAACGGAAACTCATGCCATTAAGAGTGTGTTTGGCGAAGAGGCATACCGCATTCCTGTCTCAGCTACCAAATCTATGACCGGTCACCTTCTCGGGGCAGCCGGTGCTATTGAAGCCGTAATATGCGTTCTAGCTATAAATCATGGGGCGGTACCACCGACGATAAACCTTGATTATCCAGACCCTGATTGTGACTTAGATTATGTGCCTAACCAGGCGCGCATGGTGGCGGTGAAAGCTGCGGTATCAAACTCTTTTGGCTTTGGTGGACATAACTCGGTACTTATCTTTCGCCGCTACGCTGCATAATAGTCCCCCGCTATTCCTTACGGGGCAAATTTTAAAAAATTAAAGGGGCGGGTCATTTGACCCGCCCCTTGACTGGCTAACCAGGTCCTTTCACCGCACCGAGGCAACCTCGGATTCTACCGCCGCCACTCTCTCAGCACTGAGTAAGGAAAGTATCTTGTCTGAGGGATTGATATGGGGTGGCTTCAAATGCCCCAAATCAGCTCCTTCGGCTTGGCGTTGCGAAACGTAATGGGAAAAAGTGCCTCGGGGAAGCAAGGTAACCTCGATTAACTTTGAATCAATGGCAGATTCGAAATCATTTGGAGTGCCGTAAATCTTATAAGGGTTGTAATGATATCGGCTATCTAGCTTCTCAAGTTCTTGGCTTACGGCTATGGCTATAGCTTCCTTGCTAGCATCTCGATCATCATTAAGTTCAAGATAGAGGCGTAGTATCGCTCTATCACCATTGACTTCCTTGTGCGCTGTCCATTCAACATAGGGGATGCCGCTGTTCTCAATGGCTTCCCAGATTATCCTTTCCGTAAGTCTACCCAGGCTGGCAATATCAATCAGGTCATCGGCTCGGCTATAGAATATCATCTGGGGAATATCAATATTTAGTTTCTCATTGCGCAAGGAGGTTATCCGGATCATGTCGCCAATTCTGAATCTAACTAGGGGACCACCATGGAGATTAGTGATCACTATCTCATAGTTCCCTCCAGCTTTGACTTCATCCAGCAAAACAGTCTTTGGCTGATAGGAGTGGTCCAGCTGCCACTTGAAGTGCTCTTCCTCGGGGATAAATTCAAAGAAATTGAGATTGGGGACAAAGGTCATTCCCTCATAATCCCAAGTCTGGGTGGCGTAGACACCTCCCTCAGTGCCAGCATATAACTCCAGAGGACGCCTGCCCCACATTTCCTCTACCCTCTCTTCGAAGATAGCTGAATCAGTGCCACCCCCAATGATTGCCTTGACTGACCATAAATCTTTGGGCAGCATAGGGCGATGGGCTAACTTGCTCTTAATTAATCCCTTCGCCAGGCGAGGTAGTGCCTTAGGGTGAGCCAATAAGGAGCCAAGATCTATCTTTGCCGATTGCTGTTTGATTTGCTCTCCTACGGCTACCAGCACATATGGCAGACCGGCAAAACCATCCAACCCTTGGTATAATGCTTCCGCAAAGCCAGTCCTTATTTTATCGGTGAAGGGCAATTCATCCCCACTAGAGGGTAGGAAATCAAAGTTAATCGCTTGCTGACCTAAATATGCCATGAGGCCTGAGCCGTAATCCATGCTCCCGACAGTGTATAGCACCTTTAGGTGCTCTTTGAGCCAGGAGACATCACCCCGCTCCCGACAACCAGCTGAAAGGATGACACCGGCAAGTACCTTCCGACATTCTTCGGCGAAGCGCTCCGACCAAGGCACCCATTTGGTCTCATGACCACCACTATAACCTGAAGTTCTTATCCACCGGGCAACCTTAGCTGGCAAGACATCCTCGCGGCGTTCTGGTAGCTCGGGGCAGTAATCAGCATAGGTGGTGAGGGGCACATGTTTGCGGAATTCCTCCACTGTATCGGGTATAGCCCCGCCCATTACTTTCCTGCCCAGCTCACAGCTTTTCAATAATTCGATTTCCTCCAATAACAGCCTCTTTTGGATGACCATAAACTGTTCCAGGCTAAGGTCAGCAAAACCACAGCACATGAGCCATAATTCATCCTTTCTATCTTGTCGCAATAACTCAACTGGGCCAATCATAGTACACCTCCTAGGAACAGGGGACTTAACCCAGTTGGATTATGACTGCTCTTAACAGTATTGGGAAGTGATTGTGTTCTAGAAGATAGTTCTAGTTAAATCTGAAAATATGTGGGGGAAAAAATAGAGGAGGTTTTCCTTTTAGAAGCTTTTCTCTGAGATGCCGAGAGTCTGTAGCCTCTGGCTTAATTGTTGGAGTTGCTCACTTTCAGGACTTTTGCCTAACTCTAGTCCGTAAGTAAAAAAGAAATCCAGGAAGGTCCGTAGTAACTCCTTAGTCCCCTCCTGAAACTGGTGAAGCTCCTCTCTGGTTACCGCTTCAGGCTTTGTGCTTTCCTCTTTCAACTGACTGTCAATAAGGAAATTGAGGAACTCCGAACGGCTCATATCATCCCTATTTTCGTCTATTTTCTTCACCAGTTCGGCATCTACTATCAGTATTTTTTTTTCAGACATATGAAGCTCCTTTCACTTCAGGCGCTGGTAGCAACCCACCCGCTTTAAAGTTCGTCGCCATCTCGAAAGCCGAGCATCTCTGTGATAGTGTCTATGTATTCCAGCAACCTTGCCCCCTTAGCTGTCACGCGATAGGTAACTGAGGGGTTACCTACCTTCACACAATCAATGAAGCCACGGCTTAATAGAAAACTAAGGTATTTCTGTATCTGGGTGTAGCTCATGTTGACACTATACATAATCTCTGTCTTGCCAGCACCATTTTCTCCTACTCTCAGCATATCAGCTATAATCTCGATGTTAGAACGGCGATTATTCATTGTTATCATTACCACCCCCATCTCAGATTTTCATTGCTGCCCTCATCGACCCTTCTTTTAACAAGGCAAAAGGTAATCAAAAATAAAAAACCGACCTTCAAAGGTCGGTTTTGCTATTTGCTCCCCAAAACCTAAGCAACCAGTTTTCCGGCTTTGGTTCACAGCACCCGGGTATATTTTGATAAATCCGCCGACTTTTGTCAACACCCCTGTACTCGTCCATATGATTAGTGACACCTCGCCTTTTTCGTCATTGCGAGGAGTCCTTCGCAGAAGGACGACGAAGCAATCTCCCGGTGACATCCCTTGCTCCATTCAGAACAGACCCACAACTGTAATAAGATTGCCACGCCTTCGGCTCGCAATGACATGGAGGGTTATTACTCAATATCATAAGCATATGAGATGTCACCTATCTATCTGAACGAGGTCTCACACCTGGGTGTTGTTAAATAGTCTTCACTAGCCCTTGGTAAGCGGCGGTAAGCCGTTGGGTAACCGTGCCCGCTTTACCCGAGCCGATTTTTTGCCCACTAAGCTGGGTGAAAGGCATTATCTCAATAAGCGAGTTGGTGAAAAAGGCTTCATCGGCTTGGATTAGTTCTTCTAGGGCTATTTTTCGCTCCATGGTCTTTATGCTCAAGGAGGCGGCTAATTCCAGCACCACCTCCCGGGTAATTCCTGGTAGAATCCCACTGTCCTCGCTGGGAGTAAGCAAAGCATTACCGGAGACTAAAAAGATATTGCTGGTGCTGCCTTCAGCCAGGAAGCCTTGCTCATTGAGCAGAACAGCCTCATCGGCAGCGGCAAGTTTAGCTTCCTGCCGTGCTAACAGGCTATCAAGGTAATTAAGTGACTTCAGGGTTGAAAGGGGAGATTGGGTATTACGCCGAATGTGAGAGACAATGGCTTTAAAACCTTGCTGGTAGACCTGACTAGGGTAAGGGGTATAGCTTCTGGCTACAATAAGCATAGTAGGGGCTCCCTGAGTAGGCAAATTGGGGGTGGTCTCTCCTTCACCGCCGGAAAGGGTGAGCCTGATACGAGCTTCGGATAGGTTATTTGCCCGCAGGGTATCATAGACAGCTTTCTCTAGATGGAGGATGTCCATCTCTGAATCTATTCCCAGAAATTTGGCGGAGCGAGAAAGACGGGCAAGGTGTTTCTCCAGACGGAAAATGCGCCCGGAGTAAGCACGCATGGTTTCAAACACTCCATAGCCATAGAGGAAGCCGTAATCCAGCGGAGATAGCCTGACTTGAGAGAAGGGTACTAAGGAGCCATTAAAATAGACGATTTCTTCCATTAGCTTGTTTCTCTGAGCCTCATACCATTATTCTAGATGCCTATATATAGAGCGGCGGTGCTCGATGCCGTAAAGCGTTAAAACTTGCTCCTTATGGTTTACCCAGAGCAGCAGACGATAATCGCCGATTCTATACTTGTGTAACCCTTTGAGGTCTGAGGGAACGTATTTGAGGGGGGAGCCTAAAACTTCAGGATGTTCGCTTAGCCACTCGATTTTGGAAATTACACGACCTACTATAGTGCGGTCAAGCTTTTTGAGATCTTCATCGAACTGCGGGGTTGTCTCTACTCTATACACTGCTTGGACTTTAGTTCGGGTAGTGGCTTTGTGTCACCGCGGAGATGCTGAGCACGGGCCCGGCGCATTCTGGCTATAAACTCGCTGTTGTTAGAAAGGAGATAATCCTCGAGTTCATCTTCCAGTTCTGTAAAGGCTTTGGTTGCTTTAGTGAGCTTTTTAACAAGAGAATAGGGAACCTCTATAGTTTTAGGCATAACTCTACCTCCCATTCAAGGAATGATCTGGGTTAACTTAAATCAGAGATTGCTTCGCTGAACCCTTGGCACTTCTATCACTCACGATAATAGGTTCGGGAGCTGATGTCAAGCTTTGAGTGGCTCTTCCCAAACAGGGGAAGATAAGTGTAGGAAATTATTTAGCAGGTTTTGTCCCGTGGGGGTCAGGATAGATTCGGGGTGGAACTGAACTCCTTCTACCACATAATCCTTGTGGCGCAGCCCCATAATCTCCCCGCTGGCTATCTGAGCCGAGATTTCAAGACAATGGGGAAGAGTTTCTGCCTCAACTATCAGCGAATGGTAACGCCCCGCTTCGAAGGGATCGGGGAGGGTGGAGAAAATGGTCTTGCCATCATGGTAGATGAGGGAGGTCTTGCCGTGCATCGGGGTATGGCGCACAATAACCCCGCCGTAAGCATAGCCAATACACTGATGTCCCAGGCAAACACCTAGAACGGGAATCTTGCCCGCAAAATGGCGCACTACCTGGTTGGAAATACCAGCGTCTAAGGGGGTACCTGGTCCCGGGGAGATAATGATATGAGTCGGAGACAGTTCTTCTATTTCCTTCAAAGTAATGCGGTCATTACGGTAGACCAGGGGCTCGTAACCCAATTCACCCACATACTGGGCAAGGTTGTAAACGAAGGAATCGTAATTATCAATGACGAGGATCATGCCACCACCTCCAATTCGGGTGATACGCCTAAAGCCTGAAATAGCGCTTTAGCCTTGTCGAGGGTTTCTTGATATTCCCCTTCAGGATCGGAGTCGTAGACAATGCCTCCTCCTACTTGAAAATATACCTTCCCATCTTTGACTAGGATGGTGCGAATGACGATGTTTAGATCCATCTCACCGCTGAAGCTTAAGTAGCCAATGGAGCCGGTGTAGATACCCCTTCTGGTAGGCTCTAACTCATCAATAATCTCCATCGCCCGCACCTTAGGGGCACCAGTGATGGAGCCACCAGGGAAGCAGGCTTTCAGTAAGTCGATCCTATCTTTGTCTTGGCGCAATCTTCCTTCCACTGTAGAGGTGAGTTGAAACACAGTGGCATACTTTTCCAAAGTCCACAATTCCCTTACCTTTACGGTACCAAAGCGGCAGACCCTTCCCAAGTCATTTCTTTCTAAGTCAACAATCATCACATTCTCTGCTTTATCCTTGAGGCTATTTTGCAGTTCTCTTGCCAGAGCTTCGTCTTCAGCCGCAGAGCTTCCTCGGGAACGCGTGCCTTTCATGGGGCGTGTTTCCACCAAGTCACCCTGAACCTTAAGGAATCTCTCCGGGGAAGCACTAAGAACAGTTACTTCATCAAAGTTGAGGTAGGCGGCAAAGGGGGCAGGATTGATGTTTCGCAGGTGCTGGTAGAGCTGATAAGGGGAGAAGGGCGAATCTGCCTCAAACCTCTGTGAGAGATTGACCTGGAAGATATCCCCAGCAGCAATATACTCCCTAGCCGCCTCTACTGCCTTAAGATATTCTTGGTGAGTAAAGTTGGATTTGAGGGTTATCCCCGCTGTGATGTTACTTCTTCGGGCGGTAGGGTTTATGATAAGGGATGAAGGTGGTAATAGTAGTCTATTCCTAGCCTCCTGGAGACGTTCACTAGCTCTCTTTAGCCTTTTCTCCTCTTCTAGCTCTGGAAAACCGCAAGAGGTAATAAATGTTTTTCCTTCTAGATGGTCAAAGGCGAGAACTAAGTCGTAGAAACCCAGGTAGCACTCGGGGAGCTGGAGGTCATCGATAGCAGTGGAGGGGAGATGCTCGATAAAATGACATAGGTCATAGCTAAAGTAGCCCACAACCCCACTGTTGAAGGGAGTGGGGGAGGGATAGGAATCTAGGGTATAGGTATTCAGTAATTCGTCTAAAATGTCAAAGGGATTGTTCCTTTTACTTTCACTTTCCTTTGGACTCAGCAGGATGATGTGGTTACCGCGGCTTTTCAATATTAGGAAGGGGTCGCTACCAATAAACGAATAGCGTCCTAACCTTTGATGATCCATGCCACTATCGAGGAAGAAACTAAAGGGACGTTGGTAAAAGAGTTCAAAGGCTTCAGCCGCCGTTAGTGAGGTGGAAACCTCAGCTATAAGAGGATACCGCTTCATTTCTTTGCCTAGTTTAGTTGTTGCTGTGCACTGCGTCAAACATCTCTGTCGAGACCGTTTAATAATTGTAGGGGACGAACTCCGTGTCGTCCC
>CAZUZX010000023.1:0-14120 GCA_964624525.1 uncultured Dehalococcoidia bacterium | reverse complement strand
AAAATGCCTTTTGAATTGACCCCTGAGGAGGAAATGGTAAGAAAGGTAGTTCGAGAATTCACGGAGAAAGAGATAATCCCGCATAGGAGGGAGCTACGAGCCGAGAACTGGGATTTCGTCATGCAGCTGGCTAAAAAACAGGCCGCCGCTGGCTTTCACTTAAATCTTATTCCTCGCCAGAAGGGGGGCACCGGTCTGGGACAGATAGCCCGCTCTATCACAATGGAGGAAATTTGCGCCGGTTGGCCACTAATTTATCCCCTCCTCGGTACTGAGTTTGCCTGGTGTTTTGTCAATGCTACCGGCGGGGAGGTGGAGAAGAAATGGATGCCAGGCATTGTAAAAGGGTCCATTTTTGCTTCCCCAATGATTACCGAATCCAGTGGTGGCTCCGATGTCCTGGGTTTCACTACTGCTGCTAGGAAGGATGGCAATAGCTGGGTCATCAATGGAAGAAAGTGTTTCATACACCATGCTCATATATCTGATTTCGGGATGGTGCTGGCTAAAACCGGTGATCCCAATGATCCAGCCACTAAAGGGGTAAAAGCCCTCTCCGCCTTTATCGTGGAAAAGGACATGCCCGGATTTCGATTGGTAAGGGGGGAAAATACTCTATCGGAGAAAGCACAAACGTCAGAGTTAGTATTTGATAATGTGAGGGTGCCGGAAAACTATCTAGTGGGCGAGGTAGGGCGGGGGATAGCTCCCGTCTTTACCGCTGTGGGAGATATCGGTCGGCTGGGCATTACCGCAATGTTAAACGGTTGTATCCTTGGCAGCTATCAGTGTTCCGTGAAGTTTGCCAAGGAAAGAGTGCTTTATGGCAAACCTATCTCCACCCTGCAAGCCATTCAGTGGCGTATTGCTGACATCCTTATCGATCTGGAGACAAGTCGCGCATTAGCTTATCGCGCCGGTTGGCTGCGAAATAAAGGTATTAGATGTGATGCTGAGCAGGCTGTAGCCAAGTATTTTGCCACCCAGGCAGCTCACCGATGTGCTCTACATGCAATTAACATCCACGGTGCATACGGTGTGCTGGAGGAATATATGCCTCAAGTTTATTATCGCTTTGCTCCCCCCATGATTGGAGCTGGTGGAACCGATGAGATACTGAAGCAAATTATGGCACGGGCAGCCCTTGAAGGGGCAGACCCAGTCATTGGTAGCAAAGCAGCTGAAAGTGGGCTTTGAAGGAGAGATAACCATTGAAACCAATAAGCATAGTAGTTTGCATTAAGCCGGTTCCTGACTCACGTCAGTGGGAAAAGATTACCCTGGACCCTGAAACAGGACTCCTCCGCCGTGAGGGTATCCCTATCATAATCAGCCCCCTCGATAGGAATGCCTTAGAAGAGGCATTGCGGATAAAGGAGAACCGAGACGGAAAGGTAACAGTAATAAGTATGGGTCCCCCTAATACAGTGGAGATTTTAACCTCCGCTTTAGCCATGGGTGCTGATGCCGCCGTTCTCCTCACTGATAGAACCTTCGCTGCTGCTGATACTTTGGCTACTGCTTATGCTCTAGCCAGCGGAATAAGGAAGCTAGGAGAGTATGACCTTGTTCTTTTAGGAAACGAAAGTTTAGACGGAAGCACCGGTCAGGTCGGACCCCAAGTAGCCGAATTTCTGGGCATCCCTCATGTAACTCATGTGAATAAGGTCAATTTTATTGATGAGGATACTCTGCAAGTTAAGTCCAGGATTGAACTGGGCTACATGATGATTGAAGTCAAAATACCGGTGGCGCTGGCGGTGGAGAAGGAAATAAACGAGCCACGTATCCCCTCCCTCCTTGGGGTTGTCCAGGCAAAGGAAAAGCCAATGAGCACATGGTCAGCCAATGATATTGGCGTAGATAAAGCGAGAATAGGTCTTCCTGGCTCACCTACTCAAGTAGCAAAGGTGTTCGCCATTGAGGTGAAACGAAGGGGAGAAGTCCTTACCGGGGAGCCGGTTGAGGTCACTAGAAAGCTTATTGAGAAATTACGTGCAGAAAGGGTGCTTCCAAAAGTATGCTAGAGCAAACTTCAAAAATAGAGGAATACCAGGGTATTTGGGTCTTCGCTGAGCAGAGGAATGGGAAATTGCTTGAAGTAGGATTGGAGCTATTGGGCTCTGGGCGGATGATAGCCGATAAAATGGCAACAGAGCTAGCAGCGGTATTATTGGGACACAATGTTGCTGGTCTGGTTGATGAATTGGGAGAGTATGGTGCTGATAAAGTCTACCTCTTGGATAGTCCCATTCTCGAAGTTTACCGCAGCGACCCTTATGCTCTGCTAATGCAGGGTCTGATCAATCAATATAAGCCAGCAGTCTTATTGATCGGGGCAACAACCATAGGGATGGACTTAGCCCCACGGGTAGCAGCTAAAATTGGCACCGGCTTATCCGCCCATTGTACCGGCTTAGACATTAGTGGAAATGGTCAACTAGCAGCTATTGTGCCCGCTTTTGGAGGCAGCATGATGGCTGCTATCCTCTGCCCTAACCGTCGCCCTCAAATGGCTACCGTTTGCCCCGGGTTTATGAAAAAAAACGAAAGGGAGCAGGGTCGCAAGGCATCGGTGGTGAGGGTTGAGGTGAGTCTGCCTCAGGAAAGTATCCGAACAAAAGTAGTGGAGGTCTTCAGCGAGGAGCCAAAAACTCTGCCTATTGAGCTTGCGGAAACGATTGTGGCTGGCGGCTACGGCATAGGTAGCAAAGAGAACTGGAAAATGGTGGAGGAGCTTGCCACTGTGCTGGGTGCCAGTGTTGGGGCTACCAGACCAGCCGTTGATGAGGGTTGGGCATCACTGGAAGAGCAAATGATCGGTCAGAGCGGGAAGACAGTACATCCCAACCTCTATATTGGTATTGGCATTTCTGGTGTTATCCATCACTTGATTGGAATTAAGGATTCTAAGGTTATTGTGGCTATCAATAGTGACCCTAATGCTCCTATCTTGAAGGCGGCTGATTATGGAATAGTAGCTGACTTTCGTGATATCGTCCCTCACCTAATAAGGGGATTCAGGGAAGCAATGGAAGAGATGTAGGGATATGGAAATATCACTAGTCGGGATAAGAGTCCTTGACCTCACTCATGCGCAAGCTGGTCCTTATGGCTCTATGATACTCGGGGACTTGGGGGCAGAGGTGATTAAGGTTGAGCCGCCGCAGGGTGACGTCACTAGACAATTTCCTTTCTACGGACATAAAGGCGAGAGCTATTACTACTTAACTTTTAATCGGGGCAAGAAGGGATTAATCTTGGATTTAAAAAATGACCAGGGCAAAGAGGTTTTCTATGATTTAGTTAAGATAGCAGACGTGGTCTTTGATAATTTTAGCCCCGGGGTTATGGAGAAGCTGGGTATTGATTGGGATACTTTAAGGAAGATTAACCCTCAAATTATTTCTTGCTCTATCACCGGCTTTGGTTCCTCAGGTCCCTATCGAGAGCGGCGCTCTTACGACTTGATTGCCCAGGCAATAAGCGGGGCGATGAGCGTTACCGGTGAGCCAGGAAGACCACCGGTAAGATGCGGCATCTCTATTGCTGATATGGCCGCTGGGATGTATGCCGCCCTAGGTATCTTAGCCGCTTATATTGAGCGGCAGCGAACAGGGGTAGGACAGAAGATAGAGATCTCCCTTCTAGATGGGATGATGGCTCTTCTATCTTATCTCGCCTCCTACTATTTATTTTCCGGGCACATACCTGGACCACAAGGCTCAGGACACCCCTCCCTTATGCCTTATGGAGCATTCCAGACTAAAAATGGTTATATTGCTATAGCAGAAGGTTGGCCCAGAATAGCCCGAGTTTTAGGAATTGAGCAATATGTAGATGACCCCAGATTCACCACTAGAGCTGACCGCTTGAACCGCAGGGAGGAACTTCATACTATTCTTCAAGAAGCTTTCCTCAAAGAAGAGACAGAGGCATGGGTGGAATTGCTTAATGTGGAAGGAATTGCTGCCGCTCCAGTAAATTCTTTAGATAAAGCTCTCTCTGACCCGCAGGTATTGCATCAGGAAATGGTGGTGGATATTGAACATTCCCTGGGAGGAAAGATTAAGCTTGTGGGTAACCCGATAAAACTCTCCGGCACCCCGTCTCAGACAAGAAAATCCTTCACCTCCCCCCCTACACTGGGGCAACATACGGAACAAATTCTCTCCGAACTCCTTGGATACACCTGTGAGAAAATAGAAAGCCTGAAAGTGGAGAAGGTAATTTGATATAACGTCAATCATTTACTAAAATTGAAGAGCCTGTGTTATAATTAGGGCAATCGGGAGGAATTCTGGTAGATAAAAAACTAGTGGAGAGGGATATTCCCTCCAATTAATTTACACAACTTACAAATGAGCATATCTAAGATTGTTATTATTGGCGAGGGAGAATCTCAGAAGAAACTACAGGAACTTTTCTCCAAGGTTGACCTTAAGGTTGTTACCTCTGCGCTAGATCAAGATTACACCCAGCAAGCTTCAGAGGCAGATATGGTTTTGGAGGCAGTTCCTGAAGATATAGACTTAAAGAAGGCGATTTTTAAGAAATGTGATGTTGTTTGCCCCCAGCAAGCAATTTTAGCTACCACCACTGTTAACCCCTGGGTTACCCACCTCGCCGCAGCAACCAAGAGACCAGAAAAGGTTATCGGACTTAACTTTACCAAGAACCCTTTTGAGGAAAAATACTTCGTTCAAATAGTCAAAGGGTTGCAGACTGCCGATAGTACTATCCAGGTTTCCCAGAAGCTCTTAGAGCAGGCTGGCATTACTGCTGTGATAGTTGAGGAAGCTCCTGGCTTTATTTTGGATAGAGTGATTGCCTCAATAGTGAACGAAGCTGCTCTCATGTATTCCACAAAGCTGGCAAGTATAGAAGATATCGACAAGATGATGAGGATCTGTACCAACTGGCCGGCAGGACCTTTTGAATTTGCTGATATTTTAGGAGTGGATGAGGTAGTAAAGGTTTTAGAGTCTCTATCACAACAATTAGGTCCTCGATATTTACCTTGTTTTCTGCTTAAGAAGATGGTAAGTGCGGGACGATTAGGGAGAAAAACTGGGAGGGGATTTTACACCTATAGCTAAAATTCCCCTGAGGAGACAAATAATGAATCTTCAGAATATTCTCTATACCAAGGAAAAAGGAATAGCCAAGATTATTGTAAATAGACCAGAAAAAAGAAACGCACTGAATCAGGCGGTCAGATTAGAATTACGGGAGATTATCAAAGATATTGAGGCAGATAATAGTGTGAGAGTAGCTATTATGAGCGGTGCGGGAGACAGGGCTTTCATCGCCGGCGCTGATATATCCGATCTTAAAGAAATGACGCCGATAACTATGGAATTATTTGCCTCTACTTTAGCTCAACAGCTTTACACTGATTTAGAAAACCTAAGGGTTCCCGTTATCGCCATGATAAATGGGCTTTGTCTTGGTGGTGGTTGCGAATTAGCTATGTGTTGTGACATCAGAATTGCTTCCGAAAATGCTAGGCTAGGGCAACCTGAGATTAACATTGGCATTTTCCCCGGTGGTGGTGGCACTCAAAGGTTACCGCGACTTGTTGGCTGGGGAAGAGCCAAGGAATTGATCTATACCGGCAGGATAATAGATGCTGCTGAAGCGGAGCGGATTGGCTTAGTAGATAAAGTGGTGCTTCAGGATAAGTTAGAGGCAACTGTAAATGAATTAGCAAAAACCATAGCTAGTAAAAGTCCGCTAATCATAAAACTAGCTAAAAAAGCTATCAATAAAGGGATGTATACCAACCTTCTTGATGGATTAAGCTACGAGCGAAGCACAGTCAGTCTTTGCTGGGCTACTAAAGACCGCTTGGAAGGGATGACAGCTTTTC
This sequence comes from uncultured Dehalococcoidia bacterium, assembly GCA_964624525.1. Classification (GTDB taxonomy): domain Bacteria; phylum Chloroflexota; class Dehalococcoidia; order UBA2247; family RBG-13-53-26; genus CAZUZX01. Next base: position 8,248 of record CAZUZX010000023.1, on the reverse strand, counting down.
TTGAAAAGCGAGAACCAGAATTTAAAGGCGAATAAAAATCTAAATTAGGGATAACAGGATGGAAATCAAAAAGATTTGTGTCCTTGGGGCAGGTACTATGGGGCATGGGATTGCCCAGGTATGTGCTCAAGTAGGGTACCAAATTAGCTTAGTGGATATTAAGGATGAATTCATAGAGTCAGGGATTAGCAAGATCCGGAAATTCCTCGATGGTAGCGTTGAGCGTAAGAAGATGACTCGGGAGGAAGCAGATAGCATATTGAGTCGAATTAAAGGTACCACTGATTTAAAGGAAGCGGCTAAGGATGCTGATTTAGTCATTGAGGCTGTAGCTGAAGATATTAATTTAAAGAAAGACATCTTCAAGAGATTAGAGCAGATATGCCCGGAACACACTATATTTGCTTCCAATACCTCTTACCAGAACATTACCGAGATGACAATGGTGACTAAACGACCGGACAAGTTCATTGGGATGCACTGGTTTAACCCTCCTCAACTTATGCGGGGGATAGAGGTGGTTGTCACCAGCAGAACCTCACCGCAAACCTTGGATACCGCAGTAACTTTATGCCGGAAACTGGGTAAGGAGCCAGGGATATGTCAAGACTCGCCAGGATTTATTGTCAATAGACTTCTTCAAATTTGGGTTAATGAAAGCCTCAACATCTTCGATGAAGGCTTAGCGGGCATGCGAGACATAGATACTGCTTTAAAGACAGCTTACAATTTCAGGATGGGTCCCTTTGAATTACGCGATTTAGGTGGGCTCGATGTTGCCTTGGCCGGTACTGAGACTATTTATGGTGAATTAAAGAGGGATCAGTTCAAGCCACCACGATGCTTGGTGCAAAAGGTTAGAGCAGGGGAACTAGGAAGGAAGACGGGGCGAGGTTTTTACGAATATCAGACTAAAAGTTAGGGTAACTGAAAGAGCGACTGATAAGTTTTTATCGAGGGGGAATCTTGGCAGCCGGCATTGTCTCTTACGGCATTCATGTACCAATTTACAGATTAAGTGGAGATATACTCGCTAAAGCCTGGGGTGGATGCACAGGTGGTGGGAGTGTAACAATACTTTCAGCTAGTAACGGGGGTTAAATGGTTGGAATCACATCCTATGGGGCTTATATCCCCTTTTTTCGGCTATCCCGAGATCTGATGGCTCAGGCTTGGGGCAGGCGCTTTATAGGGGGGGAGAGGAGCGTAGCTAACCATGATGAGGATACTGTCACTATGGCAACAGAAGCTGCGCTCAATTCTCTTAAAGGTACCAACCGACTTCAGGTAGAAGGTTTATTCTTTGCCTCCACTACCTCACCCTATAAAGAGAAGCAATGCTCCACCATAATATCCGCAGCAGCTGACCTTCGGAGTGACATCCTCAGCGCGGACTTCGCCAATTCACTGAGGGCTGGAACCGCCGCCTTGAGAGCAGCCAGAGATGCTGTCAGCAGTGGCTCAGCAAAGTCTGTCCTAGTAACTGCTGCTGAATGCCGCTTGGGATTTCCCCAATCAGAAGAGGAGCAAAGCTTTGGCGATGGTGCTGCTGCACTTCTTATAGGTAATTCTGAAGTTATCGCCACTATAGAAGATGTCTACTCTATCTCTGATGAAATTACCGATGTATGGAGAACGGATAAGGACACCTTCGTTCGCTCTTGGGAGGATCGATGGGCAGTAACCTACGGCTATGCTAGAGTTATGGAGAGGGCAATCTCTGGGATCATGAAGAGGCACGGCTTTGCACCTAAGGATTTTGCTAAGGTTATTTTTAATGCTCCCAACCCCAGAAGTCACCGTGACTTGGCTCAAAGCCTGGGCTTTGACCCTAAGACACAGCTCCAGGACAATCTGCTCGCTACAGTAGGCAATACCGGTGCTGCTCACCCGCTACTAATGCTAGCTATGGCTTTAGAGGAAGTGAAAGCTAACGACCTTATAATCTTGGCTAGTTATGGGCAAGGGGCTGATGCCTTCATCTTGCAAGCTACTGCTCAGATAGAGAAAAGGGGAAATAGAGATAGAGCAAAAAGTTATCTCGAATCAAAGCGAATGTTGCCAAGCTATGAGAGATATCTAAGTTATCGCCAGCTTATAGAGCTCGCTCCTGAACTTTTCAATGTTGATTCAGCTGCTACAGTGATATGGAGAACCCGGGATTGGGTTTATAGCCTCTACGGTAGCAAATGCAAACGCTGTGGAATGGTCACTTTCCCCATACAAAGAGTATGCTATGGCTGCCAGGCTAAGGACGATTTCGAGAAGGTAAGGCTCTCTGATAAGAAAGGTAAGGTATTTAGCTTTTCCTTGGATAACCTAGCTGGTGGTCCTGATACACCGCTGGTGCAAACAATAATCGAGTCAGAGGAAGGTGCAGCCAGGATTTATTGTTTGATGACCGATTGTGATCCTAATGAAGTAAAAGTAGATATGCCAGTGGAGATGACCTTCAGGAGACTCCGTGAAGCAAGGGGTTTCTATAACTACTTTTGGAAATGCCGACCATTGAGATAGGGAGGATAAATGGGAAGCATTAAAGACCAGGTAGCTATAGTCGGTATGGGCTGCATCAAGTTCGGAGAGAATTGGGATAAAGGTGTTGATGATATGATTATCGAAGCTGCCTATGAAGCATATGAGGATGCTGGCATAGAATCCAAGGATATTCAGGCAGCATGGCTAGGTAATGCGGAAAGACCGCAAAGGTTTGGAATTCCTGGAGGAGCCCTCCTAGCTGATGCCTTAAAGCTGCGCAATATCCCGATTAGCCGGGTGGAGGATGCTTGCGCTACCGGTCATGAAGCACTACGAAATGGCTGCTTTGCCGTAGCCTGTGGGATGTATGATCTTGTTCTTGCTCTGGGGGTGGAAAAGCTCAAGGATACTGGCTTTGGTGGATTGGGGACTGGTCGGGGCGACCATCCTGTGCTCGAATTTCGCCGCACCGCTCCTGCTACCTTTGCCTTCATCGCCACCAGGTATTTTTATACCTATGGATTAAGCCCAGCGGAGGGAAAGAGGCTCTTAGCCCAGATTGCAGTAAAGAACCATCATAATGGTAGCCTGCACCCTAAAGCCCATCTCCGCCGCGAGATAACCCTAGAGCAAGCCCTCAATGCCCCTATCATTGCCTGGCCCTTGGGTCTATTTGATTGCTGCGGGAATAGCGATGGAGCGGCCGCAGCGATTATTACTCGAGCCGAGATGGCGAGGAAATTCAGGGACGATCCTATTTATATAAAAGGGATAGGGCTTTCTATGGATCAGCTTCACCCCGTCTTAAGACCAGGATTCGATTGGCTTGGCTTTGAGGCAAATCGTTCCGCTGCCAGGCAAGCCTACGAGCAGGCTGGGATAAGCAACCCTCGCCAAGAGATAGACCTGGCTGCAGTCCACGACTGCTTTACCATCACCGAACTAATAATCTACGAGGACCTGGGCTTCAGCCCTAAGGGAAGGGCGAAGGAGGATATCGAGGCGGGAAGCTTCACGCTGGAGGGGGATTTACCGGTGAATTCAGACGGAGGCTTGAAGTCATTTGGACATCCTATCGGTGCCAGTGGGCTGAGGATGACCTATGAGATATACAAGCAGCTTCAGGGGAAGGCAGAGTTACCTGTTCGCCAACTGAAAAACCCGCAAAGGGGGTTATCGCACACCCTGGGTGGTCCCCCTCAAGTAGGCTGCGTGGCTATCTTCGGTAATAGTATTTAATTATGGCGAGCAACAAGCAAGATTGGCAGAAAACTACTCTGGCTCCAACCTTGAAGCGCTTTCCCGAGAGACAGGAGATTTTTGAAACTACTTCCGGGATTCGAGTTGACACAATATACACTCCTGAGGACCTTCAGCTTTTTGACTATGACACCTTTCTAAGTTATCCTGGAGAGTATCCCTTTACTCGTGGTATCCAGCCAACTATGTATCGCGGCAGAATATGGACCATGCGCCAATATGCTGGCTATGGTACTGCCGAAGAATCCAACCGCCGCTTCCGTTACCTCCTGGAGCAAGGGCAAACTGGCTTAAGCATTGCCTTCGACTTACCAACTCAGATGGGTTACGATTCTGATCATCCCTTAGCCCGGGGGGAGGTTGGCAAGGTTGGAGTAGCTATAAATACCCTCCAGGATATGGAAATCCTGTTTCAAGACATACCCCTAGATAAAATAAGCACCTCAATGACTACCAATGCTACTGCTCCCATCCTTCTGGCGATGTATATTGCTGTGGCTAAGAAACAGGGAGTTGACTTATCTCGACTTGATGGGACAACACAAAATGATGTATTGAAGGAATACATTGCTCGGGGGACTTATATTTTCCCGCCTCGTCCCTCGATGCGTCTGACCGCTGACATTTTTGCTTATGGTAGCCAATATCTCCCCCGCTGGAATACTATCAGTATCTGCGGCTATCATATGAGAGAGGCGGGAGCCACTGCTGCTCAGGAAATTGCTTTTGCCTTAGCTAATAGTATTGCCTACGTTGAAGCTGCTATTGGTGCTGGGCTAGAGGTAGATAATTTTGCGAGCCGAATTTCCTGGCTATTTGCCATTCATAATAACTTCTTTGAGGAAGTTGCTAAGCTCAGGGCAATCCGCAGGATGTGGGCTAAAATAATGAAAGAGAGATTTAAGGCTAAAGAGCCACGCAGCTGGATGTTCCGCACTCACGTTCAAACTGGGGGGGCAACTTTAACCGCTCAGCAGCCGATGAATAATATGGTCAGGGCTACTATTCAAGCTCTAGCTGGTGTCTTAGGTGGGATACAATCCATGGCTGTTTCCTGCTATGACGAAGCTCTTTGCCTCCCTACGGAGGATTCACAGCAGATGGCTTTGCGGACTCAGCAAATTTTAGCCTACGAAAATGGTATTGCCGATGTTGTTGACCCCCTTGGTGGTTCCTATCTTGTAGAGTATCTTACCAATAGTCTCGAAGAGCAAGCCAGCCAATATATCGCCAAGATTGAAAGCTTAGGTGGTGCTGTAGCTGCTATTGAACAAGGACTCCAGCAGAGGGAAATTCAGGAGAGCTCTTACCGCTATCAAAAAGAAATTGAGGGTGGCAAGCAGACTTTGGTCGGTGTTAATAAATTTGTCTCTTCGTATCCCGAGATACCAAGATTGCCACCAATGGACACAGAGCAATTGAAGAAACAAAGGAAACGTCTGACCCAAGTTAAAAAAGAAAGAGATAATTTGAAGGTAAGACAAGTGCTCAAGAATTTAGAAGAGGTAGCCCGTAGTAGTGACAATACCATGCCAGCTTTTATTGAATGCGTAGAATCTTACGCCACTCTAGGTGAGATATGTGATGTGCTTCGCCAGGTGTTCGGTACTCAAAGGGAATACTTACTCTTTTAAATCTGGATTCCTTCAGTGCCTTTTTGTCAGAACTTTCTGGTGTTTCCCATTCCGTACCTTCTATTCACTCAATGCCTTTAAAAAGGGAGGAGTATAAAATGGACTTTGAATTCGCTGAAGAGCAAAAAATGTTTCGAAAAGTCATGCGCGACTTTGCCGAAAAGGAAATTGCCCCTTTGGTTGATGAAGCGGAAAAGACAGAAACTTTCCCCATTAAGCTATTCCCTCAAATGGGTGAGTTGGGTTATCTATGTCCAAGATATCCCTCTGAATATGGTGGGGCTGGGATGGGCAAAACAGGTGATTGCATTGGTGTTGAGGAAATAAGTTACTTTGCTGTTGGCATAGCTGCCGGTATTATGATTCAGGGAGGACTGGGTACTTCCGCCATTTATGCCCATGGTAACGAAGCTCAAAAGCAAGAATATTTGATCCCAGCTATTAAGGGACAGAAGATAGTGGCTTTTGGACTGACTGAGCCTAATGCCGGCTCTGATGCTGCCTCTATAGAAACAACTGCTGTTAAGAAGCAAGGCAAGTATATCCTTAACGGCGCCAAAATCTTCATCACCAATGGAACATTTTGCGACTTTGTCACTGTAGCTACCTATACTGATAAAAGTAAAGGCACAAGAGGCGGGATGAGCTTATTTATTGTGGACAAAGATACCCCCGGCTTTAGCCGCTCTAAGCTACATAAGTTTTGCTCCCGTTCCGCTGAGACTGCCCAGCTATTCTTTGAGGATTGCCCAGTCCCGGAGGAAAAACGCATTGGTGAAGAGGGACAAGGCTTTCCTTATATATTAGAACTCTTAGCCGGAGGCAGAATTTCTCACGGGGCTCGGAGTCTTGCTTTAGCCCGCGCTGCTTACGATACCGCTCTTAAATATGCCCAGGAAAGAATACAATTTGGACAGCCCATCGCCAGATTTCAGGTTAATGCCTTTAAATTTGCCCAGATGGCTATGGAACTTGAGGCTACTCACTGGCTAATCTATCATGCTGCTTGGCTTTTTGATCAGGGCAGAAAATGCATGAAAGAAGCAGCAATGGCTAAACTTTTTGCTAGCCAGGTAGCCGAACATATAACCACGGAAGCCCTGCAAATTCACGGTGGCTACGGTCTTACAGAGGACTCTGCCGCCCAAAGGTACTTCCGTGATGCTCGCCTGGTAACCATCACCGAAGGGACTTCAGAAATCCAGAAACTCGTCATCTCCAGAGAAATTGGCATCCGTTAAGACTGTTAACAACCAGCTTTTCCTTATTCACTTCCTCTAACCCGATAGGGTAAAGCAAAAGGTAGAAGGCAAGGAGGGTTGCCCCAAATTTAACCTGGGGCGCTAAATTCGCTTACAGCGAACTTCTTTTATCCGCAAAACGTTAGGCGAAATCCCTTCGGGCAGGCTTTTAGAGAGTTTTATATTTGTTGAATATAATATAATTAGCAATTAGTATAGTAAAATTAACCATTGAAAGGATAAATTCTTATGACCGAAATAATTGACCAGTGCTATTTAAAGGCGATTGAGGTTTTGAGGAAGAACTCAACCGAGTTTGGTTTCAAAGCCTCTTTTGAATATTACAACTCTATTTGGGCCAGGGATGGCGTAATTTCTCTTCTGGGAGCTAATTTACTTAACAAAGAGTTTCTGAGAACCTCTGAACTAACCCTAACAACTCTTAAAAATCATCAGACTCCTTTAGGTCAAATACCAAATGTATTCTATCTCGACAAAAAGATTTGTTCCTACTATGCTATCGACACCAATCTCTGGTGGATAATCGGCGTGGAAAATTTTTTCTCCGCCGAAAAAAATTTCGACCCGCTTTCGGCGCAGAAATTTCTCGAAGAATTTTGGCCCGCAGTCAACAAAGCAATAGAGTGGCTAAAATATCAAATAAGAGATAGAAGCGGATTAATCGATTCTACCGACGCTTCGGACTGGATGGATTCTTCCGTTGTCCGAAGGGGCAGAGTGTTCTATACAAACTGTCTTTATTTTAAAGCGATTGATTGCGCAAATAGATTAGCGAAGGCTCTTGGAGAAAGGGAATTCAGTCCCGCTCCTTATCCGGGCAGGGGAGCAGAAGATTTGGAAGAACTTAAAGAGAGAATAAATTTGTCATTTTGGCCAAGCGAAGAAGGGATGGAATTTTTGGTGTTGTTGCCCGGCTGGTCACCAGAGTTTTTCAAAGAAGCCATCTTCCCCTGGAGGGAGCATTATCTTGATTATCTTTCCTTTGAATTTCTCGAAGATAGGTGCGATACTTTTGCCAATGTTTTAGCCATCATTTTTGGAATAGCTGATGAAGAAAAAAGGGGGAAGATATTAAACTATTTTTATCAGAGGAGGATATCCGATCCTTACCCGGTGAAAGTTCTTAACCCTCCCATTCTTTATCCCAATCCAACCTGGAATCCAAAAATCGATTTGTATCGAGAAAAACAGCATCAAAGTTTACCCTTTTGTTATCATAATGCCGGCATTTGGCCTTATGTCGGTGGTTTTTACGTCTTCATGCTAGCTAAGATTGGGGAAAGAAGAAAAGCTGAGGAAGAGTTAGAAAAACTAGCCCAAGTTAACAAAATTGGCAAAAAATACGAATGGGAATTCAATGAGTGGCTAGATGGCAAAACTGGTAGACCCTGGGGAGCTGTTTTTCAATCTTGGTCAGCCGCTGGTTATATTATTGCTTATGAGGCTGTAAAAGAAGAAAAATTTGTCTTTTAATCAGGGGTGTCGCAGGCATTCATCAACAATCTTAGAGTATTCCAACTCTTAGAACAACAACAATTACGGCGACAATAATCAGTAGTACTAATATCAATACACAACCTAGAACACAACGTTTAACAAGTTTCTTGATTATCA
>CAZUZX010000022.1:8827-14499 GCA_964624525.1 uncultured Dehalococcoidia bacterium | reverse complement strand
GAGCAAGCTTCGGAAAATACTTGACGAAAAGCAAATGACACAGATAGAATGGGCAACAAAGGGAGAAGGAATTGAAAATAGGCATGATGACCCGCTGGAATGTCCCTTGTGGTGTTTCGGTGCACGCTGAGCCACTGGGAAGAGCCTGGGTGGAAATGGGGCACAAACTTAAGATTTTTGCCCCCATAGAGTGGCAGGTGCCTCAAACTCAAGAGGATGAGCCCTATGTGGCGCGATGCTATCGGCTGGACTCAGGTTGGCGGGATTGGGAAGGCTTTTTCTTCAATCCATTGCCTTTCCTTGAGGAAGATTATGACTTCTTTGTCATCCAGAACCTGGAGCTTATGCCCTTACCTGAGCTATTCCGAATCTTTCCTAAAATAAAGGAAAAGGCAAAGACAGTGCTTGTTATCCACGAAGGGAAAGCTCCCAATGACCCTTATTTTTACCAATTCGAACCCGATGCAGTGGTATGCTTCGACGAGCGGTATCTAGGATACCTTTCCAAAATATACCCCGAAGAGAAAATATTCATTATTCCCTATGTCTGCCACCCGATAATGCATGGGGACAAATTTGAGGCGAGATTTGAGCTTGGCTTACCCTTAGACAAGAAAATAATCTTCAATTACGGGGTAGGCGTAGATCGTAACGCCTATCTTATCCCTACCGTAGAGCGCCTTGCTCAAAGATACCCCATCCTTTTCCTGGTTCTAACTCACCAAGAGGAGCAATTTGAACTCTTTGAAGCACTGGCTCAGAAATACAAGTTTGTGGAATTGAGAAAAGGGATTGCCTCCGCTAAGAGGATTTATACTTATCTCCATGCCTCAGATGTCACTATCTTTCACAAGCCGCCAGCGCAGGCAATTGTTGTCTCCTCAACAGTCTTCGAATGCCTCGGGGCGGGATGCCCTATTCTGGTGCTCGATTCAAATTTTGTTGAGACCTTGTCAAAGGAGGTGATAAAATATAAAAACTTTGAGGAAATGGGGGAAAGATTGATTGACATCTTCGAGGGAAAAGAGTATGTAAAGGAAAGCCTCAAAGCAGCTGAAGCATATGTGATGAACAATTCAAGCTATGAAATAGCTAAAAAGTTTATTGCCCTTTTTGAGTCTCTTAGCGTCAAAGTAAAGGTTCCTACCCTCTCAGAAATCAATGCTCCGCAAACCATAGTCGTTCCCCCGGGAGGTATAGCAGTAACCTAGGGATGATCGGTTCGTTTATCGATTTCAAGGAGAATCCGATTTTGATGCCTGGCTCGAGCTTCGACTCGAGGGGAGCTTACAACCCAACAGTAATAAAGGAAAGCAGCGATTGGTTTATGCTTTACCGGGCAGAAAACTTTAAGGAAGACCTCACTGGGAAGATAGGCTTTGCTCAAAGTAAGGACGGGATTCATTTCATAAAATATCCTCAGCCAGTGATAATCCCTGACCATGATTTCGATAGATTCGGCTGTGAGGACCCCAGATTAACAAAGCTCAAGGATACCTATTACCTCACTTATGTGGGAAATTGTGGCCAGTATGAAACAGGGAACATTTGTCTGGCTACCTCCCGAGATTTGATACACTGGGAGAAACACGGCTCAATCCTTGAGCCACAAAAGGATTGGGACCATGGGCAAGTGAAAGCCGGGGCTATTTTGCCCCAGAAGATCAATGGCAAATACCTGATGTATTTTATGGGCGAAAGGGAGCCCTGGAAGACAGCTATCGGACTAGCTTACTCAGATGACCTGCTCAACTTCTATGAGCCTCTAGAAGAGCCGGTACTTTCCCCCCGAAGAGGTTATTTTGACTCGGTAGGTGTGGAGCCCGGTCCTCCCCCCTTGCTAACTGAGGAGGGGATTTGGTTTATCTATTGTGGCTGGAACAGTGATTGCATCTATAAAGTGGGGGCAGTACTGTTTTCTAGAGACGACCCGTCTAAAGTTTTAGAAAGGTCAAAGGAGCCTATTTTCACCCCAGCCAAGGACTGGGGTGTTTTTTTTGGTGAGGCTTCAAATCATGTAGTCCCAGAAGGACTAGTAAAAGACGGAAGTCGCTGGCTCCTCTATTACGGTGCCGCTGACAGAGCTTGCTGTCTGGCTATATGGGAGAGATGAAGATAGCCTTAATGAGTGCCTGGAATACCGACTCCGGGGTAGCTGTCCACACTGAGCCCTTGGGCAAAGCGTGGCTTGAGATGGGGCACAAGCTGATTGTCTTTAGCTTCATTAAAGATGACTTCCACGGTGAGGGGTTCACCGGTGAAGACGAGGATTTCGTCATCCGGTGCGTAGGCACCAATGAGAGAACTAAATACCTTGATCCAAGACCGATACTGACCTCGGATTACGACATCTTTGTGGTCCAAGATTTGGGGATATTTCCCCAAGATAAGCTGGGCAAAATATTCGGTCTTATCAAAAGAAAAGCCAAGACCATTCATATAGTGCATGAAAATGCCCTACCAGAGGAGCCAGCTTTTTATCAGTTCGATTGGGATGCCGTAGTCTATTTTGATGAAAGACAAGTCTTCCTGAGGGATGTTTACCCTGATACACATTATATCCCCTTTCCCTGCTTCCCACTCCGCCAGGGTAATAAACAGAAAGCCAGACGAAAGCTTAACCTGCCACTAGACAAGAAGATAGTCCTTTCCTTTTGCCAGAGAGGCTATTCACTGTTCCTCCCCGGACGGAATCATCAACTGGAGGATGCCCTCTTCCTAGCTGTGGGTCCTCCTGAGTTTGATGTTTTGGAGAAGTTCTCTCCAGACCCAATGAGAATGATCAGAGAGGAAGAGGTGCTCTCCAAAGAAAGATTTGATGATTATCTCTTTGCCTCTGATGCGCTGATACTCCACAAGTTTGAGAGTCGAGGGCATGCCGTAGTCTCCAGCACCGCATTTCAGGCTTTAGGCATTGGATGCCCTATCCTGGTGCCAAGGATATCGGATTTCTTCCGCCCTCTGGGTGAGGAGGTTTTGAGGTATGTTGACCGTGATGAGCTGAGAGCAAATCTGGTTGATATCTTTGAGGGAGGCCCAAAATCCAAAGCAGCCCGCCAGGCAGCTCTTGAATATGCTCAAAGACATTCTCCTGAAAATATAGCCCAGAGTTACCTTGAGCTCTTTGAGTCGCTTTTGGGAGAGACGAGATGAACATTGGAATGCTAACGCGGTGGAACGTTCCCTGCGGAGTGGGTGTGCATGCCGAGCTGGTAGGAAGAGCCTGGGTCAATATGGGACATAAGGTTAAAATATTTGCCCCCATAGAGTGGAAGGACCCTTACCTTGACTCTGACGAACCCTATGTGGTGCGCTGCTACGGCGAGGATGAGGCGGGAAACAAGTTTTTGGATGAGCAACCTTTCCTCAAAGAAGACTTTGATATCTTTGTGGTTCAAACCATGATAATGCCCTATAGGGAACTCAGGGGAGTGTATCCCAAAATAAAAGAGAAAGCCAAAACGGTATTTGTCATTCACGACGAGTGGCTAGATGAAAACCTCACTTGGTTTGATCCCGATGCTGTCGTTTGCTTCGACGAAAGATACAAAAGGTTCCTGACGAAAACCATACCCGAGGATAAGATACATATCATCCCTTACCCTTGCCATCCGGTAAAGCGAGGCGATAAAAAAGTGGCAAGGCGAAAGCTTAAGTTACCTTTGGATAAGAGGATTATTTTCAACTTCGGGAATAACATTTTCCGCCATATACATCTTCTGCCCCCACTGGAGCGCCTTTACCAAAGGTATCCTTTCATCCTGCTTACAGTTACCTGGTCAAATGACTGGTTTGAACTATTCGAGGCTCTAAAGGGGCGTTACTCCTTCATAGAGTTGAGGAATGAATTACCTCCGATAGATCTCCTCTATACCTATCTTCATGCCTCGGATGCCTTACTCATACATAAAGACTCGGCACTAGGGGTTGCAGTAGCTTCAGTGGTTTACCAATGTCTTGGCTCAGGATGCCCTATTGTGGTGCATGATGTGAATTTCTTTGAGACCCTTCAAGATGAAGTCATCAAGTATGGTGACTTCAAAGCACTATCTAATATGCTGGAAAGTATTTTCCAAGAAAAGGAGGAGGTGAAGCAGACTATTAAAAAAGCCCTGGCGTATGCCGAGGCAAACTCAGGACAAGAGATAGCAAAGAAGTTTTTGCACCTCTTTGAATCTTTTTACTAAGGGCGATAAAGCATAATAGTATATGAGTAAAAAGCTCAACTTTGCCGTTGTGGGCTGCGGCAGGATGGGGTTAAGGCGGATAGGCACAATTAGGAGTCACCCCAAAGCCGATCTTCGATGTGTGGAGGATTACAATCCCGAGATAGCCAGGAAGGTGGCTGAGGAGGTAGGCTGTGACTGGTACTCTGGTTGGCAGGATATGGTAAGTCGTCCTGACGTTGATTGCGTGACAGTATCGGTACCAAACAAGTTCCATCACGATGTTGCCATTGCTGCCTTAGAGGCAGGTAAGCATGTGTTCTGTGAGAAACCTCTCGCTCGAAACCCTGGCGAAGCAATAGCCATGGTAGAAGCTGCCCAAAGATCAGGGAATTTTCTCAAAGTAGGGTCTAATCTCAGATATTTCCCTAGTGTTCTTAAAGCCAAGGAACTTTTGGATAGCGGCAAAATTGGTAAGACTTTGTTTGCTAGGGGCTGGATAGGTCATTCCGGATGGAATCTCGGCACCTGGTATTCTGAGCCTGAAATTATCGGTGGAGGCACACTCCTAGATAATGGCTGCCATCTTCTTGATCTCTATCGGTGGTTCCTTGGTGAAGTAAAATCCTGTGTTGGTTTCACCTCTACTACTCTTCAGCTAATAGGTCCTCTGGAGGATAACGCCATGGCAATCTTTAAGTTCCAGGACGGTAAGATGGCATTTCTTCATTCATCATGGACCGAATGGGCAGGTTATATGTATTTAGAGGTCTATGGAACCGAGGGATTCATACGCATAGATAATCGAGGGCAAAGCTGTATTACTACCATAGGCACCAAAGATGGGCAGCAAAAGGTATTGGATTATTCTCAAGAACCCCCTAAGTCATATATTTTGGAGTTTGATGATTATGTTAACGCTATCCTAAATAATCGGCAACCACTCCCCAGCGGGTTTGATGGGCTAAGAGCGGTCCAGATGGCGCATGCCGTATATCAGTCGGCACTGCTGGGAAGAGAGGTGAAGATAGGGGGGGATATTGAAAGCAATAGGGTTTGACCGTGATGGAACCCTCTGGTATGGTGACCCCCCTGGACCAATAACCAAAGAACATCTAGAGAGGGCAGGGAAAAAAGATTATATCATTGGGGGTTCATCAGGGCAGACTGTTGAAGAGCAACAGAGGCAGTGGAGGGAGAATGGGCTTGAGCCCAGCTTTGTTGTGACAAAAAGTGAGCTTCCTTCACTAAAAAATAAATTTGATGAGTTAATACATGTGGGAGATGACCGAGACGATGCTGAATGGGCACAGAAAGCAGGTGCCCATTATATGACTCCAAGCCAGTTCATACAGTGGTTAGATAAGGTTTTCGATAGGTATGGCGAATACTATGACCTAATCTATTTAGACAAGAATTATGAGAAGGAATGCGACTTCGTGGAGAGCATTTTCGAGAAATATTCCTCCCTCCCGGTAAGGAGCATTTTCGATGGTGGCTGTGGCA
>CAZUZX010000022.1:0-8727 GCA_964624525.1 uncultured Dehalococcoidia bacterium | reverse complement strand
TTCGAGAAATATTCCTCCCTCCCGGTAAGGAGCATTTTCGATGGTGGCTGTGGCACCGGTGGGCATGCCATACCATTGGCAAAAAGAGGCTATAAAGTTCTGGGTGTAGACTTCTCGGAAGTAATGATAGGGAGAGCTTTGCAGAAGGCTAAAAAGGTAAAACTAAAGATAGATTTCCGCGTGGGCGACCTTCGCTCCTTGAATTTAGATCGGAAGTTTGATAGCGCTATATGTATGTTTGCGGTGATGGATTACTTCACTACTAATCAGGAAGTGGAGAAAGTCATTAGGAACGTGAGGAGAGTGCTAAAAGAAAGCGCTTTATTTATTTTTGACGTCTGGAATGGGCTGGCTGTTTTAAGAATTCTGCCCGAGGTCAGGGTGAGAATTATGGAAAACCAAGGGAAGAGGGTAATCAGATGGGTCTATCCCGAACTCGATTCCTTCAATCACCTTTGCAAGGATCACTACCATCTCATAGTAACCGAAGGGGATAAGGTTGTGGATGAAGTAATGGAGACACACACTGTCCGCTACTTCTTCCCCCAGGAGATAAACCACTATTTGGAAGAGAACGGCTTCGAGTTAGTTGAGACTTGCCCATTCCTTGACCTTGGTGGTAAGGTGAATGAGAACGTGTGGAATATGACTTGTATCGCCAAGGCAAAAAGGGCAGACCATTATTAGGGAGCTAATTTGCTCGGGAGTGAGCTTCTTGGTTTTATTGGTGGGGCACTGGCAACTTCGGGATTCATCCCACAGGTTGTTAGAGTGCTGAAGCTTAAGAGTGCCTATGAAATAAGCCTTTCCTTCAGTTTTTTTCTTCTCTTGGGAACTGCATGTTGGTTAACCTATGGTATATTACTAGACCTAATGGCGGTAATTTTCTGGAACAGCATATTACTGGCGCTGGTAATAGTACTCATATATGCTAAGCTAAGATATGGGGGAAAAAAGACTTAAGGCGGTTAATTCTTCTACCATACTAGCTCAATATATACTTATACTACTATTTTCGATGTTGATCTTAGTTCTATTTTTACGATAGTGAGTTTCTTCTCCTCGATGCTATGGCTAGCTCTTTTGACATAGAGGGGATCGGATATTTCGCCACAGCAATATTTCACCATAAATTATGATAAAATTAACTAAATTTATGGATACTTTTTCTTCAGTTATCAATTTATTAAATAGGAGCATATGAGATGATACCGGTCTGTGAACCCTTGCTCAGTAGTAAGGAGCTAGAATATGTGGCTGACTGTCTGAAAACCAATTGGATTTCCTCCCTGGGTAAATACATTAACGAATTTGAGCAGAGATTTGCTGAATATTGTGGCGTAAAATACGGAGTCTCGACTACCAGTGGAACTACGGCTTTACATTTGGCTCTAGCCTCCCTTGATATTGGTAAAGGGGACGAAATTATTGTCCCCGCTTTCACCATGGTCGCTCCGATATTTGCCATTCTCTATACTGGGGCAAGACCAGTTCTGGTTGACTGTGAGCTTGAGACATGGAACATCGATGTAGCTGAGATTGAAAAGAAAATAACCCGAAACACCCGGGCGATATTACCAGTCCACATTTATGGGCATCCCTGCGATATGGATCCAATACTAGAGATAGCCAGGAAATATAACCTTTATATGATTGAAGATGCTGCTGAAGCCCATGGTGCTGAGTATAAGGGAAAGAAAGTGGGGGGGATTGGGGATGTAGGTTGCTTCTCTTTCTACGCCAACAAGATAATCACTACCGGTGAGGGAGGAATGATAGTAACCAATAGAGAAGAGATTGCAGAAAGGGCAAGGCGGTTAAAAGATCAGGCATACTCCAAAGAAAGGAGGTTTCTTCATACCGACCTTGGATTCAACTATCGGATGACTAATATTCAGGCAGCCATAGGGCTTGCTCAGCTGGAAAGGATAGATGAACTTGTAGAAAGAAGGAGGAAAAACGCCCGCTTTTATAGCCATCTATTGAAAGAGGTAGAAGGGGTAACGCTTCCTCCGGAGAAAGAGTGGGCAAGGAATGTTTACTGGATGTATGGTATTTTGATTGAGGACGAATTTGGAATGAGCCGAGATGAGCTGGCGGCGAAACTTAAACAAAATGGGGTCGACACCAGAACATTCTTTATCCCCATGCATCAGCAACCAGCATTTAAGAAACTGGGGCTATTTGAGGGTGAAAGTTTTCCAGTAAGTGAGGAGCTCTCCGGAAAAGGAATGTATCTGCCCTCTGGCTCTGGACTTCGAGAAGAAGAAATTGAACATGTTTATAATACACTAAAAAAGATAAGGCATAGTAATCAAGACAACCCGAAAAATAGCCATTGGAATCCCCCGAGTATATGGTAGAGGCTCTGTCCCCTACCCTAAGGAGCGGGTGGCAGAGCACCCGCCTGTGAGGGGCAACAATCACTAATTTTGGAAGGCAAATAGATGGTTCCCCAATTTAAAAGATATCCCGCCAGTCCCATTCTTTCACCTAAGGGTCCGGGATGGGAGTCCATGGCTGTGCTCAGTCCAGCAGTAACCATCAGCGATGACACATTTTATATGTTTTATCGTGGAGATGATTGGACTTATATAAGGTGGAAAGAGGATCACCCCCTTCCAAAGGATCTTGCCGACTGGAGATGGAAGGGCGGGAAAGAGAAGGGTGGATGGGCATGTATTGGATTAGCCACCAGCCGAGATGGAATTTATTTTGAGCGCTCTAAGGGTAACCCTTTAATTGTGCCCGAATACGATTGGGAAAAGCCTTGGGGTTGTGAAGACCCAAGGATAGTGAAAATAGCTGATGCCTGGATTCTTACCTATAGGGCAGGAGGTAGAGGTTTAGCCTTAGCCACATCTAAGGATTTAATTCACTGGCAGAAGAAGGCTAAATGCCTTACTGATTGGGGCTCCCTGAACTCGGGTGCTATCGCGCCAGAAAGAATAAACGGAAAATATATTATGTATCACGGCGATTCTAACATCTGGATTGCCTACTCTGACGACTTAATTCACTGGGAAAGTCACCAACATAAACCAGTATTAACTCCTCGCCAAGGCTATTTTGATGATAGTCTTGTGGAGCCCGGTCCTCCTCCAACTTTAACTGAAAAGGAAATAATATTAATCTACCATGGAAGAAATAAAAAGACCTGGGCTTATTCTTTGGGCATAGTCGTCTTTTCTAGGGAGAACCCGACTAAAGTTATTTATCGCAGTGATGAGCCCTTCCTGCAACCAAGCGAAGATTGGGAAATAAATGGGAAGGCATATAATGTAATTTTTGCTACTGGGTTAGTGCGTCATCGCGGGATTTGGTATCTCTATTATAGTGGTGCTGATACTTATATTGGGGTGGCGATGAGCGATAAGCTCTATTGACCATCCAAGAAGACTGTTGAAAAAAGATGAGTCCTGGTGCTTTTTATCACCCCAAAATAGGACCAGAGGGACAAACCGACTTTATCAGGAGAGCTGAGAAGGCATTTAGAAGAACTCTGAAGCAACCTCTCCAAGAAGCTGAGCAAATAGGTGAGGCTGATATAACGGTTGGTATTCCCTTCTATGATGAAGCTGATACTATCGGGCATGTGGTAGAGACAGCAAAGGAGGGGCTGGAGACTTTCTACCCTGATAAGAAATGCCTTATTTGCTGCGTTGGTACCCCTGCCGGCGGCAAAGTTCTGGAGATGGTGCAGAGCATCCCATTGCCGGAGAAACTAAGCCGTATTGCTTTTCTGATGAGAAGTCCGATGACTAGCGGAAGGGGTTGGGCTTTGCGAGCCGCTATGGAAATTGCCGAAAGGCTTGGCAGCGACCTTGTCATTCTGGAGGCAGACTTGCTGAGCAAGGCAGGGGAAAACGGGGTGGAGAGTTTATCTCTAGAGTGGCTTAGCCTTCTTCTTGAGCCGATAAGGAAAGAGGGCGTGGATCTGGTCCTTCCCAGGTTCAACCGCCACTTTTTCGATTTCAATGCCCTTGTCTCAAACCATCTTATTCGCCCCTTAATCGCCTCCATCTATAACCTTCTGGTTCAGGACCCCTTGGGAGGTGAACTTGCCATCTCAAGTAAGCTCCTCAAGATCTACCTTGAAGAGCTGAAGGGGTTAGCAATTGATGTCGAACACTATGGTGCCGATGTTTGGCTTCTTACCGAGGCTATCACCAAAGAGGCAAATATCTCAGAGGCAAGTCTGGGAATAAAACTCCAGAAGCCTTCCCCTGGAAAGCAGAATATAGACCTGCGAGAACAGGCAAAGATAATTTTTAGGCAGATTTCCTTATCTCGGGATTACTGGAAGAGAAGGGGGGAGGCTGTTTGTGCCCTTAAAAGCTTTGCTCCCAAGAAAGCTCACCGACCAGTAGAGGTAAAATTCGACCTCTCAACTCACATAGCACGATATAGGCAGGGCTTTAACAAATTCCACAGCTTGTATCAAGAAATACTGGCTGAGAGTACATTAAGAGAGCTAAAAAGGCTCGCCGAAGGTAAAACGACTGAATTTGTTTTCTCCTCAAAGCTATGGAGCGAGATAGTATACGATTTTCTTCTGGCTTTCAGCTTCGACGGAGGATTCGCTAGGGGGGATATTCTGAATGCCTTTGTCCCCCTCTACCAAGGGAGAGTCGCTGGCTTCGCTAAGCCGCTGAGCGAGCTGGAGAAAGAGTTAAAAGATCTTGCCCCTGATAAACGAGAGCGTCTCCTTACACTTTGGGCAGAAGAGGAACTTGAAGAGCAGGTAGAGGAATTTATTAGAGAGAAGCCAGCTTTTCTAGCTAGATGGAGGGGGAGTGAAGAGGAGGCTAAACCCCCTCTCCCCCGCGTAACCTACCGCGAGTTTATTCCCGGGGTGCCTTTGGTTTTGCCTCAGGAGCTTACCTCCCCAATGGGCGAGACAGTCAACACCGATAATATCTATAAAGCCATTCTGGGAAGGTATCAGAGAGAATTCGAAGAGTTTGTCTATGAAAGGCTTAAGATGCCGCCATGGGCAACCTCGTTCGAGATAGCTGAAGCCATAAGAGCACTTATAGGTCGGGCAGAGAGGGAACTGGATAGGCTCCTCCTTCAGGGAGACCTTTATTCTACGGAAGGGATAAAACAGGTTGCCCAAGCGATATTCAGGAGTTTTCCCCACCAAGATACTTTTGCCTTGAAGCCTGAGGTAACTTCTTGGCTGCTAAGGCAATTTCCCCCCACCAGTCTACTCATTAAATTTAGTAAAGCTACTATAGCTGACCTTGAAAAAGAATACGAGCCAAATGACGTCCTCGCCCTGTCGAGTTTCTCGGAAGAAAGAGAGTATATGCAAAGAATCTGGGAGTGGATAGAGGAAAACGCCCGACCGGAACATTTTGGATACCTAGCTCTAAAGCCCTTGGTAGTAAGCTGTGAGGATTTCCCTTCTCTGGTGGAAATAGAAGAAGCCTCGGCTCTATCTAAGCTCAGCGGCAGGGTAGTAATAAGTAACTGCAGCGGAGGAATGGGGGGAGAATTTCCTAAACTTCGCTATTTTACTACCATCGCGAAGAATATTGTAGAAGCCGAGAGGTTCGGCGAAGTGTGGGCGGAGTTCGCCCGAAAGAAGAAGGAATTTGGAAGGAAGGTGATAAATTCCCTTGAGGGGCACTGGGGGAGGGAACCTCTATCCGCCCATAACATCTTTGAAAATAAACACCAGCGGATACTAGTTACCCGACTCAAGGAAATGCTAAAAGACTTCCAAAACAGAAAAAAGTTCCTTTCTCTAGCTAAAATCTTAGTTGATATGGCAGATTCTTACCATTTAGCTTCGACCCTTCCTGATGGCAAGTTTATTCCCTGCTCTGCTTGGACTTGGGCAAGCTATAGTTTCAAAGGTGGCAAAGGCTTCCCTACTCCCCTTTCTTTACATGTGGAAAGGGATTGGGCTTCAAGGGAATTCCTGGTTGAGCTTTACCAGGCTCTGGGTGGAACTGAAAAAATAGTTGATGAAAAGATTGTCGAGCTCATGGGGCAAGGGAGAGAATCGGAAAACTTGGCTAAGGTATTATTCCCCCAGATAAAGGAAGCCGAGGAGGTTTCTCCCCAGCAAATTATAAGCCTTAAAGAACCCCAGGCTCAGGGACTAAAGAGATTCAGAGATAATCCGATCCTTAAACCAATAAAGAAGCACCCCTGGGAATCAAGATACGTTTTCAATGCTGGCGCTATTCGGCTGGGGGGTAGGATTTATATCATTTATAGAGCCATGGGAGAGGATATGGTCTCTCGCCTCGGACTTGCCGTAACCTCTGACGGCTTTCAATTAGAGGGGAGGGTAGAAACCCCAATATTTGAGCCGGAAGAGGAATGGGAAGAGAAAGGGTGTGAAGACCCCAGGCTGACCTTAACCAGCGGACGGGTCTACATGCTTTATACCGCCTACTCAAGCATTGCTGCTCAGATTGCTCTGGCTTCAATTGATGTGGAGGATTTCTTGACCAATCGCTGGAATAGGTGGGAAAGACATGGCTTGCTTTTCCCCGGCTTCTCAGATAAGGATGCTATACTATTCCCAGAGAAATTCAATGGGAGATATGCCCTGTATCATCGCATCGAGCCGAGCATCTGGGTCTCATTTTCTGAGAACCTTGACTCACCTTGGTCTCGAAAAGACCACCGCATACTAATCGGACCGCGGGCAGGGATGATATGGGATGGGGTAAGGATAGGTGCTGGTACACAACCCGTCAAGACAAAATATGGCTGGCTTCTTATCTATCATGGTGTAGACTTTGCCCATATTTATCGGCTAGGCGTGTTAGTAGTGGATTTGAATGACCCAGCAAGGGTGCTTTACCGTTCTCCTAACTTCGTCCTTGAACCAAAAGAAAGGTATGAGGTAGGCGAAGAGGGCATCAGCCAAGTTACTAATGTAGTATTCACCTGCGGGGCTGTCCCTGTGGTTGACAAAGAGGTCTTAGATGATGAGGATCAACTGCTTATTTACTACGGCGCAGCGGATACTACCGTTGCCGTGGCAATGGCAAAAGTGTCCGAGCTTGTACCTGAAAAAGTTCAGGTAGGAAATAATTTATGAAAATAGCCATGATGAGCCCGTGGAATACAACTTGTGGGGTTTCTATGCATGCTGAGCTTGTGGGCAGGGAATGGATTAAAATGGGGCATGAGCTTAAGGTATTTGCCCCCATTGAAAGGGTTAACCAGCCAATTACCGACAGAGATGAACCCTATGTGTCCCGCTGCTACACCATGGACCGGGAATTCATTAAAGGGATACTGAAACCCCTCTCTCTCGACTGGCAACCATTCCTTGACTTAGAATACGATGTCTTGGTGGTTCAGAATCTGGAGCTCATGCCAATGCCGGAATTGATGAAAATCTGGTCTAATATCCAGAAGAAGGCAAAAACAATCCTAGTCATTCACGAAGGCTATCTTCCCCCTTACCCCGAGTTTTACCGTTTCGACTGGGATGCCATTGTCTGCTTTGATGAACGCTATACCAGGCTATTTAGCCAGAAATTTCCACCCCATAAGCTATGTATTATCCCCTATCCTTGCCATGCCTGGGAACCTGGTCAAAAGGAAAAAGCCAGAATGGATTTAGGGTTGCCCTTGGAGAAGAGGATAGTCCTTAGCTACGGGATTGCCATCCACCAGCACTTTAGCACCCTCCCAGTGCTGGAGGAATTAAGCGGTATCCACAACCTGATGTATTTAGTGCTGCCAGCGGAAGGGAAATCAGAGATAGTAGAGAAAGCACAAGCCAGATACGGCTTCCTAGAAGTGCGGGAGATGGTGCCGACGGTCAGGGAACTTTATACCTACCTCCATGCTGCAGATGCCCTTCTCCTTTATAAGCAAAGCCCCAACATTGTCGTTTGTAGCACGGTTTACCTATGTGCTGGCTCTGGGTGTCCCATTGTCATCTCGGAAGGAAGGTATACCGAGGGACTCGGTAACGAGGTGCTGAAATACTCAAACTTTGACGAACTCAAAAGGGTTCTGACTCAGATTTTCCATGGTCAGGGGGTAGATGACATTGCTCTCAGGGCGTTTCGGGGTAGATACGCCGCACCCAGGATAGCACAGCAGTTTGTAGATCTAGCCCAGTCTCTCATTATGAGCCGAGCTCCAGCAGCTCTGTGAGGCAATGCTAATGAAAACCGATGAAGCAATCAGTACCATTAAGGCTGAGGCTACAGCAAAAACATTAGTTTCGGTGACAGTGCCTACCTATAATTCGGAGGAGGTTATCACCAGTTGCCTAACCTCAGTAAAAGCCCAAAGCTATCCAAATATAGAAACCCTTGTCATTGATAGCTTTTCCACTGACCGAACTAGAGAGATCGCTGCAAACTATGGGGCAACGGTAATTACCTACCCGGGGCGGTTGCTAGGGGCGAGATACCAGGGTTTGCTTCACTCCCATGGCGAACATGTCCTGCTGCTAGACTCAGATCAGGTTCTAGAAGCGACTGCAGTCGAGCGGGCTATTTCTATCATGGACAGATACGACATGCTGGTGCTGGAGGAACTATCCTACCAGCCAAAGTCGTGGCTCCAGAGGCTATTCTGGGCTGATAGGCAGCTAATTCATAAGTATATAGATGAGAAGAGTTTAGACCCCTTTGAGGGGACGCTACTGCCTAGATTCTTCCGGAGGAAGGTTCTCCTCCAAGCCTTTGATGCCATACCGCCGGAACTTATCCCAGTAGTCATCCACCACGACCACGC
>CAZUZX010000021.1:0-14502 GCA_964624525.1 uncultured Dehalococcoidia bacterium | reverse complement strand
GAACTCCTCCTAGGGGAGATAACTGATACCAACACCTCTTACCTAGCAAGTCAATTACCCCTGCTGGGAATTAATCTCCACTGGGTTACCTTAGTTGATGATAATCTGGAGAGACTAGTAGAAGCATTCGAACGAGCTTGGGGACGCTCTAACATCATCCTTACCACTGGAGGTCTCGGACCTACTGAGGATGACCTCACCCGTGAGGCTATCGCCGAAATGTTGGGGGAGGGGCTCAAAGTTGATCCGGCATTGGAGCAAGAATTGAGGGCTATATTTGCGCGATGGGGGGTAGAGATGCCTTCCCATAATATTAAACAGGCGACCCTCATCCCTTCTGCCCAGGCTATCCCTAACCCTCGTGGCACTGCCCCGGGGTGGTGGGTGGAGCGAGAAGGGAAGATAATTGTCGCCCTGCCTGGGCCCCCGGGTGAGCTACAACATATGTGGGAGAATGAGGTAATGCCTCGTCTGCGTCAAAGGTTCCAGAAAGAGGTCATTGTCTCTCGAACATTGAAGAGCTTTGGCTTGTCTGAAGCCAAGGTAGATGAGTTGGTTAGCCCTCTTTTCTCCTCGGTCAACCCTGCTCTGGGCATCTATGCCAAACCTGATGGCATTCATCTGCGCTTGATTGCCAAAGCTTCTAAACAAGAAGAGGCAGAGGCGCTACTTGCCCGTGGCGAAGCCCACCTGCGTGAGATACTGACAGACCATATATGGGGGACTGATAGTGATACCTTGGAAGGTGTCGTCAGAGTCCTTCTTGCCAGTAAGGGTTTGACCCTGGCAACTATGGAATCCTGCACCGGGGGATTTCTTGCCACCACTTTGACCGATGTTCCGGGAAGCTCCGCTTATTACAAAGGAGGATTTGTAGCCTACTCCAATGAGGCAAAGATAGCCCTGGGGGTAGAGGCACCGCTTATTGAACAGTATGGAGCAGTCAGCCCCGCAGTAGCTGAAGCCATGGCAATAGTAGCACGCCAGCGATTGGAGGCTGATATAGGCATTGGTATCACCGGAGTAGCTGGACCAGATAAACTGGAAGGAAAGGAGCCTGGCATAGCCTATATCGCTGTATGTGATGGCAAGGGAAAACAAACCATCAAAGGAAACTATCCACCACGCCGTCCTGAGGTCAAGCGCCGGGCTACTACAGCTGCCCTCTTTATACTAAGGCAAAGATTACTTTCTTCAGATTATAACTTGAAGAAATAGGAGGTGTATTCCTATACATTTGAAAAGTTGTTTAGTAAAGAAAATTAAGGTTAGGAACAAAAAAGGAAAAGAAAACGAGTATTAAATGCCTTTCAACTGAGACCAGCTTATCTAGATTGCTTCCTACGCACTTGCATAATTAAGGGTTTTAATTTATTATCTCACTTAGCACTCAACAGTTGAGAGTGCTAACATTTCTGAGTCTTGAGTGGTTAATATTTTATCAAGGAGGTTATAAATGGCTAAACTAGAGCCTTTGGGAGATAGGGTAGTAGTTAAACCTATTTCTCGAGAAGAAGTAACCAAAGGGGGTATTGTATTACCCGATACCGCTAAAGAAAAACCTCAGGAGGGTGAGATTATTGCTGTTGGACCAGGTAAGCTCACCGAGGATGGGAAACGGGTAGCTATGGAGGTGAAAAAGGGAGATAGGATAATTTATGCCAAGTATGGCGGTATTGAGATTAAGCTTGATGATGAGGAGTTAATTATTCTGCGAGAAAGCGATATTTTAGCTAAGAAAAGCTAGAAAGGTGAGGGAAAAATGGCAAAGCAAATAATTTTTGGTGAGGAAGCAAGAAGAAGTCTGAAGAGAGGGGTGGATATTCTTACTGACGCTGTTAAGCCAACTCTGGGACCTAAAGGTCGCCCGGTAGCTCTGGACAAGAAATGGGGTGCGCCCACAGTTATCAACGATGGTGTCAGTATTGCCAAAGAGATTGAACTCCCCGACCCCTTTGAGAACATGGGGGCTCAACTATTGAAAGAAGCAGCCTCGAAGACGAATGACAAGTGTGGGGACGGCACTACCACATCGACTATTCTGGCTCAAGCGATGATTAGCGGCGGCTTTAAGAATATCACTGCCGGGGCAGATGCCATGGCTCTCAAGCGAGGTATTCTGAAAGCCGTAGATATTCTGGTAGAAGGGCTTAAGAAGAAAGCTATTCCTGTAGCTGGTAAGGAGCAGATTGCCCAGGTAGCGACTATCTCCGCAGTCGACTCTGAGATTGGCAACCTGATTGCTGATGTAATGGAGAAGGTAGGTAAGGACGGGGTTATTACTGTGGAGGAATCGAAGGGGTTGAAGTTTGAGACTGAGTATGTCGAAGGGATGCAGTTTGATCGTGGCTATATCAGCCCTTATTTTATCACTAATGCCGAGCGCATGGAGACGGTGATTGAAGACCCCTACATTCTTCTGACTGATAAGAAGATCTCCGCCATTGCCGATATTCTCCCTGCTCTGGAGAAAATGCTTCAGGTAAGTAAGAGTCTGGTGATTATAGCTGAGGATGTGGAAGGAGAGGCACTGGCTACCCTAGTAGTCAACAAACTAAGGGGCACCCTCAATTGTCTCGCCGTTAAAGCCCCGGGCTTTGGCGACCGCCGCAAAGCCATGCTTGAAGATATGGCTATTCTCACTGGTGGCAAGGTTATCTCTGAAGAAGTGGGCAGGAAGCTCGACTCGGTCACCGTAGCTGACCTGGGTCGATCTCGCAAGGTAGTAGCCACAAAAGATGAGACTACTATTGTGGAGGGCAAGGGCTCCGAAGAGGCTATCAAAGGCAGGATGAAGCAAATAAAGGCTCAGATAGAGGAGACCACCTCTGACTTCGATCGAGAGAAGCTTCAGGAAAGATTAGCCAAATTAGCCGGTGGAGTAGCTGTAATCAAAGTAGGTGCCGCTAGTGAGGTAGAACTGAAGGAGAAAAAGCATCGCGTCGAGGATGCCCTTTCTGCTACCAGAGCCGCTGTCGAAGAGGGTATTCTCTCCGGTGGTGGGGTGGCTCTGCTCAATGCTTCCTCAGCTCTTGATCCGTACACCAAGGATGGTGATGAGGCTATCGGTGTAAAGGTTGTGAAAGAGGCAATAGAGGAGCCACTGCGCTGGATTGCCATCAATGCTGGGGAAGAAGGCTCAGTGATAGTGGACACGGTGAAGAAGAGTCCTCCTGGGGTTGGTTTTGATGCCCAAAACATGGACTATGGTGATATGGTGAAGAAGGGCATTATTGACCCACTTAAGGTGGTCAGGACAGCTTTAGAGAATGCCGCTAGTGTAGCAGTGATGATACTGACTACCGAGTCGCTGGTCACCGATATCCCAGAAAAAGAAAAAGCTATGCCCCCCATGCCGCCAGAATATTAAAGCGGTGGAAAGAAATAGCCCCCTGAAATATAAGGGGGCTATTTCTTTATTCCTCCGGGCTAAATTCACTGTTCAGAGCTGGAGCAGACCCTCTAGAGACTTATTATCTACTGCACCAACGATAGCCAGGTTGAGCCTTTCCCCAAGCAAAAGATCTTGAGCCACTCGGAGCAGGTCACCAGCCTGAATAGAGTCAATTATGGATACTATTTGGTCAATAGTAAAAATCTCCCCCAGCAATAACTCCTGACTTCCTAGCCAGCCAGACACACTGCGAGTGTCTTCCATCTGTAGCAGCAATCTTCCCTTACATAGTTCCTTTGCCTTAAATATTTCTCTCTCAGGGATTCCCTCCTTGAGCCGATTTAGCTCCTCTAGGATAGCCCCAATAGCGAGGGGAAGGTGCTTGGGCTCAATCCCAGCATAAATAGTTAAAGAGCCTGTATCGAGGAAGTGGTCGGTATAGCTATGGATAGCATAGGCAAGACCTCGTTTCTCCCGAATCTCCAAGAAAAGACGGCTACTCATACCCTCTCCCAAGATAACACTGAGTAGGTCAAGGGTAAAGCGGTCAGGATGGCAGTGTGGCAAACCAGGCACCGCTAGGCAAAGATGAGCTTGCTCTGTATCGCGGGGCTCAACCCGCCATCGCGCCTGATGCTGCTCAGCGTTAGCTGGATACCAAGCCTGAGGCGTGCCCTTTCGCCAACAGTGGAAAGCTTTCCCCAGCATATCTACTACCTCCTCATGAATGACATCGCCAGCAATGCTAATTACGACATTATTCGCCAAGTATTGGCGAGTAAAATAGTCAAGGATATCCTGGCGACTGAGGGAGGCTACCGTGGCTTTATTCCCAGCCACATCCTTCCCCAGGGGCTGATCTTGCCACATAAGCTCATCAATGAGCGAGTCAACCCGATGTTGCGGGGAGTCCATATTCAGATTAATCTCTTCAATGATTACCTGCCGTTCCTTCTCTATATCCTGAGGATCAAATCTGGAGTAGCAGAGCATATCAGCCAGGACATCCACCGCTAGAGAGAAATGCGGTCGGGCTACCTTGCACCAGTAAACAGTTAGCTCCTTATCGGTACCACCATTAAGTATGCCCCCGACCCCTTCAATAGCCTCTGATATCTCCCTAGCTGTGGCTCTCTGTTGGGTGCCCTTAAAGCAGAGATGCTCAATAAAGTGGGAAACCCCAGCTTCCTCAGCCTTTTCATAGCGGGAACCAGTGCCAATAAAAATAGTTATACACACTGAGCGAGTATAAGGCATGGCGCTACTAATGATGCACAACCCGTTATCCAGGACGGTCTTCTGATACACAATCTCCCTCCCTGGCATTTTAACAGAGGTTCTCTCTCTCCTGTCAATTTCACAACCCTTCCACTTCTCCTAACCCCTTACCTCAGCTTGATTTAAAGTACAAGAAATTCCAGGTCTGCCCTAGAGAGACTACTCAAGAAAAGGTTATAATCGTAATCAAGGATTTAAAGTTCACGCCAGATTGGAGAAACTGAGCGAGTGCGTCAATAAAATGCGGCAATCGTTATAACTCAGGGATCATTTAATCTCGTCACAAAATGGACATGGTTACTTTGACCATTAATGGTGTCAAGATTAGGGCTTCAAAGGGAGAGAAGGTCTTGTGGGTAGCTCTAGACAACGATATCTATATCCCTAGCCTTTGTGCTATTCGGGAAGCAGAACTGCCCTTTGGCGCCTGTCGGCTTTGCTTCGTCGAGATTGAGGGAAGGAATGCTCCAGTTACTGCCTGTAGTGAGCCTGTTGTGGAGGGAATGGTAATACATACTAATACACCCCAAGTAAACCGACTTCGCCGCACTGCTTTTGAACTTCTTATTTCCCATCACCACGTTGACTGCCGTAATTGTGCTAAGAATCGAAATTGTGAATTACAAAGGCTCGCTGCCCACCTTGGTCTTAAGCTAAAGCTAAAGCGTTTCCGACCTATACCCAGGTTGCTCCCCGTAGATTCAAGCCATCCCCTTTTTATTTATGACCCTAACAAGTGCATTTTATGTGGGAAATGTGTCTGGGTATGCCAGGAGCGGAGTACAGGGGCAATCGATTTTGCCTTCCGGGGGATAGATACTATGGTTAGCACCTTCGGTAATGTCCCATTTATACACTCGAACTGTAACTCTTGTCTAGAATGTGTAGCTATTTGCCCCACGGGTGCTTTAGTGTCAAAGGATAGTGCAGTCAAGAAGAAGGGAAAGTAAGTGGAACTTTGTATCACTACACTGAGTGAGAATACAGCCCCAGCAAGGAGGGGGTTGCTCGGTGAGTGGGGACTGAGTGTTCTAGTAGAGGTAGATAATCTCAAGGTCCTACTGGATACCGGGCAAGGTATCTCTACCGCTCATAATGCTGATGTCTTAGGGATAGAGCTATCCCAAATTAACAAAATAGTCCTCAGCCATGGTCACTACGACCATACTGGAGGTCTGCGGCAGGTATTAGGCAGAATTAAAAAGGAAGCAGAAATTATTGCCCACCCTGAAGTATGGGCGGCAAAATATAGGTATAACCCCAATGAAAAGCACTATAATTATATTGGGATACCCTTTCAGAGGGACGAACTAGAAGACCTAGGAGCTTCCTTTAGCTTGACCACTAAACCAGAATGGCTTACTCAGGATATAGTCACCAGCGGCGAGATCCCTATGCTCAACGACTATGAAAAAATTGATCCCAACCTTTATATCAAGAAAGGCGGCGAGTTCCACCCTGACTCACTTCGCGATGACCAGGCACTCTTCATCAAGACCAATCAAGGGTTAGTGGTCATTTTAGGCTGTGGTCATCGGGGAGTTATCAATACTCTACGCCACGCCCAAAAACTGACGGGGATAGAGCCAATTCACACATTAATCGGGGGAACGCATCTCATTCACGCCTCTGAAGCACAGCTTGAGCTGACAATAGCTGAACTCAAAGCATTAGGGGTGCAGCAGTTAGGGGTCTCCCATTGCACCGGGATGTGGGCAGCAACTAGACTGGCTCAAGAGTTTGGCGAGAAATTCTTCTTCAACAATGTGGGAACCTGCATCACCTTCTGATAGCGCAGCCAAGTTACAAGCCCTTATCAGCAATATAAGCAGTAAGATCAGCGAGACGACAGCTATAGCCCCACTCATTGTCATACCATGCCAGCACTTTCACCATATTACCAGCAATGACCATCGTGCTAGGGGCATCTACGATAGCACTGGCAGGATTGCCCTTAAAATCCAAACTCACCAGTTCTTCCTCACAATACTCTAGTATGCCTTTGAGCGCCCCCTCAGCAGCCCTTCGGAAGGCTTGGTTCACTTCTTCAGCGGTGACTTCTCTCTCTAAATCAGCTACAAAATCACATAGGGATACCGTAGGCACTGGAACTCTGAAGGCAACCCCATGAAGCCTGCCTTTAAGCTCAGGAATCACCTGGGTCACTGCTCTAGCTGCGCCGGTGGTAGTAGGGACAATATTTTCTGCTGCTGCCCGAGCCCGGCGCAGGTCCCGGTGGAACATATCGAGAGTCCTCTGATCATTAGTATAGGCATGAATGGTGGACATCAGCCCTTTGCTTACCCCAAAGCTTTGATGCAGAATCTTAACCACCGGAGCAATGCAGTTAGTGGTGCAAGAAGCATTGGAAAGGATACGATGCTTGATGGGGTCATAGCGTTCTTCATTAACCCCCAGAACAATAGTAATGTCCTCACCACGAGCCGGTGCTGAGATAATTATTCTCTTGGCACCACCTTGAAGATGGTCTGCTGCCTTAGTAGCCTCAGTAAAGAGCCCGGTAGACTCAATTACCACCTCCACCCCATAATCGCTCCACGGGATCCTACGGGGGTCACGTTCCGCCAGAACCTTTATTGCCTTACCATCAACAATAATCGAATCTTCGGTAGCCTCTACTTTGCCCGGATAGATACCGTAATTGCTATCATACTTAAGAAGGTGAGCATTCGTCTTAGCATCAGTAAGGTCATTAACGACAGTCACCTCCAGTTTTCCGGCATAGCATTGGTTGATTGCCTTGAGAGCCAACCTGCCAATACGTCCAAAGCCATTAATACCGATTTTAGTTATCATTTTGCTTCCTCCGGTTTTAATTTTTGCCGCTAAATATATTTCAGTTTAAAAAACAGTAGTGCAGGTCTTTAGACCTGCTGATCAGCCCGGGGATCCCCACAAAATCTACGATCTTGTGGGGTGAGAGAGCTAAAAGTCTGCACCACTTTAATAATTGGTTATCAGGAGCTTACTTATGTCGCCTTTGCCAACGGGTTATTTTCAGCTGCTTCTTGTGCTTATGCTTTGCCATTTTCTTCTGTCGCCACTTACGCACTGAACCCATATGACTTACCTTTCATATCTTCACCTGCCTTGCTTAACAGTTTGCCGAGAGGTTACCCTAGTCGACCCCGAGTGAGTCTTCAACCACCGATTACGTCTGAGCATATCTAGAAACGCCTCGATTTTTGTTCGCAGAGGTGGGGTTAATACATAATCAGTATTACCTTCCAATGTCAAGATGGGTAGAGCAATAGCATGGCGGAATATTATATCCCCAATCCCACGATGACAGAAAGCTTGAACATAATGGATCACTCCATCAGCCTGCCGACAGTGTAACTCTGGGATAATATCACCAAGGCGATCGAATATGGAGTAAGGATAGGTATAATTAGTATATTGCTCAGCAAGAGAATCTGCTGGCTTTGGCATAGCGAACTGGTGTTGTACTTCATTGAACACTACCCTTGCTCCCTGTTGTTCCAGGTATCGATATAGGTCTTGAGCAAAAATAGGTGGGACACCAACATAAGCAAGACGGAGTATGTCCTGAGGATAAGGCTGGCGTTGGTAGCACTCGAACAGGAATTGGTTTAGCTTCTGCCGGTATTCATGGTAGTTTCCATTGAAGTCGGAACTGGAGACCAACCATAGGTGATTCTCCCAGCCACTGACCAGTCTTTCTTTCCAAGTAAGCTCATCGAGCTCATTAATAAGGCAACGGCAAGGACCAAGCTTTTCCCTTATCTCCTCTGCTGCCTCTAAGGTAGTGCCTAAAGTCTCAGCCAGTGCTTCTAGAGAGCGCTGCATTAGTTCGATATTAGGGCTATTAGGATAAGCAAAGGGGATGACCTGGAAACCCCTTAGTTTGAGTACCTCCATAAGCATGATGGTATTAGAACAGTCCCCAGTAGTCACACAAAGAACCCTCTCAATACCACGGTCGATGCATACCCCGTAGATACCCTTAATCCAGGTACAGCAATTCTGAGGAAAGCCTGACTGCTCAGCAATACTAACCAGTCGCTCCGGATTGGGGTCAGTGAGGAAAACATTGTTCAAATCAACAGGTTTGTACCCTGCTGCCAGCAGCACCTCTACGGGAACAGTAGTAGTAATGCCGATTTGCTTCATACTTCAACCTTGAGGCAGGGCTGTAAATGCTTCCTTCCTAACATAACGGGCATTTGAGCCTAGCTCCTCCTCAATCCTGAGAAGGCGGTTGTATTTGCAATTTCGCTCCGAGCGACAAGGAGCACCAGCTTTAATTAACCCAGTGTTCATCGCCACGGCAAGGTCAGCTATAGTAGTGTCTTCCGTCTCACCAGAACGGTGACTGATTATGGCTGTCCAACCTGCCTGCTGTGCCATCTTAATCGCCGCGATTGTTTCCGTTAATGTACCCACCTGATTAGGTTTAATAAGAATAGAATTAGAGGCTCCCTCAGCGATACCCCGAGTTAACCGCTGCGTATTGGTAGCATAAAGGTCATCGCCGACAAGCTGGATGCTTTTGCCCAGTCTTTTCATTAGCAATTGCCATCCCTCCCAATCATCCTCCGCCATACCATCCTCAATACTAACAATAGGGTAGTTTGAAACCCATTCAGCATAGTAATCAACCATCCCCAGACTACTAAGGACAGTTCCCTCTTTGGACAGAGCATATTTGTCATTTTGGTAAAAGGCACTGGCTGCTGGGTCAAGAGCAATAAAGCAATCTTTCCTTGGTCGGTAGCCTGCCTTTTCAATAGCAGCTAAAACTAATTCTACCGCTTCCTTATTTGATTTCAAAGAAGGGGCAAATCCACCCTCATCCCCCACATTGGTGTTTAAACCCTTTTCCTGGAGCAATGCCTTTAAAACCTGATAAACCTCAACGCCTATCTGAAGGGCGTGAGCAAAACTCTTTGCCCCAGCAGGAACCACCATAAACTCCTGAAAATCAGTGGAATCCCGAGCGTGTTTACCACCATTGAGAATGTTCATCATCGGCACAGGTAAGGTGCAAGCCCCTGTGCCACCAAGGTAGCGATATAAAGGGATACCCTGGAAGTTAGCGGCAGCATGAGCCACAGCCAACGATACCCCTAAGATAGCATTAGCACCCAACCTGGACTTATTGTGAGTGCCATCAAGCCCTATCATCTTTTGATCAATAGCAGTTTGCTCTAGAGCAGACATTCCGATTATAGCCGGGCTGATATACTTCTCGATGTTTCTCACTGCATGGAGCACGCCTAAGCCATTGAACCTTCCTTTGTCTCCATTGCGAAGCTCCACCGCTTCATATTTACCCGTGCTTGCCCCGGAGGGAACGGATGCCCGCCCTGTAGTGCCGTTAAATAACTCTATCTCAACTTCTACCGTGGGGTTACCCCTGGAATCAAGGATTTCTCGCGCTCTAATGCCCTTAATGGTTGCTGCCCTTGCCTCCATAGCTTTAAACTCTAGATACCTCACTTTTCTTTGCCGCAGCAATAGCCTTCTCCACGGCTTCTTGAGCACTCCGAGCCGGGATTATGGAATTGTCTACCTGTCCGTTTAGAGATAAGCACCAGGTGTTTAAGCCTATCACCGGAATATTGTTCTGGAGACCGTGAGCGATCTCAGACAGAGTGCCATAACCGCCGTTGATAGCGATTGCCGCCTGAGCCGATTTAACCACAATGACATTGCGAGCATAACCCATTCCAGTGACTATGGGGATATCCACATAAGGATTAGCCGCGTAGCGATGATCCCCGGGTAAGATGCCAACAGTTATCCCTCCCTCTGATCTAGCCCCTCTACAGGCTGCTTCCATCACTCCACCCATGCCACCACATATCAAGATAGCCCCCTGTTTGGCTAATTCCCGTCCTACTGCCTCAGCCAGTTCTGCCTCCTCTGGAGAACATCGGCTACCACCTATAACAGCAATAAGCATAGTCTTTCCACCTACATCAATATTCGATAATAGCTATTACCGCCCCAGCCTTAACTACCTGAGCCGGAGAAACATGAATTTCCTTAATTGTGCCCGATACCGGAGCCAATATTGGATTTTCCATTTTCATCGACTCTAAGATACAGATAACATCCCCCTCTTTAACTCGATTCCCAACACTTACCTTTATTTCCACCATCTTTCCCGTCATAGGAACTTCTACAACCTCTGATGCCAAATGTTTAACCCCCTTTCTCCCAAAGTTAGCTATCGAAATGTATGAAACACATATCTAATGACAAGGATTATATTTTGCCCCAAGCACCAAGTCAATTATTTAGCCGGCTAATTATTGACACTCCTACTTTCAGGGGGCTATATTTACACCGATGATAGCTATGCAAAATTTAGCTTTACCTAGACTTTCCCTTATAGCTCCTACCTACAATGAGAGAGAAAATATCCCCATCCTTGCCCAGCGGATTCACCAAACCCTAAACGGCTATGATTATGAGCTTATTATAGTGGACGACGATAGCCCTGACGGAACAGCAGAAGTGGCTGAAAACTTATCCCATCAATATCCCCTCAAAGTAATCCGCCGCAAAGCTGAAAGGGGCTTAGCTTCAGCAGTGATAGCTGGATTTAATCAGGCTAAAGGAGAGATACTGGGAGTGATAGACGCTGATTTACAGCATCCCCCAGAAAGAATACCTGAACTTCTCCAAGCGATACAGGAGGGAGCTGATATAGCAGTTGCCAGCAGATATATCCCCGCTGGCGGTATCGAAGGTTGGAGTGCCAATCGGAGGGCTATATCAAGAGGAGCTACCATGCTCGCCCGCTTGATTTTGCCCTCAATCCGGAAGGTAAAAGACCCTCTGTCAGGTTTCTTTTTGATGAAAAGAAACGTAATAGAGGGGGTAGTGCTTAAGCCCGTCGGATATAAAATCCTTCTGGAGACCCTAGCCAGGGGAAATTATAGTAAGGTGCAGGAAATACCCTATATCTTTAAGGAAAGGGTGTGGGGGGAAAGTAATCTCAATCTTAGAGAGCAAGCAAATTACCTAAAGCATACCTTGATTCTAGCCAGTAGAGAAAGAGAGATATTAAGATTCCTCAAGTTTTGCCTTGTGGGGGGAAGCGGCTACGGTGTTCAAATCGGTGTATCCATTCTTCTCATGGAACTTGCTGGCTTATCTGCTGGTAACCTTGACCTCCTCGCTACAGCTTCAGGCATTGAGGTTTCTATACTGTCTAATTTCGTCTTGAACGACATTTGGACCTTCAGAGACAGAAGAGTAAGCTCAGCAAGGGCTACACTAGTTCGTTGCCTGAAGTTCCACTTGATAGGTTTAGGTTATACTACCTTTTTCTACGCCGGGTATACACCACTTACTCGCCTCTTAGGAATACACCCTTATATAGCGATACCTATTGCCGCAGTTATTGGTGTGATATGGAATTTCAGTATGAATCTACTTTGGACTTGGAGAAAGCATGAGACTCAAAAGACTTCTTCATTATCTCGGCAAGTATAAGCACTACCTTATCTCCTTCCTAATTCAGCTAGCCTTAGCCGGGTTCCTTATTCATGAGTGGGATGGCTTTGTATTAATTACCTCAGCCAAGCAATTCCTGCAAGGTATAACACCTTATCAGACCGCTCTCCAAGCTCCGCCTTACACCTTTGGCACCTGGCTCCAAATGTGGTATGCCTACCCTCCTCTGCCACTACTTATGTTTTCAGCTACTTATGCCCCCTGCTTTTACTTTCTAGGCGAAAATTTAATTCTGGAAAGAATCTTTATCAAGCTGAGCTTTATCTTGGGGAATTTGCTCTGTGCTTACCTGGTTTACAGGTTTGTTGCTGAGGTGAGCTCCAAAGAGAATGCTTCGAGAGCAGAAAAGCTAGTTCTGTATAATCCATTTCTTATCTATATTGCGGCAGCCTGGGGCATGTTCGATATATGGATGGTGAATTTTATGTTGCTCAGCCTCCTCTACCTAAGACAAGACAAGCTGGGCAAAGCTGGCATCTACTATGGCTTGAGCCTCTTAGTTAAGCCCATACCAGTGATATTCGGTCCGGTTTTACTCGCTTACATATGGAATAAAAAAGGAGGCATTCTTAAACCAGCCATTTTTGGTTCCTGGGCAGTAGCTGCCTTCTCTGCCGTCTCACTCCCTTTCTTCCTTACCTGTCCTCAGGGATTTGTAAATCAGGTTATCGGAATGCATGCCGCAAGACCACCTTTTGCCCTATCGCCTCTGCACTTTCTTTACGGTGGTGAAGCCTTAGAGGCGGTACGCAACATTAGTTTCCCAGGGCTATCCTCATCGGCAATTACTGCCATATCCATTGCTTTACTAGTTACCTCTATTTCAATTATTTTCCTGTATTGCTGCTTGAAGAAAGAAAGGGATGAGAAGGGGCTTCTTGCTTTATTATTCTTACTTGCCTTGACCTTCACCATTTTCAGTAAAGGGGTGAGTCCTCAGCACTATGTTATCCCCTTAGTATTGGCAGTGGTCGTTCTTTACACATACGAGCGTTATAGTATTATCAAATTAGCCGATGTCAGGCGATACTACCGGTTCTTAGTCATCCCTCTCCTTTTAGGTGGTGCTATCCTTGCGGGACGCCATTATCTTACCTTCATTCCTCCTGACATTGCCTCGAAATTATTTGGAAAGACAGCCTATGAATTGGATTCACAGATTGCCTCAAGCTTCCCCATCTCGGCAGATTTTTACTACAGTCTCGTCCAAGCCTTCTCAGTGTTGCTTACTCTTCTAATAGTTGTTATGGCAGCAATCATAGTTTATAAATCCTTTAGGCAGATTATCCCCCCTATCTCTAAATCGGTCTCAACATATCTTATTAGGATGAGACGGATAAAATGGGGCAAAGCTATTGAGAAGCCTCTCACCGCTTTCATGGCATCTCTTTTTCTAATCTTGCCTACCCTGGCTGGAGTGATTAGCAGCCAAGTTACCGCAAGGGAAGAGTATGTCCCTCTACCCCACCTCTTCGACCGGGGAGATAAGCTTGTTGGCGCCTTCTACGATTATTGGTGGGATAACTCCTCTAATGATCCGACAATACAGTGCGACGACTGGCTTAAGGCAGGACTCACTCCAAAGGAAGGCTACTATAACAGCATCAGCGCCTATATGAAAGAGGATATTAAACAGATGAAGGGAGCCGGCATAGATTTTGCCCTTTTGTCCTTCCACGGTAACCACCAATTCGAAAGATATATTGCCTTTATAAAAGCTTCTGAAGAGACAGGTTTCGATTTTGCGCCACTAATAGAATTGCCAGACCTCGAAAAAAGGGATGCTTGCCTTGCCATTAGCCCAACGGGAAAGCCTTTTGCTGAAAATCCACTTTCACTGACAGATGTGACAAAAAGGGAAATCATCGAAATGATAGATTTAGCTCTGCGGCTGAAAGATTCGCCCGCCTTCCTAATGTATGGGAAAAAACCGGTGATTTTCCTGCAAGGTTGCTTCCATTTCTATCCCGGGTGGTCAAAAGAGGAGATGTATTACCTAGCCCGCTCAGTGCTCGAGCTTTATCAAAAGGAATATAAGTGTAGTCAAGAGGTAGCTCTGGAGAAAATCTCTGCCAATTGGGGCAGAAAGATGACTAGCATAGAGGATATGGTGGTTTATTTCTTCCCTGAGTCAACCAGAGCATTCTATAACCCTCAAAATAGAATTGAGGAGGATTGGTGCCAGGGTTTCGAATATAGGTGGCAACAATTCTGGAAGGAGATTCAACTAGAGGTAGAGCATAAACAGGGCGACCTTTTTTGGATTAGCGACGGTGGTGGATGGTGGCAACCTGAAGTGACAGGAGAGACAATAGATA
>CAZUZX010000020.1:8219-14835 GCA_964624525.1 uncultured Dehalococcoidia bacterium | reverse complement strand
GGGGTGGTGATTGGACCTTTTAGAGCCACTTTATTTCTCAGGATAGACTCAAGAACATAGTCGGGGAGGGGAGTGCCAAAGATATCTTGAGCTCCCTCTCCAGCTATAGCTAAATCCCAGTAGAATTCGATCCCGGTTGCCTCGAGAACCCTCTTGGCAGCCTTAACAACCTCGGGACCTATCCCATCTCCAGGGATAAGGGTTATTTTATATGCCATAACACTACCTCCCCTTAGAGCCTGAACTCCCCATACTTCCTAATATAAGCTACCAGCCCACCTTCCTCAAGAATGTGGAGCATTACGGGAGGAATTTTGCCCAAGCGGAGCTGAACCCCATTAGTAAGGTCTCTAACTGTGCTCTGAGCTAAGTCTACCTCTAATTCATCTCTATCGTCAATTTTGCTGGTATCACATACTAAGACAGGGAGTCCTAAGTTGATAGCATTTCTGAAAAAGATTCGGGCTGTTGATTCAGCTAAAACTGCCCCCACCCCGACTATCTTAATCACTAGGGGGGCATGTTCCCTGCTTGAGCCCAGACCAAAGTTTTTGCCAGCGACGATAAAATCACTAGGTTTAACTTCAGATACAAAGGTGGGGGCAACATCCTCTAGGACGTGCTTTGCCAGCTCGGGCAGATTACTTCTAAGGTGGAACCACCGTCCCGGTATAATGTGATCGGTGGAGATATTATCACCGAATTTAAAAGCTCTTCCTTTTAGTACTATAGGAACTCCCTCGGATCGGTAATTTCACCAGTGATTGCCGTAGCTGCAGCAGTAGCTGGGCTTCCTAGATAGATAAAAGAATTCGGGTTACCCATGCGCCCCTGGAAATTACGGTTGGCAGTAGAGAGACAGGATTCCCCGTCTCCTAGCACGCCTTGGTGTAGTCCAACGCAGGCAGCGCAACCCGGAGGCATAATTGATGCCTCTGCTTCGAGGAAAGTTTGGATATAACCTGCCTCTATACTAGACTGAAAGACCTTTCGCGAAGCAGGGGCTATAATTAATCTGGTATCGGAGTAACGCTTTCTCCCTTGGAGAATGCTAGCAGCTATAGCTAGATCCTCCAAGCGACCGTTGGTACAGGTGCCGATGAATACCTGCTGTATTTTTGTGCCTTTCAGCTCTCTAGCTGGCACTGCTTTGTCTACCGAATGAGGTGTTGAAACTGTTGGCTCAAGAGTAGTGGCATCAACTCTGATGAGGCGCTCATATATCGCATCAGCATCAGGTAGAAATGGGCGATATCTCTCTCCCCTACCTTGGGCGGCAAGATATTCCTTGGTGGTCTCATCAGAAGGAAAGAGCCCTACCTTTGCCCCTGCCTCTACTGCCATATTAGCTATAGTGAAGCGTTCTGACATAGTCATTCTCTCAATTGTTTCTCCGCAAAATTCCAGTGATTTGTAAGTCGCTCCATCAGCACCAAGTAGACTAATAAGATAAAGGATTAGGTCTTTGGCATATACTCCCTTGCTAAGATACCCCTTAACTATAATTTTAAAGCTTTCTGGGACTCGAAGCCAGGTTTTGCCTAAAGCCATGGCAATGGCAATATCAGTCGAACCCATGCCGGTGGCGAAAGCCCCTAGTCCGCCAGCGGTAGTGGTGTGGGAATCAGCGCCCAAGATTACCTCCGCGGGGTTAGCTAAAGATTCCGCCACCAGTTGATGACAAACCCCTTCCCCTACTTCGAAAAGGAGCGCTCCGGTCTTTTTGGCGAAGCGCCGAAGCAGATTATGGTCATTGGAAAGTTCACGAGCTGGGCTGGGTGAGGCATGGTCTAAAAAAAAGGCGGTTCTCTTTGGATTAGCCACCTGCGTGAAGCCACTAGCCTCAAATTGCCTTACAGCTAGCGGACCGGTCCCATTCTGGACGAAGACCAAATCTACTTCGGCTATAACGATATCCCCGGCACGGGCATCTACTCCAGACTTTTGGCTTAAAATCTTCTCCGCTAAGGTCTTACCCATACTAAAATTATAGTCGGCAACTTGTTTATCTATCAATGGTAATCTGAACACTTCAATTACAAATTCAACATGGTAGTCTGCATTATCCGAAGAAGGCAGGATAGAATTACGGTATGCTTACAAATAGCTGCGGTCGAAGAGGAGCCGATTCAAGACAATGCTTTTCCTATTGTTGGTTGTCTTGAGGTCATTCCTTAGACCAGGGGTAAGTCTTTTCACCATTATGAGCAAAAATAGGGCAAGGCAGGTTAGAGTTACCTCCATAGGTAACTTCATGTACCAGCATCCCAGCGGGAGCAGAGCGAAACCAATAAGCATCCCTAAAGGCAGGCTCAGGCTAGGTGAACCACCAAATTTTAGACGCTCAGTTAGTGACTGATTCGGATTAAGTAATCGAGGTATTATCCTAATACCCGCCCCCAGAGCTACAGGCACTAGGATAAACGGTAGTGCCTGATAAGCCAGCGCTGCTGCCATTCCTAGCCCAGTGGTATTAGCCTTCTCCCCTCTGAATCTAAGGAAAATAGACCACATTTCCCCAATTACTACTGCTATCCCGACACCGGCTACCGTGGTTAGTCCAAAACCGAGCACTTCTTTAGCCACTATGACTGCTATAGCCCCCTTAGCAACATCCCAGCTAATTCCTATTACTCCCTCACCACGTCCTACCTTCCGCCATAAGCTGATATGCATATCTTCCTCTTTTGACAAGTCGAAGCCGCGAACTTTGCCAATGAGGTAAACTACGGGAAAGGCTCCCAGAAGGTAGGCACCGAGGATAAGCAATGCATTAACCCACATTGCTTATCCTGCCATTAGGCTTGTTTATGGAAGGTTTGTTGACGCAGAAGATAATCCCAGGATTCAATTTCCCGGTTTCTTACTTTATGCCCCAGGAATGCTGGACCGAGGAGTAGGACTAAGGTTAGTAAGGCTAGGGCTACCAGGCTAAAAGAGCTAATATTTCCCCAGGTGGAGTAAGCTATCAAGATGAGAATAGCAAACCCAGCCGTAAGCAGGATCCCTGCCTTTAAGGGGCGTTGCCTCAAGCGGGTGAAGATGATAACAATACTAGCTAAAGTAAAAAAGCTCACCGCGATCCAAGGTTCCAGGTTGGAAAGAGGCTGTTTGTTCCCCTCTAATAGTTTTTCTTCTTGGTGGGCAGCTAGAAACCAGCCCGCTATAGCGGGGAGGGGCAAAGCCGCTAGTGAACCCAGGAGCCAATCTCGCCTTACTATCTGGACAGCCACAGTGATAAGTAGCCATAGAAGAAGGGGAAAATAAACCAGGGCAGCTA
Organism: uncultured Dehalococcoidia bacterium; assembly: GCA_964624525.1. Taxonomy (GTDB): domain Bacteria; phylum Chloroflexota; class Dehalococcoidia; order UBA2247; family RBG-13-53-26; genus CAZUZX01. Next base: position 11,555 of record CAZUZX010000020.1, on the reverse strand, counting down.
ACCATACCCACCATGATGTAACAAGGCTGCTGGTTGATAAGAAAGGTAAGGCTTGTCCTAAAAGGATGAGCAAGATGAAACCACCTACCACTAGTGTTAGCAAAGCATAACCCAGCCAAGAAAAGAACCAAGCAGGCTTATGATGTTGCCAGCCGTAGATGACGGCAACGATTATGGAGACAAGGATAGCTGAGAGCCAAGTTACGTTGTGCCACTGGTGAAGGGCAAAGAGTAAGGCAAACAGAAGATGGGGTAGAGCGGCAACTATAGCTTGAGCCCAAGTGCTACTACTATGCACTTGATTTAGCTCACCAGCGACTGCCTTAGCTGAACCGAAATTTTGTCCCGCTATCTTAGCTGCTTCTTCGTCTGAAAGTCCTGCCTCTTTTAATTCCTCTACCCGGTCTTCGAAATGAGCATGTAACTCGCGAAGAATTTCCTTTTCGGAAGAGGCATCGAGCTTTAAGTCGGCTTTAATATCCTTTAGGTAGTCTCGTAGCTCGGTTAACACGCCTTTTGCCACCTTGCTAGGTAGTCGCCGGTTGCATAACCAGATTTACTGCCCAAGAAAAGCCCTGCCATTCCGCTATTTTTTCCTCGAGTAGTTGTAGTCCCTTCTCTGTTAAATAATAATATCTTCTTTCCCTCCCCGAGGGAAGTCTCTCCCAGCTCCCTCTGATTAATCCGGTTACTTCCATGCGATGGAGGGCTGGATAGAGGGTGCCTTCCTTAAATTTAAAATAGCCTTGACTTCTTTTCTCTATCTCTTTGATAATCTGGTAGCCATACATCGGCTGTTGCCTCAGCAAAGAGAGGAGCAGAGTCTCAGTATTCCCTTTTAGCAATTCCTGTCTATATTTCATATTTCACCTTCCTGACTCAAAAATAGATAAATACTCTCTTTGTGTCAAACTTAATAACCCTGGAGTTAATCTTCAGCATAAAAGGCAAGACCTACAGTCCCCCTCCCGGCAGCGTAGCCCATTATCGGGCTAAACTCGGTAAGCCAGAGCTCAACACAGTCAAATTCAGCCTGCACGCGTTGCTTAAGCCTTTCCGCTTCCTCTGCGGCATCGGTGTGGTGAACTGCCACATGTACTGGCTTTGTGCCTACCTTCTTCCGCATTACCTCCAGCAGATGATTGACCCCCTTCTCTTTGCTTCTGGTCATACCATTAAATCGGGCTACACCACCTCGGACAGTAAGTGTTGGCTTGACATTGAGTAATCCCCCTATCTGAGCAGCCACCTTGGGTATCCGCCCGGTGCGGTAAGCGTAGCGGATGGTTTCCAGAACGAAGATGAGATCGACCTTCTTCATCACTCTCCGGGCAACTTCAATAGTTTCAACAAGGCTCTTGCCTTCAGTTGCTGCTCGTGCTGCTGCCAGGGCAACAAATCCTTCCGCTCCAGTGCAGGTCTGAGAATCTAATACCTCAATAGTGGTGTGGGGTGATTCCTCCCTAACCTGCTCCTTAGCCACTAAAGCTGCATTATAAATGGTGCTTAGTTTGGAGGAAATGGTAATGCAGAGGAGGCTTTTTGCTTTCTTGCTTAGCTTACGGTAAGCTTCTACATAATCCGCCGGGGGTGGGGCTGAGGTGGAAAAAAGTTGCGGTGCTTTTTCCAGCAATTGGTAAGCCTCAGCGGGACTTATATCTAGCCAATCACGATACACCTTGCCATCAAAATAGATGTTAGGCGCCACTATTTCAATCCCATGCTGCTCCACCACCTCCTTAGGGAGACAAGCTATACTATCAGTAATAATAGCCACCCTATCCATAAAACCTCTTAGGGCTATGCATCGTATTACGATGTATAAGGATAATATTGATTAGGTTTCTTGTCAAGTTAGCTCAAAAATATCAGGGTAAGGTTAAAGACTAATCAACTGATAGCCCAAGTTCCCTAGCCCTAATCTCTGAGCTACTCTAAGCTGAACCAAGCTATCAGTGTTGTGGAGCTTACCAAGTATATCGGGGGGAGTTAGCGGTTTGGGACTCAAAATGATAGGGGCTTGGTCTATCAGGTCTATAGAAGCTTTGTCAATGGCTACGGGGTCTAAAGCGGCAAGAATACCCATGTCAGGGACTATGGCTCTGCCTGCCGGGGCATTACAGTCGCAGTGCGGCGTTACATCCTGGACAAAGTTTATGAAGCCTGCCCTTCCGTTGAATCTATGCATTACTGCTAAAGCGGCGTGAGCCAGGTAAACTTGAAGTTGTTCCTTAACCCCATTCCCCCAGAACAAAGCTCCAGAAGGGCACTCAAAAAGGCAAGTGCTGCAATGCAGGCACTTCCCCAAATCGCGCTTTGGCTTTCCTCTCTCCATAGTTAGTGCCCCTGTGGGGCATAGTTTGACACAATCTCCGCATTCATCACATTTGGACTCATCAAGCAGTGGGCTATTCACCGCATGCTGCCGCCTCTTAGTCTCTTTGGTTACACAGCCCATGCCAAGATTCTTTATTGCTCCACTGAAACCGGTAAGCATATGACCCTTTACGTGAGACAAAACGAGCAGAAAATCTGCCTCATAAATCTTGGTAGCGACCTTAACCTCTTTTAGTTGGCAGCCCGCAACGGTGCTTTCTACGGGGGCAGAGACACCATCATATCCATTTCTATCGGCTATTATTACCGGCGCCCCAAGACTCTCTGGCACAAAGCCATGGAAAGCGGCGGTAAGTAAATATTTCTCGGCGGTATCTCTTTCTCCGGGATATAAAGCGGTAGTGTCGGTAACGAAAGGCTTGCCACCCGCCTGCTTGATTAAATCCACAACCTTCCGCACGAACACCGGTCTGATGTAGGTTATGTTCCCCAATTCACCCATATGAAGCTTTACGGCTACCGAACTACCCTTCGGTATCATCTCTAGGAGTGCTAATTCGGTGTAGAGGCTCTCTATACCGGATAGAACATCTTGTTCTGTTGCGTAATCAAAAAAGAACACTTTTGACATAATGATTAGGGTAGGGGAAAGACCAGGTTGGGAAGCAACATTCCTACTCTTTGAGCTTCGGCGTAGACTTGGCTTATCGGCACTTGGTGGGTAGTGGCTGCTTTCTTACAATCCTCATACTCTGGAGTAACTTTGGTTACGGCGCCACCTTTAAGAGCTACCTTTACCCGAATTTCCCCAAATTTAGTTTTAACCAGATGATGGGAACGAGGTAAAGATAAGCGGTGTGTTTCACTAATTCTTACCCCTAAGGTAGTGCTCTCCTTAAAAAGGATATCAAGAAGCTTTTCTAGATTTTCCTTAGGGGTGCTGGCAGATAAGACTATCCCGGGGCGGTTCTTTTTCATCTGCACCGGGGTGATGAACAC
>CAZUZX010000020.1:0-8119 GCA_964624525.1 uncultured Dehalococcoidia bacterium | reverse complement strand
CAGATAAGACTATCCCGGGGCGGTTCTTTTTCATCTGCACCGGGGTGATGAACACATCTAAAGCCCCAGCGTCAAGAAGGCTTTCCATAATATGATCATAAAACTGCGGGTTCATATCATCGATATTAGTTTCCAGGACGGTAATGTACTCGGAGATGTAATCCCTAGGCTGGTTCACTGCTTCTCCCGTGAAGATGCGGAGAAGATTAGGTATCTCTAGGTTCATTTTGCCGGCACCATAGCCGACTCTTTGTATGGTTAAGGGAGGCATATTACCAAAATCCGTGGCAAGGCTAGTGATTATGGCTGCCCCGGTAGGGGTAGTTAACTCACCTTCAACGTCAGTGGCATATACCGGCACCCCCTTTACTAACTCGGCAGTGATCGGAGCGGGGATGGGTAACACCCCATGAGCGCATCGCACCAAGCCCCTACCTAAATTCAAAGGTGAGCTACTTATCCTTTCTATCCCCAGCATCTTTAGACCGATGACGGCACCGAAAATATCAATAAGGGTGTCAACTGCGCCTATTTCGTGGAAGCAGACTTTACTCAGATCCTGGTGATGTACTTTGGCTTCTGCTTCCCCTAATCGAGTAAAAATTCGCTTGCCTAGCCGTTTGACCTCTCGAGGCAGAGTGCTCTGGTCAATTAATTCGAGTATATCTTTCAAGGTTCTCTCTTTGTCATCCTCTTTACTAACTATATCTACATATGTAGCTGAGATTCCTTGCTTGGTCACTCTTTGGGCGTCTATCTGGTATCTTGATAAGGGAAAGTTACTTAACTTACCTCTCAATTCCTCGATATCTAACCCCAAGTCTACTAGAGCACCCAGAATCATATTGCCACTGATACCGGAGAAGCAGTCAAAGTAAGCTACCTTCATTTTTCCTCGCTCATATGATTAATCAGACTAGCCAGATAACCTGCCCCAAACCCATTGTCAATATTAACTACTGCTACCCCAGGGGCACAAGTATTTAGCATACCTAGAAGTGCGGCTAAACCCTGAAAGCTTGCTCCATACCCCACACTAGTGGGAACAGCAATGACTGGCTTATCCACTATACCTGAAATAATACTAGCTAGGGCGCCTTCCATTCCGGCGATAGCAATGATAACTTTTGCCGCAAACAGCTTCTGCTGATGATCCAAGAGGCGGTGCAAGCCAGCTACCCCGACATCATAGAGCCGCTCCACCTTATTGCCCATGGCTTCAGCGGTCACTGCTGCCTCTTCGGCTACTGGAATATCGGCTGTGCCGGCGGTGACCACTAGGATAGCCCCGATACTCGCCTTTGTCACTCTATTTTCTATCACGATTAACCTTGCCATTGGGTGATAACGCGCTTTAGGAGTTAGTTTTTGAATTGCGGAAAATACCTCTGGGCTTGCCTTAGTAGCCAGAATAGTATTAGCTGAGCTTAATAAGCGCTCCACAATCTCCGTAATCTGCTCCACCGTCTTTCCTTGACAAAGGACTACCTCTGGAAAGCCTTTTCGAAGGGAGCGATGGTGGTCAATCTTGGCAAAGCCAATGTCCTCGTAGGGGAATAACTTTAATCGATCTAGTGCTGCTTCGATGTCTAAGGTGCCAGCTTTAACTTCTTCTAATAATTGGCGCAGATGCTCGGGGTTCATCGAGCTATCCCTTCATTTAGACTACCACTACGATAACCGGTAAGGTCAAGGGTAATATAAAGGTAGCCCAATTCCTTGAAACGGGCTATAATCCGATGACGATTCTGCTCCTTGAGCAAGAGGCGCATGTCTTGAGGTTCTACTTCGATTCGGGCTGTCTTGTCATGGTGCCGAAGGCGCAACTGACCTATTCCTAGGCTGTGGAGAAAAGCTTCCCCTTCCTCTACTGTTATTAGGGATTCCCTGGTGATTGGTATGCCATAAGGGAACCGTGAAGCGAGACAGGCAAGAGGAGGCTTATTCCAAGTAGGCAATCCCATCTCTTTGGACAGGACTCGTATTTCATCCTTTGTTAGCTGTGCTTCTTGAAGGGGGTGACGCACCCCTAGTTCAGCAGCGGCACGCATGCCGGGACGATAATCATTTAAGTCGTCATAATTTGAGCCATCAACCACATTCCCTATCCCTTTTTCCCGGGCAATCTGTTTCAATTGACGAAAAAGCTCAAGCTTACAGTAATAGCAGCGATTGGGAGGGTTAGCTGCGAATTGAGGATCCTCCAATTCATGTGTCTCGATCATGCAGTGCCTTACTGACAAAGATTTTGTGATCTCGATAGCCTTGGCTAGCTCCGATGAAGGGTATGTTGGCGATTTAGCTGTCACCGCTAGCACTTTTTCTCTGAGGGTATCTTGACACACCTTGAGGAGAAAGGTGCTATCAGTTCCGCCTGAGTAAGCGATTAGAACACCACCCAGGTGCCCTAATATTCTCTGCAATTGCTGTAATTTCTCTCCTTCAGGAGTCATAGGATATGCCTTTTGCCAAGAAGGAACTCTGCCTACCTTATAAAAGGCGCGGCAAAATTATAATGCCCCAAAAAGGGGAGGACAAATTAGAAATTGTTTAGCAAACTCAAATTGTCATTGCGAAGCACGAAGTGCTGAAGCAATCTCGGCAGGGAGGGGAAATAATAGCGAGATTGCTTCGCTTCGCTCGCAATGACAACTAAACAACCTCACTTATTCTCCTGTTTGGAGAAGTGGAAATGTTTTAAATATCCAGGTTTCTTACATTCTTGGCGTGGGCTTGAATAAAGGCTTTGCGTGGAGCAACTTGTTCCCCCATTAGCATATGAAAGATTTGATCGGCTTTGGCGGCATCTTCTATTTCCACCTGCAATATTGTCCTAGTGCTGGGGTTCATCGTGGTTTGCCATAGTTGCTCCGCGCTCATTTCTCCTAGACCTTTGTATCGCTGTATTTCTACCTTCTTATTTCCCAGCTTCTGAAGTGAGTCTTCTTTTTCCTTTTCTGAATATAGCCAGTGTTGTTCTTTACCGGCTTGAAGGCGATAAAGCGGTGGCTGGGCAATGAAAAGATGTCCTCGGTCAATCAGTTCCGTCATATAGCGGAAGAAGAAAGTAAGCAGCAGAGTGCGAATATGAGAACCATCAACGTCAGCATCGGTCATGATAATTACCCGATGGTAACGAAGCTTTGAAAGGTCAAATTGATCATTTATTCCGGTGCCTAAAGTAGTAATCAAAGCGCGGATCTCCTCATGAGCCAACATTCTATCGGAGGAAGCCTTCTCTACATTTAGTATCTTGCCTCTGAGGGGCAATATGGCTTGAAAGCGGCGGTCCCGACCCTGTTTCGCTGAGCCGCCGGCAGATTCTCCCTCTACTAGATAGAGTTCACACTGAGAAGGTTCCTTCTCTGAGCACTCGGCTAACTTACCAGGTAAGATAGCCTCTGACATTGCTCTGCGGAAAATTAATTCCCTTGCCTTACGGGCAGCTTCCCTTGCTTTGGCAGCAGCAAGGCATTTTTCAGCAATCCTCTTTGCGTCATTGGCATTTTGCTCCAGGTAATCAGAAAACCCCTCCGCTACTACCGACTCCACCTGGCTTTTCACTTCGGGATTGCCTAATTTAGCCTTTACTTGCCCCTCGAACTGAGGCTCTCTGAGTTTAACGCTGACAATAGCAGTTAATCCATTCCTCACATCCTCACCAAGAAAACTCATCTCATTATCTTTACTTAGTTTCGCTTTACGCATATAGTCATTAAGCACGCGGGTTAAGGCAGAGCGAAATCCGGTGAGGTGGCTGCCCCCGTCGGCAGTATTGATGCAGTTAGCGAAGCTGAGAACCAATTCATTATAGCCATCATTATATTGCAGAGCTACCTCTACCTCTGTCTCTTCAATCTCTTTAGAAATATAGATAATAGGATGAAGAACTGTCTTATTTCTGTTGAGATAGTGGACAAAGCTAGCTATCCCCCCTTCGAAGTAGAAGGTTGACTCTTGGCCATTCCTTTCATCATGGAGACTTATCTCGAGCTCAGGGGCAAGGTAGGCTAACTCGCGGAGGCGCTGAGCCAGAAATTCAAAATCGTAATTGAGGTTGCCAAAAACTTCCTTATCAGGGAGGAAGAGAGTGGTTGTCCCATTGCCATTGGCTTCACCATCGACCTTTAATTTGCCTCGGGGAATACCACAGCAATATTCTTGATAATAGAGCTTGCCATCGCGTTTGCTTTCGACTCTTAGCCAGGAGGAAAGAGCATTTACCACCGAGGCTCCCACACCATGCAACCCGCCTGAGATCTTATAACTTCTGCCCCCAAACTTTGCTCCGGCGTGGAGCATGGTCATTACTGTCTCTAGCGCAGAAAGCCCAGTAGCGGGATGAATTTCTACTGGGATACCTCGCCCGTTATCCTCTACCTTAATCTTGCCATCTTTACAAATGGTTAGATCAACATGGTCACAACAGCCAGCGATTGCCTCATCAATGCTGTTGTATACGATTTCAAGGATGAGATGATGAAGTCCCCGCTGGTCGGTACTTCCGATGTACATCCCGGGGCGACGACGGACTGCCTCTAATCCCTTCAGAACCTGGATATCTTGAGCAGTATAATCACTCTCCACCTTTTGGGCGGAGTCTTCTTCCATCCTAGGCATTGCTTATATTATACCATACTTCTATAGATATGAGCTTTAGTTTTTTGAAGAGTGCTTACCGTCATTGCGGGGGAAGGGGCAAAGAGATTGCTTCGCTGCGCTCGCAATGACAAAAAGGGAAGGCAATGACAAGAGGCGAAGGTCTCGCAATGACAGGCAGGAATTGTAAACATTTAGTTTTTCACCTCCGGTGGTTATTTCCTCAGCTTGATGAATACCCATCTGTTACCACTGACTTCATAAATCCTAAACTTAGTCTGGCTGATTATTTCCCTAATCTCCTGGTGAGTGCGTTCTCGGGGCTGGATTTTGGATAGCAGAGCTATCCAGTGGTAGGTAAACCAGTCTAATACTCTAAACGGTCTAATCCGCGAGCTGCCGTTCTCTTGATAGGCAATCCTTGCTGGGTCATATATCCAGGCTTCCTTCCCCGGTTTTAAAACTCGATAACATTCATTTATTACCTTAACGGGGTTTTTCCAGCTATGAAATGCCCCCGTGCTAATAACCATGTCGTAGGAATTATCCTTAAAGCGGAGTTTATTCGCATTTCCCACTTCAAAGTGAAGCTGGTTGGCAACACTGGCTTGAAGAGCATTCTTTTGAGCTATTTTTATCATTTTCTTGGTTAGGTCAATCCCATCAATGTGAAGATTTGACTTTCTTTTAGCTATCTCAATAGGCAAGTAACCGGGGCCGGTACCAATATCGAGCATTCTTCCTGAGTCTATGGCAGCCACAATCTCTTCAGCCATCTTCTGGTAATAGCTTGTTATGGCTGTCCTGGCTATTTTGTCATAAAGGCTGGCGGCAAACCACGGAATCCCTTCGGGTATAATGTATCTGGCAATCCTATTTTTTAGCGCTTCCATTTCCAATTTTGAGGTCGTTTAGCAACCCCCTGTTGTCATTCTGAGCGTCTTATATGGTTCTCCCTCCCCTAGCGGGAGGGAAGTTAGAGGGAGGGGGATTCACCCTCACCTAACCTCTCCCATCAAGGGAGAGGGAGCGAAGAATCTAGACCCTTCGCTAGCGCTCAGGGTGACAGAATAAACAATCTCAATTTCCTGCATGGCACAGCTTTATTAGCCTTTTATCTAATTGGTAATCCTTCATAAATCTAGCCACCGGGTAGGGAAGCAAATCCTCCCAGGGCTCGTGCTTTAATATCTTGTCTCTGATGAAATCGAAGGAATATTCTTTTCTTTTGAATTTTGGCACCTCTTCCACTTGATAGCCATCTCTAGCGAATAGCAGTCTCACTAATTCGCTATTCGAGTAAACTAAGTCGAAGGGAGGACATATCTTTTGAACTAAAGAAGTCCAACTGTCATAGTCAATATTTGTTTCGTCTATTTGGACTACCCAAGTTCTGTTAGCTAATCCTTCTATTCTGAGGGTACCCCGGATCATTTCTTCCCTTTCCTTCCCGGTGAATGGATTATCAGGAGAGTGGGAGTGCTGGGAGGCTCCAATGCCAATAATAAGCTCCTTTTGGTCTTTTTCTAAAATGTATTTCACCGCCTCCAGGTATCCTTGATGGAAAAGACGGAACCGACTGATATACAAGTTTCTCATGCTTTCAAAGTAGCGCCAAAGAAAGCTGCTACCTTGGGAGCAATTCTCCCCTCATATCCCCACCAGAAGTGGTCCGCCCCAGGAATAACCTCACATTGATTTGGCTCAGGAAGCCCACTAGCTAATCTCTGAACCTTTTGAGAGGAGACAAAGTCATCGTTACTGCCACAGAGGAAAAGCTTGGGTTTAACATAATCCTTTAGCTGCTCCCAATCCGAGGTTGATAAGAGAGGGGAGACAAGCGCCACCGCCTTAACCTGCTCGTTCTGAAGAGCTACCGGAAGGGCAACCTTAGCCCCGAAGGAGTATCCTGCCAACCCTATTTTGTCCAGGTCAACTTTGCTTACCGTGGACAAAAAGGCAAGAGCAGCTTTTACATCTTCTTGCTCACCAATCCCTTCAGAGAAACTACCTTCACTCGTGCCCACCCCGCGGAAGTTAAACCTGAAAGCAATGATTGATGCTTCAACCAAAGCATGACATATAGCCAGGACAACATTGTTATGCATATCTCCACCATAGAGGGGGTGAGGATGGCAAACCACTACAGCAGGTAAAGGACCTTCTTCTTTTGGCAGGTGCAGTATCCCTTCAAGTTCTAGACCAGCCCCAGGTAACCTGACATACTCCTGGGTCACTTTTTCCCCTTCCACCACTCCTTAAGCTGCGTTTCAATCTTCTTCTCATAGCCCTGGTCGCTGGGGACATAGTAGCGTTTGCCTTGCAGGGCATCGGGCAAATTCTGCTGCTCTACAAAGTGCCCCGGATAATCATGAGCATACTTATACCCCTTGCCATATCCTGTCTCTCGCATTAGAGGAGTAACTGGGTTTCGCAGGTGAAAAGGCACTGGTTCGTGACGTGTTTGCTGCACATCTTGTTGAACATGGGAATAAGCGGTATATAGTGAGTTACTCTTTGGCGCCGTAGCTAGATAAACAACTGCCTCAGCCAAAGCTAGATTACCCTCGGGCATGCCGATAAAGTGGACTGCTTGCTGAGCGGCTACGGCTACTACCAGGGCTTGAGGGTCTGCCATGCCCACATCCTCGGAAGCAAAGCGCACCAGTCGTCGGGCAATATAGAGAGGGTCTTCTCCCGCTTCTAGCATTCGTCCCAGCCAGTATAAAGCGGCATCTGGGTCTGAGCCCCGAAGTGACTTGTGCAAGGCTGAAATCAGGTTGTAGTGCTCCTCCCCGCTTTTATCGTAGAGTAAAGCCCGGTGCTGAAGGGCGTCTTCGATAATGGAAAGGGTGAGCCTTCTCCGCCCCTTCTTATCGGGCGGGGTGGCAAAGGTTGCCATCTCTAAGGCGTTCAAGGCAACCCGGGCGTCCCCATTTGACATAACTAATAAATGTTCCTGGGCATCAGCATCCAGCTCTACCTTTAGTTTACCTAGTCCTCTTTCCTCGTCTTCCAACGCTCTCTGCACAATAAGGTGAACCTCTTCATTGGTAAGAAGATTTAGAGTGAATACGCGGCAGCGGGAAAGGAGGGGGGAGATAACCTCAAAGGAAGGATTTTCGGTAGTCGCCCCGATAAGGGTTACCGTGCCATTTTCCACAAAGGGCAGAATAGCGTCCTGCTGTGCTTTATTGAAGCGATGGATTTCGTCAATGAACAAGATTGTCCGTTGCTGATACATACCTCGCCTTTCCTTTGCCTCCTCAACAATACGGCGCAGGTCAGCTACCCCAGCACTCACTGCTGATATGGGGCTAAAGTGTGCTTTGGTAATGTTAGCAATGATATAAGCGAGGGTAGTCTTACCGCTCCCCGGCGGACCCCAAAAGATAATCGAAGGCAACTGATCTGCCTCAATACTTTTCCGCAGCACCCGTCCCTCGCCCACCAGATGCTCCTGCCCCACAAACTCGGCGAAGTTCCTGGAGCGCATCCGGGCTGCCAGGGGGGCTTCTTG
>CAZUZX010000019.1:0-15572 GCA_964624525.1 uncultured Dehalococcoidia bacterium | reverse complement strand
GGTAAAGAACTGACAGGTACCCCAGAAATTTGCCCTGGTTGTGGCGCTAAACCTCTCAATGGTAGCAACTTTTGCCAAGCGTGTGGTGCACAGACAAATCCGCTGGCGGAAATATGTATTAAATGTGGGGTGAGGCTGGCAAAGCCTGCGGCAACAAGCACCGGGATACAACCGAATGTGGCAGGGCTACTTTGCTACTTAGTAGGTTGGATAACTGGGTTAATCTTCATCCTGATAGAAAAGGAGAACAGGTTCGTCCGCTTCCACGCCATGCAATCTATAGCTACCTTTGGTGGAATTACCGTAATTATCATCATCCTCTCCATTTTGGCACTCATCCGCCATATCGGGAGCGTGTTCGATGTGTTACAGATACTTGTAGGTATACTGGCATTTGTCCTCTGGATAGTGCTGATGATCAAGGCATATCAGGGTGAGAAGTACAAACTCCCTGTGGTTGGTGATTTTGCCGAGAAGTACGTTTGAATGTTCTGCCCTAAAGTGTTTCCAAAACAGTTGAGTCATAGTGTTTCGCTGAAACTGTAGTAAGGAACTGACCAGTACCTCTGAAATTTGCCTTGGTGTGGTGCTAGGCCTCTGTATGCTCAGATAACCAGCTTAGATTGGAGAGTAAAGCTACTTTTGAGGAGAAACACAGGCTTTTAACTAGAGTGCTGGACGCAGTGTATGTTGACCTTCTTGCTACGCGCAGCATAGTAGGGTTGCTTCCGAAGCCTGCATTTTATAGCTTGCTTGAATCGCTAAAACAAAGGCCAAATTCCAACGTAACAGTGTTCAATCCTCTGGAGACCGACGAGCTAGGCCAGGGAGATCAAAAAGAAAACGCCCCGGTTGCCTCGGGGCGGGAAATGGGGTTTGGTGGAGGCGGGGGAGAGTCGAACTCCCCGTCCAGAGGAACTTACCAAAGATCTACTACAGGCTTAGTTGACTTTTTATTCTTACTCAGCCAGCCTCTGTCAACCGAGTTTAGCTGAGCCAGTCGATTTTTCTTAAGCAACCCCTATCGACGTTGGAGTTACTGCACCTCGACTTTACGGCGCCCATCCCTAACCCATCGAGGAGAGGTCAGGGCGGACGGTGCAGCTTTTATCAGGCTGCTACAAGTACCGGCTCTTTTTCGCCAGTTATTTTTGCCACTGGTTTTATGAGGGTAGTGGCACCTCAGCCTGCAATCTTGTCGCACTTCCCCCTGTCGAACCCGCGCGCCCCCATTATCCCTTAGCACGACGCATTTTTAAGGTGCGCTCTATTTCACGCTCTGCCTGGCGTTGAGCAATGACTTGACGCTTATCATAGAGCTTCTTCCCTTTTGCCAGCCCTATCTCTACCTTGGCAAGACCCTTTCTAAGGTACAATTTAAGTGGTACTAGGGTAAAGCCCTTTTCTGCAGTTTTGCCCATCAGCCAATTAATCTCATCACGGTGCAAGAGCAGCTTCCGTGGGCGTGTTGGCTCATGATTATACCGGTTACCCCCCTCATACGGAGCGATATGAGTATTGAATAGCCATATCTCCCCTTTTTCAGGTCTGGCAAAAGACTGGGAAAGACTCACCTTTCCTGCCCGAATGGACTTAATCTCAGTACCGGTGAGCACAACACCAGCTTCAATGCTCTCCTCAATATTATAATCATGATATGCCTTGCGATTTAGGGTTATCATCTTTCCTATTGCCATTTTGTTTAATTATACCACAATTACAGAGTCACTGCCGTCCCTGCCAGCTTCTTTCTGGACAAGGGGGATAATTAGGGCAGTGAGCATTGGTGCGATGACTAAAGGGTTGATGGAGCAAAAACTGGTTGAAGCTATGAAGTAGTTTTTATAAATACTCCTTTACCTTCTCTGCTGCCGACCTGTTCATCCCTTTTACTGCCGCAAGCTCCTCTAGGGTAGCCTGTTTGATACCCCTGACAGAGCCGAATTTCTTGAGCAGAGCCCGTTTACGCTTGGCTCCAATTCCGGGGATAGTATCGAGCTCAGAAGCGAATGATTCCCTGCGGTGTACCTTTTGGTAGTAGCCCAGTGCGAAGCGGTGTGCTTCATCTCTTACTCTTTGAAGGAAGTAGAGGGCAGCAGAGTGAGAAGGAAGTATAATTGGTTCAGCTAGCTGGGGTAGGAAGACCTCCTCATTTTCCTTGGCAATGCTGGCACAAGGGATAGAATCAACCCCTGCTTCTTTCATTACTTCTAGAGCGGCACTAAGTTGTCCTTTACCACCATCAATAAGGATTAGGTCAGGGATATTCCTCCAAACACCTTCTTCAGGCTCCTTAGCTCCCTTCCGGAAGCGCCTTCTCAATACCTCTTGGATCATAGCGTAGTCATTGGCACCGGTCACCGACTTAATTCTAAAGCGTCGATAATGAGCCTTCTTTGGCAAACCGTTTTCGAATACTACCATACTTCCTACCGCTGAAGTTCCCTGTATGTTGGAAATATCGTAGCACTCTACCCGCCGGGGAAACTTTGGTAGATATAGTGCCTTTTCTAGTTCCTCTAGAGCCGCCGCCAAGGCATCCGGTTCAGCAAGCAATTTAATCCTTAGTTGTTCCAGACCCTGGCGGGCATTTTCTGCCACCATATGTACTAGTTCTTTTTTCACCCCCCGGTAGGGTACCCTGAGCTTAACTCGTGCTTGCTTCTTATTTGCCAGCCACTTTTCAATCAAGGGCATCTCCCCGACGGGATATTGAAGTAATATCTGTGCTGGTACATAGGGGGCAGAATTATAGAACTGCTGCACAAAACTAGTCATAATTTGAGATGGCTCCTCACCCCCGGTTCCCTCCAAGACGAAAGGTTCCCTCCCTAAGAGCTTCCCATTGCGGATGAAGAAGACTAATACATAAGCCTGTTCCCTCGCCCGGGCAAAGGCAATCACATCCATCTCCCCCTCGGCTGAGGCAATCTTCTGTTTTTCGATAACTCTCTCTACAGCATGAATCTGGTCTCGGAGTAGGGCTGCCTTTTCAAACTCCAAGTTCTCCGCGGCTGCTTTCATCTTTCGGCGCAATTCCTGCACCACTATCTCCTGCTTGCCTTCCAGGAAGAGGATTACCTGGTCTATCACTTGCCGGTATTCTTCTTTGCTTACCGCGCCAATGCAAGGAGCAAGACAACGGTGAATGTGGTAGTCTAGACAGGATCGTGAGCCATTTCCGCTAATCGGTTTGCGGCAGGAACGGAAAGGGAAGAGTTGTTTCAGCAAACTTATTGTCTTGCGCACTGAGCCAGCACTGGCGAAGGGACCAAAATACCGGGCACCATCTTTCTCGAGGCGCCGCGTAAAGTATACCCTGGGCCAGTCTTGATTAAGGTCTACTTTGAGATAGGGATAACTTTTATCATCTTTGAGGCGGACGTTATACCGGGGATGATATTTCTTAATGAGATTACACTCAAGGAGGATAGCTTCTTGCTCAGAATCGGTGAGGAAAAAATCAAAATCGCTCACCCGAGTCACCATCTTTTGCAGCTTTGGTGACAAGTTGTGAGATGAGCCGAAGTAGGAGCCGACTCGATGACGCAAGCTAGCTGCCTTGCCAACATAAAGGATGTTGTTTGCCTCGTCTTTTAGTAAATATACACCAGGCTTTTCAGGCAAAGCTTTTAATGGCTGCTCAAGAGGTAATGTTTCCATAACCTTAGTATCAACATTTTACAATTTTGCCCCCGTTTGTGCTACAATGGTTATCGCTGCTCGGGCGAATTAGCCTTAAAGGAGAGGATATGAAACAGGGAGTTAACGCCTTCTTGGATTACCTTTTAATAGAAAGGAAACTCTCCAAAAATACTATTGCCGCTTACAGAAATGACCTTTTCCAACTAGCGGATTATATCCAGGACAAAGACCCCTCTCCTCAATGGTCGAATGTAGATCGCCAACTCATATTGAACTATTACCGTGATTTAACCGAGAGGGGCTATGCTCGGGCTACAGTGGCTCGCAAGGTAGCGGCAGTGAAATCACTGTTTAAATTTCTTGTTAATACCGGGGTGGTAAAGGATACCCCTATTGAAGGTCTTCCCTCACCCAGAGTAAGAAAATCTCTACCCCAGCCCCTTTCCGTGGCGCAAGTTATGGAGTTATTAAAGCAGCCTGAAAAGCACCTTACTTCTGAGGCAAAACGAGATAAAGCCATGCTGGAGCTTCTTTACGCTAGTGGCATGCGGGTGAGTGAGCTAATGTCGCTGGATTTGGAGGACATAAATCTTCAGGAAAAAACCGCCTCTTGCCTTGTTAGGGGCTCTAAAGGGCGGACCATTACTGTGCGTCGGGAGACTATCCCCTCCCTGCAAAAATATTTAGCTGAAGCTCGCCCTCAACTAGCACGCCACAAAGAGGAACAGGCTTTATTTTTAAATCGCCTTGGTGATCGACTCACCAGGCAAGGCTTTTGGCAAATTATAAAGACTTATGCTAAAGAGGCAAAGCTAAGTGCTAGGGTCACCCCGTATACTTTGCGGCATAGTTTCGCTGCTCATATGTTGAGTCAAGGGGTTGACCTTCGTTCGGTACAGCAGTCTTTAGGTCATGCTAATATTTCTACCACCCAAGTTTACACTCAACTTGCCAAACATCCCTCGAAGAAAGGCTTATGAAGAGCTTTACCCCACGACAAGGTAGCAATATTAACTATTTAGAGGAGGTATTGTAATGGCACTTTTGTATGAGAAGCGAGGGAAAATTGCTTATATGACTATAGATCGCCCCCGAGCCTTAAATTCTGTTGACCCGGAAACACTTCAGGAATTTAGCCGAGCCTTGTTGGACTTTAGAGACGACACCGAGCGTTGGGTAGCTATTCTCACTGGAGTTGGCGACAGGGCTTTTTGTGTTGGTGCTGATATAAAGGAAACACTCCCTATGATGGAGGGTATTCGTAACGAATGGTGGCGCCTACCCCCCACCATAATGCGGGGGCTCGAGTTATGGAAACCAATCATCGCTGCTGTTAACGGACATGCCCTAGGGGGAGGATTAGAAATAGCCCTAGCTTGTGATTTGAGGATTGCCGCTGAGAATGCTACCTTTGGTTTTCCTGAGGTGACCCTAGGGTTAATCCCGGGCTGGGGAGGAACCCAAAGAATATCTCGGGCTATCCCAGCAGCCAAGGCAGCAGAGTTACTTCTTATGGGGCAACGTATTGATGCCCAGGAGGCTTACCGAATAGGTTTGGTCAACAAGGTAGTTCCCCTTTCGGAGCTTCTTCCCACTGCAGAGGCATGGGCACAAAGGCTATGTGAGATACCTCCTTTGGCAGCAAGAGCGGCAAAGGAGGCAATGATCCACGGACGCGAAATGACCTTGGAGGATGGCTTGCGTTTGGAGCAAAGGCTGGCTGACTTTCTTCTTACCACTGAGGATTGTGAAGAGGCGCGGAAAGCCTTCTTGGAGAAGAGAAAACCCGTACTTAAGGGGAAGTAGCCCAGGTTTGTTTTTCATATCTGCTTGTTGTGACTGCTACCAAAAGAAAGGAGCACTATGGAAATCAAGAGAGTAGGTGTGGTAGGTTGTGGGTTAATGGGCTCGGGCATTACTGAGGTCTGTGCTCGTGCCGGCTATTCGGTGGTGGTGTCAGATATTAACCAGGAGCTTCTCGATAAGGGTATGCGAACTCTTAAATCTTCGTTGGATGCCGCAGTAAAAAAGGGCAAATTGACAGAACAGGATAGGGAGGCTACCTTAGGACGCCTCAAAGGGACGCTCAAAATGGAAGACTATAGAGATTGTGATCTGGTAATTGAGGTAGTGATTGAAAATCTGGAAGAAAAGAGGAAAGTATTTGCCACTTTAGACAAGGTTTGCCCTCAGCATGCCATACTAGCGAGCAATACCTCTTGTTTATCTATCTTGGATATGGCGATGGCGACCAAGAGACCAGCCCAGGTAGTAGGGATGCATTTCTTTCAGCCAGCTCCTATTATGCGATTGGTAGAAGTGGTGCGAACAATCTTATCCTCGGATGAGACTATCGAGACTGCGAAGGCTTTTTGTCAGTCTGTGGGTAAAAAGCCAATTCTGTGTAAGGACATTCCAGGGTTTATTGTAAACCGTTTAGCTATTAGCTTTTTACTTACTGCCATTCGAGGACTGGAGGAAGGTCTAGCCACCAGAGAAGACATCGATCAGGGTGTGATGCTAGGGTTAAACCATCCCTTGGGTCCTTTACAACTGGCGGACTTTATTGGTCTCGACACCATCTATTATATTTGCAGTGCCATGTATGAAGAATTAAAGGATCCCTTATATGCTCCGCCAACCCTGTTAAAGAAAATGGTTATTGCGGGACATCTCGGGCGTAAAAGCGGGAAGGGTTTCTACGACTATAAGCAATAAAGTGATTCCTTGAGCGGAGGGAAAATGCTGACGAAAACAAGGAAATTAGGTAGAGGAGTAGCAATTGTCGGGGCTGGGATGTCAAAATTTGGCAGTTTTAAGGGTTTAAATAACAGAGACTTATTCGTGGAGGCTTGCAATGAAATGCTTCAGTCAGTGGATAAGGGAATCGAAACCAAGGATATTGAAGCCCTCTATGTGGGGAATTATAGTGCTGACCTTTTTGAGCAACAGACAGGTCCTGCTCCCATAATAGGCGATTGGTTAGGATTGACCCCAAAGCCCATAACCAGAATTGAGAACATGTGTGCCAGTGGTGGTACTGCCCTAAGAGAAGGCATTATCGCTATCGCATCTGGTCTTTTTGACATTGTGTTGACGGGTGGCGTGGAAAAGATGACCAATCTGAGTACGGTTAAGGCTACCGATGTCTTAGGCTTTGCCAGTGACGTATTTTATGAGCAACCCTGCGGTTTTACTTTCCCTGGTTTATATGCAGTTATGGCAACAGCCTATATGGCAAGCTATGGTGCCACCCCAGAGCACCTCATGAAGGTGGCGATTAAGAACCACAACAATGGTGCACTCAACCCCAAGGCTCAATTCAATAGCTCGATCTTGGATATCATGAAATCCAGGATTAAGCAGGCAAAGCAAAAGGGAAATCCTGTACCTGCCTGGAAGGATGAAATGGAATTCCTGCACGATCCTCAAGCCAATCCGCTAATTGCATGGCCGTTGCGGCTCTATGATTGCTCACCAATTACTGATGGAGCAGCCTGTGCTCTCTTGGTAGCCGAAGAGATAGCCAAAAACTTTACTGATGACCCTGTATATATCATTGGCACGGGACAAGCAAGTGCACCTGAAATACACAATAGAGAAAAGGCGACCTCTATAGGCTCGACAAGGGTGGCATCAAAGGATGCCTACGACATGGCTGGGGTTACGCCGCATGATATTCAGATAGCTGAGGTTCATGATTGTTTTACGATAGCTGAAATTATCGCTATCGAAGACTTGGGCTTCTTCGAGCCGGGAACGGCTGCTGAAGCAACGGCAGAGGGTGCTACTGCCAGAAATGGCACTAAGCCAATAAATACCTCAGGTGGTCTTAAAGCCAAAGGACACCCTATAGGGGCTTCAGGTACAGGACAGGTAGTAGAGATCTGGCATCAGCTAAGGGGAGAGGCTGGGGCAAGGCAGGTTCCCATCAAGGATTTGTGTCTGGCGCTGACTCACAATATAGCGGCTACTGGTGGCTCCTGTGTGGTTCATATTTATGAGAGGAGATAATGCGATGGCTGAAAAGGAATTTACTGGTGCCTCGTTTAACCAGTTCCTTAATGAAGAGAGGCTTATGGCTTCAAGGTGCAAGGGGTGCGGTGCACTCTATTTACCCCCCAGACCACTCTGCATCAAATGCTATAGCAGGGAGATGATGTGGGAGGAAATGAGGGGGAAGGGTAAACTGTCTACTTTTACGGTTATTACTATTGCGCCTACCCTTATGGTTGAGGAGGGATATGGGCGTGATAATCCTCATTGTGTCGGCATTGTAGAGCTAGAAGAAGGGGTAAGTATTAGTGCTCGTATCCTTGGTGTCGATGTTCAAAACCCGGAAAAGATTAAGGTAGGCACCCCTCTTCATGTGGAGTTTCTACATAACGAAAAGGGAGAGAACAGCGTCACCTACTTAGCCTTCAAGCCAATATAAGCGAGATTGTTTAGTTGTCACCCTGACCCTGAACCCTTCCTTCGTCAGGGCAGGCTCTGTGAAGGGGAAGGGTCTCTAGATTCTTCGCTCAGAATGACATATAGAATTGCTAAACGACCCCTATAAGCCGTCAGGGGTGTCTTAGATTCTCAAATATAGCTGCCATACCCTGACCACCGCCAACACAGGCGGTAACTAAACCGTAGCGAGTATGACGATGTACCATCTCATACATCAGTTTAACAGTGAGGATGGCAGCTGTAGCGCCGATAGGGTGTCCTAGGGCAATAGCCCCACCATTTACGTTAACTTTTTCCCAATCAAGCCCCAGTTCCCTGCCCACTGCTAATGAGGTAACAGCAAAGGCTTCGTTAAGTTCAATAAGACCTATGTCTTCTAATCTCAAATTTGCTTTTGAAAGTGCCTTCCTTACTGCAGGGACAGGACCCATGCCCATTATTTCCGGCTCCACCCCTACGGAGGCATGAGCAACAAGCTTCATGTAAGGAGATATTCCTAGCTCTTCCGCCCTGTCCTTATCCATTATCACCACTGCAGCGGCAGCATCATTAAGTCCGGAAGCAGTCCCTACAGTTATTAAACCATCTTTTTTGAAATAGGGGGGAAATCTCGCCAGTTGCTCAAGCGTTAAGTCATGCCGTGGGTGTTGATCAGTATCGACTATTTTTGGCTCACTGTCCGACTGAGAGACCAAAACCGGGACAATTTCCTCTTTAAATCTCCCCGAATCAATGGCTGCGATAGCCTTGCGGTGGCTATTAAAGGCGAATAAATCTTGATCCTCTCTGGAAACCCTGTATTTCAGCCCAACATTCTCTGCCGTTATTGCCATGTGATAGCGATTGAAGGGGCAAGCTAAGGGACCAGCCAACATTGCATCCTCAATTATCCCATGCTCTAAGCGGCTACCCCAGCGGGCACCTCGGACCACATAGGGCATCTGGCTCATATTCTCGGTGCCTCCAGCTACAATAACGGAGGCATCTCCGGCTTTAATCGTCCATATCCCGGAAACTATTGCCCGGAGCCCTGACACGCATATTTGATTTACAGTATAGGCAGGCACTTCGACCGGGATGCCAGCACTCACGGCACAGCGTCGCGCAATGTTGATTTCATCAGTAACTTCAACCGAACAACCCATAATCACTTCATCAACTAAATTTGCATCGACCCTGCTCCTTGATATAGCTGCCTTAATTGCTTCAGCACCTAGCTTAACCGCGGAATAATTTATAAAAGCTCTTCCAAAGGCACCTATGGGTGTCCTAGCGCCGCTGATAATAACAGCTTCTTTCACAATTCCCCCCTTTGAGTGAGCAATGACGGGATAATGATACATCATATGTGTCCGGCTCATCTAGTTTTGTCTTAATGGTGGTTGAAGCATACCTGAGGATGACAGAGGAGTTAACTCCATAGTATTATCTTGAATGGGTCAGAAAACTTAAACGTTATACTATGTCACCTCTGCCAGTGATTTTATTAGTGCAAGTTTGATTTTAAGGTGGAGAGCAATAGCAATGGAGTATAGGAGGATTATCAAGCCTAGAGTAGAAGAGATAGTAGTGCCGCCAAATATGGTTGACTATGATAGGGCTAGAGAGGATTTCCGGTGGGAAGATGTTAATAAGCATCTTGATTGGCTACCAAATGGTGGTCTCAATATAGCATACGAGGCTATAGATAGACACCTTTATACAGCACGCAAAGACAAGATAGCTCTATACTGGGAAGGTAGGGAGGGTGGCTCTGAGCAATATGCCTTTTCAGAACTCAGGGAGCTTACCAATCGATTTGCTAATGTCCTTAAGCATCTGGATATTCAGAAAGGTGACAGGGTGTTCATTTTGCTCGATAGGATTCCAGAGCTTTATGTGGTTGCATTTGGTAGCCTGAAGACTGGGGCTATAATCGGACCTCTCTTTTCAGTTTTTGGTCCGGATGCCATCAGGGATCGTCTTCAGGATAGCGGTGCCAAGGTCTTAGTCACTAGTGCCGAGCTGGTGGGCACTGTTCATCAGGTCATGGGCGACCTTCCTGAATTAAGATACATAATCATTGTGGATAGGCGGGGCAAATATACCGGACAGCTTCAGCCCGGAGAGTTTAGCTATGAGGAGGAAATGGCAAAGGCATCTCCCGAGTTTGATATTGTTCATACTACCAAAGAGGACTACGCTATTATGCACTATACTTCAGGGACAACTGGTAAACCTAAAGGGGCGGTCCACGTCCATGGTGCTATCGTAGGACATTATATAACCTCTAGGTGGGTTCTGGACCTTCATGATGATGACATCTACTGGTGTACTGCTGACCCAGGTTGGGTTACCGGGACGTCCTATGGGATGGTTGGTCCTTGGTCTAATGGCATCTCTCAGGTAGCATATGAGGGTGGGTATGGAGCTAGCAGCTGGTATAGACTCATTGAGAAGTACAAGGTCACTGTTTGGTATACCTCGCCTACAGCAGTCAGAGCACTTATGAAGGCAGGAGATGAGGTGGTTAAGCGCTACGATCTCAGTAGTTTGAGATATGTTTGCAGCGTCGGCGAGCCTCTCAACCCGGAAGCTATTCTCTGGGCGCAGAGAGTACTCGGTCTACCGATCCACGACAATTGGTGGCAGACCGAGACAGGATGTGCGCTTATTGCTAACTACCCTATTTTGGACATAAAGCCTGGCTCCATGGGGAAGCCAATCCCAGGAGTTGTGGTCAGCATACTTGATAATGAAGGCAACGAGTTACAACCGGGAGAGGAAGGGCATTTAGCAGTGAAGCCAGGTTGGCCCTCTATGTTTAGAACTTACTGGAATAACCAGGAGCTATACAACTCTCGATTCAAGCGAGGCTGGTATATTACCGGTGATAGAGCACGAATGGATGAGGAGGGTTATTTCTGGTTCGTAGGCAGGGCTGATGATGTGATTAACACAGCGGGGCACTTGGTGGGTCCATTTGAAGTAGAAAGCGTACTCCTTCAACACCCTGCGGTAGTGGAAGCTGGCGTCATCGGAAAGCCAGATCCAGACAGGATGGAAATAGTAAAGGCGTTTGTGGTTCTCAAAGACGGCTATGAGCCATCTGAGCAACTAAAGAGAGACATTGCCAGCTTCGCTGGTAAAAGACTCTCAAGTCTTGCCCGACCTCGGGAGATAGATTTCATCAGTTCTTTGCCAAAAACCAGAAGCGGTAAGATAATTAGGCGGGTGCTTAAAGCCCGGGAATTGGGGCTGCCAATTGGGGATACCTCAACCTTAGAAGAGGATTGATTGTTACCCGTTATCACACCTTCAAAGTTGGGAGCAAGCCTCAAACTTTCTTATCTTAATAAGGCAGTATCAAGCCTTCGTGGTTAGCTTTTTCAGCCCTACACCTTCTAAGAAGGCATCCACTCGAGCCATTGTCCGGGGTAGGTCGAAATCCCTATAATCTGCCATGCTCCCTTCATAGGTTAGGACAGGGATATCCTCCTCTACCAGAGCCAGCCTCATCTCTGTTGCTCCAGAAGTTGAACCCTCGCAGCCGCGGTTAAAATGCAGAATGACTGCATCGACATGCCACTGCTGCACCATTTTCTTGATTATCATTGGGGCGAAATCTAGTGAAAAAAGTCCTGCCAATACCCAATTCTTCAGCTTGAACTCGGCGTAAGCACGCAGGGCTTCCTCCCTGTTGGTAATCCTGAGTCCCTTCTCTTTTGGGGTTTTGGCTGGGATAAAATTTCCTTGCTCATCCTCCTCCCATTCTGTCTGAAGACCAAAGGTATAGAGGGAACCCACGGATATAACACCGTATTCCCTTTGCAGGTACCTCCAAATCTGGAGGAAAGCCCAGGGTGGCTGAGCTCCACCGGTTACTACCCTGTACCTCTCCACGGGGTAGGAAGCAATTCCCCTCTCCACCCTATCCTGAACCTCGTCTCTTAGTCGCCTATAGAATTCCACGATTTCCTTCCTATGGGGGGCGAGAGACTCGAACACATAGAAAGAGAACATTGTTTTCTCATCCATGGGGGCGGGGATATTTCTCTGATACATGCATATTTCCCCAAAGAGGCGAGAGCTTTCACATTCGTTGTGAATAGCTTCGATAAACTTTTCGTCATTGAATTTTCTTCCCGTGACCTTCTCCGCCCAGGGGATGAACTCGGCTAGTTGTTGAACGATGTAATTGAGCTGATTCTCATTCCAACTGGGTACAAGGGGGTGACAACAGAGGTCAAGGGCATAATAGGGAGCACCACCCTCCAGCTCACCAGCACGCTGGTACCACTTGGCATGGGTGCAGCAGGCATGACCGGTGAACAGAAAATCTGGCTTTGGCCAACCATCTAGAATTGTACCGTCGGGAAGAACGAATTTGTTGAGCATGATAGAACCCCAGTAATTCCGCAGATAGGCGCATAAATCACGAGCCACCCCGGATCTCTCTACTGACTCCATACACTTGGCAGAGAATTCGGGGAAGACCGCTACAGTAGCGGCATAAGGCTCACCGGTGAGGGCATATACATCATCACCTAGCCCGGCAAGTATGGAGTAGTACATAGTAGCGGAGCCGGTAACGCAGAGTCCACCCCTTTCATGTGCCCGGTAGTAGTCTTCATAATACTTATTCCTCAGGCTTTTAGCCTCCTCCCAGCATTTCATACGTTCGGTTGGATACCTTTTTTCTTCAGCCATGGTTCTCCTTCTCAATTCCTCCTTATATTTTAGGGAAACTTAGGGCTATTTCCCTCGCTTCTCATAATCAGGACACCAGGTGGCATTAGGGCGTGCTGAATTATGACATGCACTACGCCAATCCCACTTGCAGCTATTGCAGAGAAAGATATCCTTCCCTAATGCCTGTTTGATACGAATTAACATTCTTTGCTTCCAGCTCGGTCCCATGTCAATACCTGCTAGCAAAGTAGCTGGCACTTTATTATACTCGGTTTCCCGCTAGGAAGCCCTCAACAATGGCACTATGGACTATTCGAGGTGCGACGCAATCCCCCACAGATTGAACCTGGTCTGTCCTCCCTGCTAGTTTCCTCTCAAGCTCCTTATCTGCTTCCAGCGTGCTGATCACTACTGTGTCTGCCTCAATCAGCTGCTCCTGACCATCTGGAGTAACCACTACTACGCCAGTGTCAGTTATTTCCTTTACCTTGGTGCTGCGCAATATCTTGACACCGTTTTCTCTGAGCCTCAACCTGTAACCCCATTTATTCGTCGGCGGGATATCTCTGCCCCATCTGGGCAGTTCTGTGACGACAGTCACCTCCTTTCGCAGACTGGCTAAGTAGTCAGCTGTTTGAATTGCGGCAGCCTTGGCTCCTAGGATAACCACTCTTCTACCAGTGAGCGCCTTTCCGGATAGAACATCGAAGATAGTAATTGCGCTGTCTCTATTAATCCCGGGAATCTGCGGAATCTGTGGCTTTGCTCCGGTAGCGATGATTACTGCATCGGGCTTTTCCGTTCTGATCAAATTGGCAGTCACTTTCCTTTTAAGATTGACTTTCACTCCGGTCTTATTCATCTGGGTGGCAAAGTACTTAACTACATCTGCCCACTCTTCACAGAAGGGTGCTTTGGCAAGATAGTTCAATTGCCCACCAAGCCGGTCACTTTTTTCATATAGACTTACATCATGCCCTCTTTGTGCCGCTATCATCGCCGCTTCCATACCAGCCGGACCGCCACCAACTACCATAACCTTCTTTTTCTCGTTCGCTGGTTTCACCTGATAACTTTCATCCCACTCCTTTTCCAGTCGGGGATTCATGGTGCACTTGAGATGTGCGCCTGGGCGGATACCTGCCCAGAAGGAGAAACAGCCAAAATTACATGCCGGGCAGATGGCGATATCTTCCGGTCGAGATTCAATAACCTTCAGGGGAAGATAAGGGTCAGCCATCATCGGTCGACACATCTCCCAGTAATCTATTATTCCGTTGGCGATGGCTCTATCGGCTATTTCTGGTCTGGTAAGGCGATAAGCCATCATTAAGGGCACCTTGATGCCAGCCTTCTTCCATTTCTCTGCCAAGTAGAGCCAGTACCCAGGTCTAATTTCCTGGGTTATGGCGGGATAGTCCGATTCATGCCACCCCACCGTTAAACTAATGGCATCAACACCCTTTGCCTCGCACATCTTGGCGATTTCAAGATATTCTTCTTCACTGTTGCCATCTGCCAGCCGATCATTGGCGTTGAGCCGAATTATGATGGGGTAATCAAGACCGACTAACTCTCTGGTGCGTTCAATAATCTCCAAGAAGAACCTTGCCCGATTCTCCAGTGAGCCTCCGTACTCATCTGTCCGCTTATTAGTCCATTTACAGAGGAAGTTACTAACGAGGTAACCTACTACACCACATAGCTCCACGGCATCATAACCAGCCTCTTTGACTCTTCTTGATGCCTGACCGTGCAGCTCGACAAGCTCTACAATTTCATCATGTGTTAGCTCTCGGCAAGGCTTATAGAGGAGTATTTTGGGCATCATAGCGGTGGGACCTACTGGTGGTTCATCTAGTCCAGCAAGTTCGGGATGGGCATATCTTCCGACGTGCATTACCTGAGCTACCGCCCTCGCTCCGTTAGCCTGAATAGCTTGGGCTAGCCTTCTTAACCCGGGAATAAGACTATCATTATCCAAACCCATCTGACCCGGATAGCCCTTACCCACGATATGGGGGTAACCCCCTCCGGTAGTCACTATACCAGCGCTACCTTGGGCTCTCTCGGCAAGGTAAGCTATCTCAGCGTCGGTTACTTCGCCGGTGGTATCATCGCATATGCAAGTAGTGGTGCTAGCATATTTCATCCTGTTTTTAACTGTCATCTTGCCAATCTGCCCCGGCTTGAGCAGGTTTTCAAACATCAAAACTCCCTCCTCGAAATGAGTGCTCTAGATTTATTATATGAGCTTTCATATCTGAAGTCAAAGAACTCAGACTTTGCTTTGACTATCAGGGTCTCTCAAGGCTAAAATAGCCGAGATATTGCAGGAGGCAGCAAATGGAGCATCTTTGGGCACCCTGGAGAATGGAATTCATTCTGATGGGAAAACCAAAGGGATGCATTTTGTGTCAGAAGCCGAAGGAGAAGGAAGACGAGACCAATTATATTCTCTACAGGGGGGAGAAGAACTTTGTAATTCTAAATAGCTATCCGTATAACCCGGGTCACTTAATGGTGGCTCCGTACCGACATGTGCCCAGTTTAGAAGACTTGACTAACGAAGAGCTATGGGAGCACTTTGACATAGTGAGGAGGAGCACCAAGGTGCTAAGAAGAGTGTTCAATCCTGCTGGCTTCAATATAGGTATAAACATAGGCAAGTCAGCCGGAGCGGGGATTGATGACCATGTTCATACCCACATTGTGCCTCGATGGGAAGGGGATACAAATTTCATGCCTGTCACATCAGCCACCAAAGTAGTGCCAGAGGCTCTAGTTTCAACCTACCAGAA
>CAZUZX010000018.1:4704-15642 GCA_964624525.1 uncultured Dehalococcoidia bacterium | reverse complement strand
TTATGAGCTCCAGTGTGAGCTAGGTCTTCCCGCTTGAGGAGGATAGTCGCTCCAGATATCCGAGCCGATAACTGTTTGGCGTGATATAGAGGGGTAGGACGACCGGCATAGTTATGGCAAAGCTCATTAAATTCTCCCCAAAAGCCGGGGTCAGCACACGCCGCAATATAGGCTTCCTCTAACTCCGCCAGAGCAGTCATCAATGTCTCCGGCACAAATTTGCCCCCGTATGGTCCGAAGTATCCTCTGTTATCAGGTAGCTTCAAGTTCTCTCCTTCCCTTTCATAGTTCTCCCTCCCCTAGCGGGAGGGAGATAGAGGGAGGGGGAAATTCACCCTCACCTAACCTCTCCCTTCAAGGGAGAGGAGGGACAAACCTAAAGGTTTGTCCTTGGGACAGGTTTGAAAACCTGTCCCTACATTATGCAAACGGTCTCGTTGCTCTGTCATCTGCTCTCGATTTGCGTATTTTTCACCGTTTCTAGAAAAGCCCGTAGTTTGTTGTGGTCTTTTTTACCAGTTTGACTCTCTACACCACTAGAGACATCTACGGCATAGGGCTGAACTAAGGCAATGGCTTGGCGGACGTTTGCCGGAGTGAGCCCGCCTGATAATATAACTGGTCCGTAACGCTTAGCTTGCTTGGCAATCTCCCAATTAAAGCTCTGCCCCGTACCACCTTTTAGGGCTACATCATAGCTATCGAGAAGATAGGCACTTACTTTATATTGAGGCAAAAGACCTAAAATTGACTCATCTCTCACCCTAAAGGCTTTAATCACCTGCGGGAAAAGGGCTTGACAGAGATGAGGACTCTCAGAGCCATGTAATTGAGCCAAGTCTAAACCACAGAGGGACATAATTTCCTTCACCTTCTCTAAGCTGCTATCAACAAAAACCCCTACTTTGCACACAAAGGGGGGCAACTGAGGGACAATCGGTAAAACCTGCTCCACAGTCACCTGCCTTGGACTAGGGGCAAAGACAAAACCCAAAGCATCTGCCCCCCAGCTCACTGCCGCCAGAGCATCCTCTAGATTGGTTATGCCACAAATCTTAACCTTTACCATCTTGAAAACCCTTTCAGTCTGCTTTGGACAGACCTGAAGGTCTGTCCAAAGCAGACTGAGGTCGGTTAATAGCTATCGTGTCTATAAAAGCTCTCCCACACTCCCAGATTCGTAGTGCAGACCTTTAGGTCTGCCTGTGGCAGGTCTAAAGACCTGCGCTACATTTTATGGTACTTCTCTTGTTCTTTTAGCCTCCTAGCTCCCTAAGTTTAGCTTCTGGATCAGGACTGGTGACCAGTGCCTCACCCACCAGCACTGCATTGACCCCGGCTGTCTGCAAAGTAATTATATCAGCCTTAGATTTAATGCCACTTTCGCTGACTACAATGACACTTAGGGGAATTAAGGGGCGAAGCTTAAGAGTTGTTCCTAGGTCAACACTAAAGTCAGTTAGATTGCGGTTGTTAATACCAATAAGATTCCCATTAACGGCAAGAGCCTTCTCTACCTCCGCTTCATTATGCACTTCGATCAGGGCGGAAATCTTCACATAATGGGCTACTTCCATTAAAAAGGCTAATTCAGAACGGGAAAGAATGGCAGCAATGAGAAGGACAGCATCAGCACCGTAAGAGCGGGCTTCGTAAATTTGATAAGGGTCAAGAATAAAGTCCTTGCATAATAGTGGCAGGTCTACCGATTGGTGTGTGGTAGCCAAGTCAGTAAGACTACCCTTAAAGAAATTCGGTTCAGTGAGCACAGAGATAGCGGCAGCACTGCCTCGAGCATAGTGATGAACAAGTTTTGCCACATCTAGGTTGGGGCAAAGCCAGCCCTTAGCCGGCGAAGCGCGTTTAACCTCCGCAATAACCTTGATGCTTGTTCCCTGCAAGGCACCAGTGAAGTCCCGGGGTGTTTCAGCAGCGCTTACGAGATGTTCAAGCTCAGATAAAGGTCTCTGCTTTTTCCTTTCAGATAGTCTTTGGCGCACATCCGTTACAATTTGGTCAAGAATCATGCTTCTATTTTCAACCCATCCCCAAGCTCTGGCTTAACTCAACAAGTTGCTCTAGCTTGTTTAGCGCTCGACCACTGTCAATAGCTTCCGCAGCCAGGTTGAGACCCTCCTCAAAATCAGCTACCTCCTCAGCCGCTAACAGCCCAGCAGCGGCATTAAGTAGCACTACCTCCCGCTTCGCCCCCCTCTCCCCCTGGAGCAAAGCTCTCATTATCTGGGCATTCTCTTTCGACGAACCACCCCTAAGCTCGCTTAGCTCAGCTAAAGGCAGTCCTAGCTGACGAGGGTCAAGATAGTAGGTGCTTACCTCACCCTCATAAAGCTGAGTCACTTTATTAATGCCGGTAGTTGATAATTCGTCTAAGCCGTCAGCCCCGTGAACTACCAAGGCACGGTGCGTACCTAAGAGATGAAGCACCCGGGCTATGGTCTCCGTCAGCCTGGGGTCATATACCCCCAGTAATTGAATAGAAGCTGAAGCTGGGTTGGTTAGTGGACCGAGGAGATTAAAGATGGTTCTTATGCCGACTTCTCGGCGCGGAAGGGCAGCATGTTTCATCGCGGGATGTAAGCGTGGCGCAAAGAGGAAACCTATGCCTATCTCATTAAGACACTCGGCTATCCCTTCGGGATCAAGCTCAATTTTAACTCCTAAAGCTTCTAAGACGTCAGCACTGCCACATTGGCTAGACACGGAGCGGTTGCCATGCTTGGCTATCACTACACCAGCACCGGCTAATACGAAGGCGACCGCAGTAGAAATATTGAAGGTACTGGTACCATCACCCCCAGTGCCACAGGTGTCTACCACTTTCTTTTGTTTAGTCATCACCTTAATAGCGTGGGCACGCATCGCTTTAGCACAGCCGGCAATTTCTTCCACAGTCTCGCCCTTCATGCGCAAAGCGACGAGAAAAGCACTTATCTGGCTTGGTGTAGCTTCACCACGCATAATTTCCGCCATTACTGCCTCAGCCTCTTCAGAGGCGAGATTCTTTGTTTCCACCAGCTTGGCGATTGCTTCCCTAATCATTCTTTACCCCAGCTCTCCGCCAAATGAACAGCTTCATCCAGAACTTTGATCTTGTTCATGGTTTCCTCGTACTCACGCATTGGTTCAGAGTCAGCGACAATACCAGCCCCTCCCTGAAGGTATACTGTATCACCAATCATCACAATGGTACGGATAGTGATACAGGTATCCATATTACCCCCAAAGCCAAAATAGCCTACCGCTCCCGCATAGGGTCCTCGTCGTCTTCCTTCTAGCTCATTAATAATCTCCATAGCACGAACCTTCGGAGCACCACTAACCGTGCCAGCAGGAAAACACGCCCGCAGAAGATCGAAGGCATCGTAACCCGGCTTTAATTCGCCTTTAACTGAGGAAACGAGGTGAATAACATGGGAGTACTTCTCTATACCCATAAGTAAAGGCACCTTAACACTACCGAAGTGGCATACTCGCCCCAGGTCATTTCTTCCTAAATCAACTAACATAGTATGCTCGGCTCTTTCCTTAGGGTCGGCTAAGAGGGTAGCTATAAGTACTTCATCCTCCTCTTCAGTCTTTCCCCTCGGTCTGGTACCAGCGATAGGTCTGGTTTCCGCTTGACCTTCTTCTAGTTTGACCAGCATCTCAGGGGAGGAGCCAATAAGCTGAAAGTTGCCCAAATCAAGATAAAACATGTAGGGCGAGGGGTTTAACATGCGCAGAGCACGATAAATTGTAAAGGGGTCAGCTTGAGTTTGGCGACGTAAACGCTGAGAGAGAACGATTTGAAAAGCGTCACCAGCAAGGATATACTCCTTCGCTACTTTAACTGCATCAACAAACTGCGCACGGGTAAAATTGGAGGTAAGTGCGGGAGTTTTTCTCCTTGAAGCTGGGGGGCGAACTTGAGGCTGGGGAAATGGCGAATTGCTTAGGGTAAAAAGGAGGGCATCAATCCTCTCCTCTACTTCCTGAGAAGCAGTGGCGCTATTACTGCTACCAAGTGCGCTGGAGACGATTTTCATCTTGTGCTGAACATGGTCGAAAATGACTAATGTATTAGTAAATAAGAAGACAGAGTCTGGTAATTGGAGCTCATCTTCATCACAATGGGGCAATCTTTCAAAAAAGCGCACTACATCGTAGGAGAGATAGCCTACCGCACCACCAAAGAAGCGCGGTAGTCCAGGGACTTTAGTCACCCCATACTGAGCCAGCAGTCTTTTAACCAAATGCAGGGGGTCTGGTCCTTCCGGAGATGTTCCTAAGGGTACTCTGCTTTCCTTACCTTGATGAGAGATAACACCCTCGTTCTTAGAGGTTTGCACTACTAGATAAGGATTAATACCAATGAAAGAATACCTGCCTAGTTGCTCTCCTCGCTCCACACTCTCCAGAAGAAAGCAAGGAGGAGTCTTACCCAGCTTGAGGAATACCGAGACGGGCGTTTCCAAATCAGCCGGTAACTCCCTGAAAACAGGCACCAAATTATCCCCTTTAGGGCATAAAGTATTCAAATCTGGCAACTGCACTCGGCTATACCTCTTAAAAATTTAAGAGCCCTCTGCCCTTTAAAGGGGCAGAGGGCTCACTCCGCGGTGCCACCCTTCTTCAGTCGGCTTCAAACCGACTATCTCTTTTCAGGTACAGCCTTAATAAGGCGATACCCTTGGCTCTGATAACGGTGCCCTTCCGGCAAAGCCTACTCCCCCGACCTGTCGGGGTTTCGGTTTGCGGCTCCCAAGCCCATTCCGCTTCTGCGCCAGCATCGGCTCACACCTAACCCGACTCTCTGCGCTTCGCTAGAAGCGTACTCCTCTTGTTCTACGCCTTTCTGCTATTCAATTGCTTAAAATATAATACCCTGGGATACCTTTGTCAACACTCTTTGGGTGAGATTGTTGAGCAAATCCCTTCTGTCATTGCGAGCCGAAGGCGTGGCAATCTCTGAGATTGCTTCGGGACTGACGCCCCTCGCAATGACAAATAAACACCCTCTTCGGGTTACCCTCAGGTATCAAAACTTTTCTTTGCTGACTCGTAGAGGCGGGCATTTTTTAAACCAGAAAGATTGCCTACGAATTTCCAAAAGTAATATAATTTGTTTATAGGCAACAGGTCATCGTTTTAGTTGTAAGAGACCTTGAGCTTAAAGAGAAAGGAGTGGAAAGCCATGTGCGACACTTGTGCTGCCCATGCCAAAAAGGGTGCTAAGCCAACAAAGAAAACCGGCACCAAGAAGAAGTAAATACGGGTTTAGAAATTTCCTCTACTACTAGCCTGGGGCTGTAGCTTAGCTGGGAGAGCGCCTCCCTTGCACGGAGGAGGTCAGGGGTTCGAATCCCCTCAGCTCCACCATGAATAGTGAATACAGAAAAAACAGGAAAAGCACCAAAATCCTCCTCGTGACCTTTTGATTCGGCCTAATCGGCAGCTTGCGTCAGATATAACTTCTGCCCCTTTTGACTCGGCTTGTTGAGGGTTTCCTCTTAACCTGTCCGGTAAGGTAGAGAGTAAATCTGCAAAGACAGTTACCTCCCATTTATCCTTAGATATCATATCCACTCCAATACCAGCTTGGACGTGAAGGGGGCAAGCAAGTGGTACTAGTCCAGCGCTTCTTCGTTCCACCGCATAATGAACCTTTTTTATTGATTTTGCGTATATTGTAATATAGAGACCACAGGAGAAGGACCTTGGCAAAGCATTGCAGCGATGAGGACTTCGAGACCGTATTTCGCCAATATCGGGATATGGTTTTCAAGACAGCCTACTTAATATTGGCGGATGCTCAAAAGGCAGAAGATGTTTTACAGGAGGTTTTCATTAAGGTTCACAAATCATTGCAGACCTTCGATTCTCGAAGGGGAAGACTCAGCACCTGGCTCTACCGCATCACCGTCAATCAGTGTATTTCTGAGCGCCGCACCAGGCATTTACCTTCCGTATCACTTGAGAATCTTCGCGAGGAAGGATTTGACCTGGCTGCTGCCGATTGCCGGCGCCCTGACGATCTTGCCTTGAGGCAGGAAGAAAGCGAGAAGATACAACAGGCAATGAAAGCCCTGGATCGAAAGCATCGCGCCGTGCTTGTGCTCAGGTATTTTGATGACCTTTCCTATGAGGAAACAGCTCAGGTATTGGATATACCTCTGGGAACTGTGAAGTCCCGTCTCAACACAGCCATCCGGATTTTGCGTGAGGAACTGATGGAAGGAGGAATACGCCATGAACTGCAAAAAGATTAGGCAATTGCTTCTTAGCTATCTCGACAATGAAGTCAGCCCTAAGGAAAGGGAGGCTATTGAGGCTCATCTCTCTGTTTGCTCTGGCTGCAGAAACGAGTTGGAGACTCTTGCCGAGACGCAAAGACAGCTTCGCCAAGGTCTCAATGTGATTGCGGCAGGAGCCTCCTCCTCACCCCATGCCTGGTCAGCCATCAAGGCGAGGCTGGGGGGACAGCACAAGAGAACTGTCCCTATTCTGGGAGCGGTGAAGTCAAGAGTCAGAGGCGTGGCAGCCGGGCTAATGTCACGCCCTGCCTGGCAAAAATCGCTGGCATACCAGCTCGCTATTGTGCTGGTTGCTGGTCTGTGCCTGGGAATTCCAGCTTTGTTGGGGCAGTCCGCAACTCACTCCCCGGGGCTTAGCGAATTGAACCGGTTTGCTTCCTATGAAGAGTTGCAAGAATTCTTGAGGACAAACCGCCAGACTATCAGCACCGATTATGACTACACATGGGGCTTGCTTGGTATTGCCTCTAGGGACATGCTAAGTTCTGAAGACTTCGGCACCAACGGAGCAGTCATTCCTGAATTCTCCCCGACGAACATTCAGGTACAGGGGGTGGATGAGGCAGACATCGTAAAGACGGACGGAAAGTTTATTTATCTGGTTTCAGGGATGAAGGTTTTCATTGTGGAAGCATATCCACCCGAAGAGGCTCATGTCCTGTCTGAAATAGAACTGAACCAGAGACCCGAAGGGATTTTCATAAATGGGGATAGACTGATCATATTGCAATACGAAGGGGGACCTCAGACGTTCGTCAGAATATATGACATTGCTGACAGAGGGAAACCTTCGCTAGCCAGAGAAGTTTCGGTAGACGGTGGTTATTTTGGCTCAAGGATGGTAGGGAACTACGCTTATATAGTGATAACTCAACCGGCATATGAGTACAACGACAAAGTGGTACTGCCGAAGATAAATCTTGATGGCACTACAAGGGAAATACCGGCGACTGACATCTACTACTTTGATGTTGCTGATAACTACTATGCATTCACAACCGTTATGGCTATAAACACACAGAAAGATGATGAGGAGCCTTCATATGAAACAATACTTCTAGGAGCTGCCAGCAACTTATACGTGTCACTGAAAAACATTTACATCGCGGTTTCAAGCCCGCAGTATTATGGCAGCGATACCGAGACAACTAGTATCCACAGGATTCGCATAGAGGACGGCGACATTGACTACGAGGCGAGCGGAGAGGTCCCTGGGAGAGTGCTGAATCAGTTTTCAATGGACGAATACGAGGGCTTTTTCAGGGTGGCAACCACCACTGGCTACGACTTTCGGATATGGCCAGAATGGCCCTCGGCAGCCTATCAAAACCACCTGTACGTTTTGGATATGAACCTCGATATCGTCGGTAAGTTGGAAGGACTTGCTCCAGGAGAAAAGATTTACTCGGCTAGGTTCATGGGAAAGAGATGCTATCTGGTGACGTTCAAAAAGGTTGATCCATTCTTTGTCATAGATTTGAGCGATGGCTACAATCCTAAGGTTCTTGGGTATTTGAAGATAACCGGCTATTCGGATTACCTGCATCCATACGACGAGAACCACATCATAGGAATAGGCAAGGAGACTGTGGCCGCAGAGCAGGGAGACTTCGCCTGGTACCAAGGGGTCAAGATATCGATCTTCGATGTCACGGATGTAAGCAATCCGAAGGAAGTCGCCAAGTACGAGATAGGCGCTCGGGGGACAGACTCACCCGTTCTCGAGGATCACAAAGCGCTTCTTTTTGATAAGGGCAAGAACCTTCTGGTTATGCCGGTTAGCGTCGTAGAGAGTAGCTACGGTCCTGTCTGGCAAGGTGCCTATGTATTCAATATATCCCTTGACGAGGGGCTCTTGTTGAGAGGTAGAATCACCCACTATGAGAGCGATGCTGGTATGAGTGGCGGAAGCTACTACTCTTACTCTCCTTACTCAGTGAAGAGATGCCTCTACATAGGGGACGTCCTTTACACCATCTCGGATAAGAAGATAAAGATGAACAACTTGGAGACTCTGGATTATATCAACGAGGTAACAGTTGGATAGATACGGCTGTGTTCCTGGCTGGACAGACATAAAGAGATTGCCGGCAAATTTCCAAAATTAATATAATTTATAGGCAGCAGGTTCTCATTTTACTTGTAAAAGACTCCGAGCTTGAAAATAAAGGGGTTGAAAGCCATGTGCGACACCTGCGCTACT
This sequence comes from uncultured Dehalococcoidia bacterium, assembly GCA_964624525.1. Taxonomy (GTDB): domain Bacteria; phylum Chloroflexota; class Dehalococcoidia; order UBA2247; family RBG-13-53-26; genus CAZUZX01. The sequence continues at coordinate 7,125 of CAZUZX010000018.1, read as the reverse complement.
TGTGCCAAAAAGGGTAGTAAGCCAACAAAGAAAACCGGCACCAAAAAGAAGTAAATACGGGTTTAGAAGTTCCCTCTACTACTATCCTGGGGCTGTAGCTTAGCTGGGAGAACGCCTCCCTTGCACGGAGGAGGTCAGGGGTTCGAATCCCCCCAACTCCACCACTTGTAACGGTTCCCGAACCATTGGCACGCTGGGTTATTAGAGCCAAAAGAGGTCTATTCTCTTTATAGATGACCACGCCTAGGTGGTGACATTCTTGCTTCAAGATAAGCAGTTAGCGACTTTCCTTGACACTCCCTAGCTTCGATGATAAACTTGCCCAATGAGTTACCTTTAACTACAGCGGCAACTTAAAGGAGGAAAGTTGCGATGGAGTTAATTGTCTGCGTCAAACAGGTTCCCGACCCCGAGGCACCACCAGCCAGCTTCAAAGTTGACCCAAATACTAATAAGGTTATCCCCCCGCCGGGTATCCCCCCGGTAATCAGCCCCTTCGATGGACAGGCGGTAGAGGCAGCACTAAGGGTTAAGGATGCCCATGGTGGCAAGATAACCGTGCTTAGTCTGGGCAATAAACTAACGAGGGATGTGGTGAAGAAGCCCCTGGCAATGGGTGCCGATGAGCTAATTCTTCTTGAAGATGAGTCTTATGAGGATGGCGATAGTTGGTCTACAGCTTATGCTTTGGCGATGGCAATAAAGAAAATAGGCACTTATAACCTTATCTTTTGCGGTAGACAAGCTGCTGATTGGGATGCGGGTCAGGTTGGCTGCGGTGTGGCTGAACTTCTGGGGATACCCAGCGTGACCGTAGCGAAGAAAGTAGAGGTCACCAACGGCAAGGTAAGGGTGGAGCGAGTAGTCACTGACGGCTATGAAGTAATTGAGGCACCCATGCCTTGCTTAATAACAGTGAGCAATGAACTGGGCGAACCTCGCTATGCCCCGCTTAAGGGGATTATGGCAGCAGCTAAAAAACAGCCGGTTATTTGGAAACCCCAGGATATAGGGCTTACTCCCTCCCAAGTTGGTGCTCAGGGGAGGCGTATTAAACTGGTTAAATTATTCCAGCCGGTTAAAGAAGCCAAATGTGAGATTATCGGCGGCGAGAATGTAGCTGAAGCAGCGGTTAATTTAGCCCTCAGACTTAGAGAGGCTAAGATATTATGAAAGGGTTCTTTAGGAGGTAGAATTTAATGGCAGAGTATAAGGGTATATTGACCTATGGTGAGCTTATCGAAGGAAAGCTAACCGCCATTACTACCGAGTTGTTAGGCTGTGGGAGAAAGTTAGCTAATAAACTGGGAGAGGAACTATCGGCAGTCTTGATTGGGAGCGGGATCAAAGATTTTGCCCCGGAACTCATTGCTTATGGAGCAGATAAGGTCTATATAGTTGATGACCCTTTACTTAAGGATTACCAGACCGACTCCTACACTGCGGTGATAGAAAAAATTGTGAAACAGTTAATGTTTAGAATTATACTCCTAGGGCAGACCTCTATTGGGCGAGACCTGGCTCCGAGGCTTGCCTTTAGATTGAATACTGCCCTCTCGATGGATTGTATAGAACTGGACATTGAACCTCAAACTAAGCTCCTTCTCCAGACGCGCCCTGTTTATGGTGGAAACGCCAGAGCCGTTTTTACCACGGAAAGGTATCCTCAAATGGCAACAGTGCGTGCTAAAGCCATGTCACCCTTACAGCGTGATAACTCGAGAAAAGGAGAAGTTATCCGTGTTGAGGCGGGAATAGATGCCTCTATAATAAAGGCTAAGGTTTTGGCTATGGTGAAAGAGGAAGTAGCTGGGGTTAAGCTAGAAGATGCCCCAGTAGTAGTAGCTGGAGGAAGGGGAATTGGCAGCTTGGAAGGCTTTAAGCAACTGGAGGAGCTGGCAAGGCTTTTGAAGGGAGCGGTAGGGGCGACTCGACCTGCTGTTGATAATGGCTGGGTGCCGACCCACTTACAGGTTGGGCTTACCGGAAAGATTGTTAGTCCCGATCTCTATATTGGAGTAGCTCTTTCTGGAGCAAGTCAGCATATGGCAGGTTGCTCCGGGGCAAAGAACATTATTGCCATAAATAAGGACCCTGAAGCTAATATCTTTAAAGAAGCCCGCTTTGGAATAGTAGGGGACTGGAAGCAAGCCCTTCCTCCCTTTGCCGCTAAGGTTAAAGAACTACTCGCTGGCTGAGTAGGACAGGGGTTTCACCCAGAGATATCTGAGTAATCGGTAGGGTGGGTGTAGCATAGCGAAACCCACCCCGACACACCACCAGAAGAAGGTGGGTTTTACCCACCCTACAAAGCTTATCAGGCTTTCTCTTGAGCTCTCTCTGCCACGATTTTCTGAGTTAAGTGAGAGTAATCGGTAGGGTGGGTGTAGCATAGCGAAACCCACCCCGACACACCACCAG
>CAZUZX010000018.1:0-4604 GCA_964624525.1 uncultured Dehalococcoidia bacterium | reverse complement strand
AAGGTGGGTTTTACCCACCCTACAAAGCTTATCAGGCTTTCTCTTGAGCTCTCTCCGCCACGATTTTCTGAGTCAGGTGAGCAGGGACTTCTTCATAGTGGCTGTATTCCATATTGTAGCTGCCTCGACCCTGAGTTATTGACCTTAGGTCTATGGCATAGCGCAAAACTTCAGATAAAGGTACCTGAGCTTCGATTACCTGGTTATCGTTTTGGCGACTCAGCCCCAGCACTTTAGCTCGTTTGGTATTGAGGTCACCGATAATATCCCCAATAAAAGCCTCAGGCACAGTAACCTTGAGGTGCATTATAGGCTCGAGCAAGACCGGCTGCCCCTGGGAAAGACCTTTCTTAAGGGCTTGGGCTCCCGCAATCTTAAAGGATATTTCGGAGGAGTCTACTGGGTGAGAGCTACCATCGTAGAGAGTTGCCCTGACATCAACCACGGGATAGCGGGCTAATACCCCCTCCTGGCGTGCCTCAAGAACACCTTTCTCCACCGCGGGAATATAGTTCCTTGGCACAGAACCACCGACCACCCTCTCGGTGAACTCAAAGCCGCTGCCTCGAGGCAAGGGCTCCAGTTCCAAAAAGACATGCCCATACTGACCGTGCCCTCCGGTTTGCTTTTTGTGCTTATACTCGGCTTTAGTTAGGGTGGTAATAGTCTCCTTGTAAGGGACTTTGGGGATTTCTGCTCTAACTCCGACGCCAAACTTGCGTTGTATCTTTTCCGTGGCTACTTCTACATGTGAATCGCCCATACCGGAAAGAACGATCTCTCCAGTATCAAGCTCTTTGCGCACTTGAAGGGTGAGGTCATCTTCCACTAATCGCGGCAAGACCGTTCCTAATTTGTCCACGTCTGTCTTCGTTTTGGGATGCAAAGCGACACTAAATACCGGCTTAGGGAATTCAATGGGAGCTAGTCTTAGGGGGTGCTCCTTACTAGAGAGGGTGTCTCCAGTGCTAGTTAGCACTAGCTTGGCTACTGCGCCAATATCCCCAGCGATCAACCGAGGCACAGCCTCCTGTGTTTTGCCTCGACACATGAAAAGTTGCCCTATTCGCTCCATCTGCCCTTTGGTAGCATTCCATATCTGGGAGTTGCTATTAATAGTGCCGGAGTAAACTCGAAAATGAGTCAGCTTACCCACATAAGGATCAGCACTAGTCAGAAATACCAGGGCAGCTAGAGAGGAATCTTCCCTTGGCTCTATAGCTTTTGACTGCTGGGTAAGAGGATTAGTGGCTACCACCGGTCCGGTTTCTTTAGGCGAAGGCAAGTAGTTACCAATAGCCTCTAAGAGAGGTGGGATACCCGCATTTTGCAGTGCCGAGCCAGCCAAGATAGGAACTATCCGCCTAGTTCTAATCCCCTCCCCCAAAGCACGGCGAATCTCCTCTGAGGTTATCTCCTTCCCCTCTAGATACTTGACAGTAAGCTCATCATCAATTTCAGCTACCGCCTCGGCTAGCTTATCACGAAAAGAATGAATTTCGCCCTCCAGGGAGGGGGGTATCTCCCCTTCTGGCTCCTTTGCTCTGCCATAAACCTTCATACCAATCAAATCCACCACACCCTGAAAACTGGTATGCGAACCGATAGGCAACTGAATTGGGACACACTTTCTGCCAAAACTGCTTTGTAGTTGCCCCACTACGCGGTGAAAGTTAGCATTTTCGCGATCCATTTTATTGACAAAAATAAGGCGAGGAATTTCCCTCTCCTCAGCGTATCTCCATACCAATTCGGTGCCTACCTCTACGCCAGAGGCGGCGCAGACGACAATGATTGCCCCATCAGCTATCCTCATACCAGCGAGAACCCCACCGACAAAATCGGCGTAACCCGGAGTATCAAGGAAATTGATTTTGGTATCTTTCCATTGACAATAGAGGGGGGTAAGATTAATACTGATTTTTCGCTTTATCTCCTCTGGTTCATAGTCAGAAGTAGTGGTGCCCTCATCAACTTTACCCAGGCGAGGAATAGCCCCGGTGGTGAATAACATTACCTCGGAGAGAGAGGTTTTCCCGGCGCCACAGTGAGAAAGCAAGACCACATTGCGTATCCTCTCAGTGCCATAACCTGGTATCAAACTATCCTCCTTTCACTGTGCCATAATCTGAGGTGGTAAGGTAAAAGCCTGGTAGCCTCAGTATAATCAAAAGCAAATAAAAAGGGAAGGTTTGAGAGTGTTTATCGTCATTGTGAGGAGCATAGCGGTTGCGAGGCATAGCCGAAGCAAACTTGGAGCGAGATTCCTCGGTTACGCTCGGAACAAGCTCCGCAATCTCCAGAACAACTGTGAGATTGCTTCCCCCGATAAATCGGGGTCGCAATGACAAATGGGGGATTGCTAAATACTCTCGAAGTTTTGCTTCTTTTTGCAGACTTCGTTGACTTCTCTTTTTTGGGGGAGTATTCTCAGGCGAGAGTCTAAAAAGATACGGGGGAGTAAGCGATGCCGGAGAATGACCACGAGGGCAAGGATAAAAGAAAGCCTTTTCGAGTAAGCAGCTGGCTTTTGATTCTATTATCTGTGGTGCTCACTGTTGGTGTAGCAGTCTAGATTTTTCCAGTCGTGGGACAATTAGAACACGATATTTTGCTATTCATCCGCCATGTTTATGAGCTTTTCCATTGGCCTGGAGTAGTAGGGCTAATGGCGATAGAGAGTGCCTGCATTCCCCTCCCCAGTGAGATCATCATGCCCCTTAGTGGCTGGATGCTAATCAAGGAGCAAGGCTTGAGCGCCACTCACACTCTTTGGGCAGGATTCTACGGAGCTTTAGGGTGTCTGCTTGGCTCCATAATTGCTTATTGGGTAGGGTCATGGGCAGGACGCCCGGGGCTGGAAAGGTATGGGAAATATGTCCTTATCTCACCTCATGACCTTGATCGTGCCGAGCGCTGGTTTAACCGATATGGAGACAGGGTAGTTTTCGTCTCCCGCCTCCTTCCGGTAGTGCGCACCTTTATTAGTCTCCCTGCTGGCATAGCCAAGATGCCCTTTTTAAGGTTTGTGGTCTATACTTTCCTCGGCTCCTTTCCCTGGTGTCTGGGGCTGGCTTACGGGGGCTACTTGCTGGGTGAGAATTGGGAGCGAATTCGGGAGGTAATGCGCCCCTTTGATATTCCTATTATAGTGATAATTGTTATCCTCATTGGCCTCTATATCTACCGTCGGGTAAAGTCCCTCCGGAGAACTGGCTAGGCAAATTAAAGTCCTGACACTAATTTGTCGAGGGTGTTTATTTGTCATTGCGAGGAGCACTAGCGACGAAGCAATCTCAGTAGTGAGGGTGTGAGATTGCTTCGCGGAGCCTGTCCTGAGCACCATGAGATTCTTCGCTACGCTCAGAATGACAGGAAGTGAAGGACTCGCAATGACATATTGAGTTGCTAAACGCGCTAATTTGACCCACTTTGTTTCTGGTGATACATTAATTAAAAGGCACTTGTCCCTGTAGCTCAACCGGACAGAGCATCTGCCTTCTAAGCAGGGGGTTGTGGGTTCGAGTCCCACCAGGGACGCTTCTAGATAACTCCTCTTGCTTAATAGACCGCTCAATTTATTCCTCCAGTTTCCTCGCGTCTTTCCTCAGGCTTGGTTGTTGACCTGCCTTATGTCAACGCCTAGAATTAGACCAAAGTTCAGGTTGTGCAATGATGCCTTTTGAGGGCTGGGGAAAGCTCTTAATTCTGCCCATAAGTAACGTAATTAGATTTAGGGAGGAAAGCCTGTGTCGGAAAGACTGAAAGGAAAAGCAAACTTTTGTGCAAACAGTTGCCCGATATGCAAGCGGGCGAGAACAAAGGGCGGAATAGCCAGATGGTTTGTAAAAAACATAGATAGAAAAGTCTGCCCATATTGTAAGGCTTATGAGAGCTTGTATCATAAGCCTGCCTATGAGTGAGATGTTCACCAAAAGAGGCAGGGGATGATTTCTCATCCCCTGCCTGGCTTATTCAGCTAAGGACTGATGCCTGCTTACAGAGTTGGTTTCTGCGTGAGGCGTGAAACACCCCACAGCAAGCCGCCGATACCAAGGAGTATAGCAGCCGCGCCAATCAGTATCACGAAGGTACCAAAGCTATCAGCCTTGCCTGCTTCTGAATTGGTCAGCCTTGCCTGCGCCTGAAGCAAGGCGGTTTCGGCATCTATCTTCGCTCCTTCCTTGGCAACGTTGGCAGTCTCGGCTTCTATCTGGGCCGTCTCGGCATTCAGATTAGCAGTCTCAGCATCTTGTGCTGCCGCCTCCCTGTCCTCCCAAGCCGTACCAAAGGTCACATCAGCATCCATGGCTGCTTGGAGATTAGTTACTGCGCTTTCAAAATGAGTCTTGGCACTAGCAAAGTCTCCACTCCAATAAGCTTCGAGTCCCGCTAATTCCTCTGCTTCTGCTTCGGCCCAATACGCAGTGGCATCAGCACAGTTGGGGCCCTGATAATGCTCTTCCATAACATCATAGTTACTCGCTGCCTCTTGGGCATCTGCCTGGTCTGCGGAATAGACGGCGAAATCAGCTCTCTTGCCACCATACCAGAAGCCATACCAACTCCACGATGCGAAGACAATCTGCCAAGCATGAGGTGCT
>CAZUZX010000017.1:0-15722 GCA_964624525.1 uncultured Dehalococcoidia bacterium | reverse complement strand
GCCAGAGATAGATATCCTGTTGCTCTTCACTAATGCCCTTTTCATCTAGCCTGATTAGGTCCTCAATCTCGCCTATCGTAGCCAATACTCTGATAAGGCTAGACTTATCCTTAAGTGCCTGGGCATAATCAAATTTAGCTTTTTCTACCTCCCCTTTCCTCTCATGGGCAAGCGCTCGATTGTAGAATGCTCGGCTATTATTTGGATACAGCTCTATTGCTTCAGAGTAATATTTTATCGCTTTATCAAGCTCATTTCTTTCCAAACACCTGTTCCCTTTTATATAGAGGGTTATCGCCTCAACACAATAATCAGGTAGTCCCTTTAGATCATGTATTTTAGTAAGTTCCTCTCTGTCTATGTCTTGGGGCTTCCCGTTAACCAAGGCTCCTATTCGCCGATGGCTGATATCCCGGGAACCATACCATGCATCTATAAAGCGAAAAGTTCCGTTGGAAAGGCTGAGAAGATTCACATAATGTGGGACATAACGTCCGGCATTATCTATCAGAACCTCGACAATCCCTAACTCTAAGCCGAGTCTGGAACCGAGGGCGGAGAATAGCTTAGCATAGCCCAGACAATCGGCACGCCTGGTAGATAGCACCTCATCCAACTCAAAAACACGCCCACGCTTGACATTACTTCGCACCAGGTAATAGAGCCAATCTGAGATTGCTATTTGTATCCGTCTCCTATTCTCAGTATCGCAATCTTCAGCAAGTCTTTGGCTGATAAGAAACTTAATCGTCTCAAGATCGAGCTCTTGGATAACACCTCCCCTTAATTCGGTAGGTAACTCAGGTATATGCCAGGTGACTAAGGCACTATTAAGATTGTTATAGTTAATTCCGCATTCTTGATACATAACTCACGATAAACTCCTTTTTCTTCATTAGAGTGCTTTGTGCGAGGCTTCTACACCTCTCCATTGAGAGAGTGAGAGTCTCCTTTCCTTTACCTCACATCCTTCAGCTAGACTTGGTAACACTCTTTGTCAACCGAGTTACCTTTGCCCGTATTTATCGTAGAACACCTGCTCAGATAGTTCCCTACGTGATTTTGGCTTTGGCTCCTCATCGGGATAACCTAGTGGAATCATCTCCACGATTACAATGCCTTCAGGCAACTGGAGTATCTCTGCTGCCTTTCTAGCATCAAAGAAGCCTACATGGACTGTGCCTAGCCCTAGGGAATATGCTGCCAGCACCAGATTTTGCATTGCCAGGGCAACATCGAACATAAACCAGTCGCCTTTGTCAGTAGCCGGCTTCCCTTCATGGTAGCCTGATTTCCCCAGCTCGGCACACGCTGCTATGACCACCGGCGCACTCCTGATTGCTGGAATAGCCCGGTTATCAGGCCAGATGTTGAGGGTATCGGCAAGCTTGGCTTTAACCTCAGGGTCTCGCACTACTATAAACCTCCAGCACTGAGTGTTACGCCAGGAGGGAGCCCAACGGGCAGCCTCAAGAATAACCTGGAGGTCTTCTTCTCTCACTGGGTCGGGTTTATAGCGCCGAATGCTCCTTCTAGTTTTAATGGCTGACATTACCTCCATTTGGCTTACCCCTTTTCTTTAAAGTAACTAATTATAATTCTCCCTTTGTTATCCTCTCAACCGAGATACATTGGAGATTATTTATCAACCTCACCCCCTTTATCCCCCTCTCCTTTGAAGGAGGGGGGGAAGAGGATTTTTGAAGGGGCTTCGCCCCTTCGAGCTTCCCTCCTAGGCTACATTGGGTAAACGATCGTGGTAATCCGGGTCATCCTCCGCCTTGCGGAGTCCGGTAAATCGGACCTAACCCAGAGTCGAGGTCGAGACGACCCCAACCACCACATATAATAAGTGGGGGGCGACATGGAGTTCGTCTCCTACTCTACATCCGAATATGCTCATAAGTCTGAGATCAAGCAGTTTGACAGTCCCTTCCCCCTGTGGTAAAAAGATATTGGGTTTCGGAATAAAGTTATAGGAGAAGTTAATGAGAGAAAAAATAGAAAAGATTTTGGGAGAGATAAGACCTTATCTCAGAGCAGATGGTGGAGATGTCGAATTAGTCGAGGTCAATAATGATATAGTCAAGATAAAGCTGACTGGAGCTTGTGGTGGATGCCCCATGGCGGGTTTAACACTACGGAACACTGTTATACAGGCGATTAAGAAGCAAGCACCAGAGGTGAAAGAGGTAATTGCCGTTTAGACGTGTAGGGTAACCTCACCGGCAACCATTGTTACTAGGCTTCCATCGGAGCGTTTTAGCACTAAGCTACCGTCAGTATTAATTGACTCGGCATAACCTTCTTCTACCGTGTTATCAGATTTTACTCGTACTAATTTCCCTAGTGTTTCTACACGAGCAAGCCACTTCTCATAGATAGATTCTCCACGGTATAGGCTCTGATAGATTGACTCAAATTCTTTCAGTAGTAGCGGCAGTATTTCCCATTGGGATATCCTCTTTCTCGACTCAATGGAAAGGCTCGTTGCCGTAGTGGCGATTTCGGGGAAAGCGGAAGGGTCGAGGGTGAGATTTATCCCAATACCGACAATAGTTGCGTTGACTTTGTCACCCTCAAGAATGTTCTCAATGAGTATGCCACTTACCTTCTTGCCATTGAGAAGGATATCGTTGGGCCATTTGATGGCTGACTCTAGTCCGGTAATCTTTCTAATACTTCGGGCCACTGCCAAAGAGGCGACCATATTAAGTTGGGGTAGCTTGGCTAAATCAGGGTGAAGGATTATAGATACGGAAAAGCTACTACCCAAAGGTGATAACCATCTTCGCCCCAAGCGTCCTCTCCCTGCTGTTTGCTCAGCGGCAATGATAACTGTCCCTTCGCCTACTCCTCTTTCTGCCAACCTCTTTGCTACATCCATAGTGGAAGGAAGACTAGGGTAGTAGAGAATATTTCGACCAATGAGCGTGGTATTTAAGCGATGATATTTCACTCCACTTTTTCACTTACAATTTTGTATACCGGATCAAGATTCCTCAGATTTTCCGCTTCACTTAAGCGAGCAATGAGCGCTGTCTCTAATTCTAGCAGTTTACGCTCTGGGTCTCGATAGACATGGGGATATTTTTTGACATGCTCCAAGCTGCGCTGGGCATCCCTTTCCGCCCTTCTCTTGACAAGCTCTATTGCCTTCTCAGGAGTGAGACGGTGTGTTGCTCTAGCTGAATCGGCTATTTCTTCAATCACCTCCCTCGCTGTATTGCCACATACTTTCACCTGAGTTACACACCAGTGGCAAACAAAGGATCTTCTTCGAGAGGGTGGTTTGCCTTCTACTGGGGAGGGAACTTCCTTCACCTCCTCTACTTTCTCCCTCCGATGCATCCTGACAATGGTATTTCCTTGGTATTGGAATATCTCGTGAGAGGTATTATCGTGTATACTATACAAAGAGTCCAGATGCTCCCCTAAGCCACCGATATCCATCACTGGACAGTCATCACCCAGGCATTCTTCTAATAGACACTCTCTTTCTTGGGTATAAGTCTTGGTTTCCATTTGTAGCGAAGTCTAGCACTTACGGAAGGTCAGCATCAAGCTCAACGCCAACTCAAGACCCAGAAGACAGACTTGTTCAGATAGGTGACGCTTTTAGGTGGTTTTTCCGCATTATGTTTAGGATAAGCTTAGTGGTTTCCTGTGTCATCGCGAGCGGAGCGAAGTAATCCCAAAGCAAGTTTGCCTGCTATTTGTGGATCACATGCCCAATGCCCCTGGGCTCGGGCCTTTGGGCAATAGCTCATGGGGCTCTGTCACAACCTGACAGTCATCCAAGATTCGACCGACTAAAAATTGACGGTAATAGACGAGTATACCAGATTGACAGTTGTACAAGGATTATGTATAATAAATAACAATACAGTAGCTACCTCTATACAGCTTGACCCTCTATATATTGGATATTTCCCCCCGACATTCTTTTGCGGGAGGTAAATGGTGTATGATGATACGCGGTTTGCCAGCCCGATTGTAGAAACCATGGTGGTCTTTCTTCAGGCTAAGGACGCTGTGGTCAGAGCTTTAAACAAAGAGCTGGAAGAGATAGGAGTTAGTTATACTCAGGCATATGTTCTGGTAGCTTTGAAGATGAGTGATAAACCGCTTACTATCTCTGAGATAGCACATTTTCTTTTCAGAGAACTTCACAGTACTTCAGGATTAATCGCACGTATGGGAAAATACGGTTACATAGAAAGAATACCAGCCCCGGATGATAAGAGGTGTATACAAATACAACTCACTTCTAAAGGGCTTGAGAGTGCTGATGAGGTAGCAAAGCGAACACTTCCTCTCTATAGCCGTGTTCTTTCTCAGCTCTCGGATAAGCAGCTGAGACAATTCACAAGATACTTAAGGACTCTGCGTAACCAGTCTATTAAGCAAATAGGTTTTCAAATAAAAGGATTGCCACCTTACATTAGTATGGAAAAGCTAAATGAATGGCTTTCCGTCCTCTGATTCGGTAAACCTCTCTCAGTAGCTTCTAAGCAAGTGGTCGTGGGTTCGAGTCCTGTCTCCCGCCCCATAGATTGAACGGACTGAAACTACCCACTAGTCGAGAAGTTGGCACGTCTCTGCTAGCCTAGTTCATCCCCTCTAGCAAAGCTTTCACGTTCCTACCCAGAACATCATGGTTGTAGCCGCCTTCTAAGACTCCGTATCTTCTCCCCTGACAGATTTTTTCTGCATGTCCCTTCACCAGCTTACCGATGGTCTGGTAATCCTCGGTCTTAAGCAGACCTCCCCAGTCCTGCTCATGCCTGTCAAAACCCGCGGAGACTGCCACTATGTCTGCCTTTGCCTGAGCGAGGAATCGTGAGATACTGTCCACAAACTCTTGCCTATCTCTACCCTCGGGGTGAAAGTAGACTACTTCGGGCACATTCTCAAAGATATTAGCAGTGCCATCGCCGAAGTGAAGGTCTATATCTAATATCACCGCTGTCCTAATCTTCCTCTCTTTTCTCAACTTGGCTATTGATATAGCCATGCTGTTAAAGAAGCAAAACCCCCAGCAACTGTCATGGCTGGCATGATGCCCTGGGGGTCTTATCAGTGCAAAGGCAGGCTCACCACCTGCTGCCAGTTTGGCTGCTTTGATAGCTCCTCCTGCTGCTAGCAAACCAATCTCGTAGGTCAAGGGCATCCTTTGAATATGTTTTATGTGCTCGTCTGAATGAACCAGGACTAGGTCGCCCAGCATTGCTGGCTCGGCTATAACTATCTCAAAATGAGGTGAGATCTCTTTTATGATGCTCTCCATCCGCCCTGCTTTAGCAGCAGGGTCGCTGGCGTAGACTTCTTCATAGCGTGGGTGGTAAACAACCTTCATCGGGGCTAGCTCCTCCAAGCGTTGTGCCTAATGAGACGCGTTTAAGCTCTGAGGTGACAAATTTCTCTCTTTCCTTGTCCGTTAAGGCGATGCTAAACTCATATACTCTACGGATAAACTCTTTAAGCCCTTCAATCCGCCGCGCGTATAATGAGGATAGTAACCCACCACTATGCTCAGCTTGTTTCACAGCTTCACTAGCTGCTATTCCACTCTCGATAGCTAGTCTGATACCTTCGCCGGAAAAGGGATTACAGAAGCCGGCAGCATCACCAACTAGAATTACATTTCCCTCACCATTGCACAGCGAATGGTATGGGATGGCTCCAATCTCCTTCCTTTCTAATGCCACAGGCTCAAAGGCAAACTCCTGGCGGAGCCATTTCTTAAACCTGTTAAGGCACCTAGGTATGGATATGGGATACCCCCTGGGCACGCCGGTACCGATTACGAAGAATCCGTTCTTGGGGATTAAGTAGGCATAATAAGGGGTGATATCTTCCTTGAAGAAAGCATAGAAGTATTCATCAAAATCTCCTTTTGCCCGCCAGTACTCCTGCAAGACTGTCAGTGTCTTCCACTCTAAGTCAGGATAAAGCTGTTTTCGCACCTTGGAAAAGACCCCATCAGCGCCGATTAGGTAGCGAGACTTCAACTCAATCATGTTCTCCCGATCCTTCACTAGAACCTTAATTACCTCTGACTTTTGGAATTCTAAGAACTCTGCTCCATATAGCACCTGTACGCCTGAGCCTTCCGCAACTCGGCACAACCATTGATCAAATAGGTCTCGGTTAATGTTAAAAAGTCTGTAATTCTTAAGGCTTCCACTATTTTTTCTCCCACTAGGCGGAACATAAAAGAGTCCTAGCACTTTTGGGGAGCACATCACCTCTGGAGGGATCTTTAGTCCAAACTCCTCCTCTAGCAGGTCGGCACATAAAATTGGAATTATTCCTCCACAGGGTTTATGGCGAGGAAGCCTTTCTCTTTCGAGGAGCAGGGTGTTATAACCCTGCTTAGCGCACTTTAATGCTGAAACGGCTCCTGCTGGACCAGCCCCCACCACTATGACATCGAAGAAAGTCATCTTAGCCCGTAGTCTTCCGATGGTAAAGCTGATTTAAGAGCTTGGAGAGCAGCTCTATCTTTAGCTCAGTCTGAACTTCAAATTTACCATTGTAGGCATCTTGCTCCTTCCCCAAATCATAGCATGTTACATCCTCGATATCGATGAGGATACCTGGCACCTTAGCCTCTTCAAGTTCGTCTTTGTGCCTACAGTAGAATGCTTCACAGCAGCAGCCGATATATCCCTTTGACCCATTCTCCCTCATCATCTTCAGCGTATCCATCAGATGCTCAAAGCTCTGTATCGCTATAGGCTTCAGACCAATGGCTTCAGCTAGCTCATATGCCTCACCTATAGAGCACTGGCCGCACTTGTCGCAACCCTCTCTCCACCTATAAGAGCAGGAGAGAAGCTTGGCACAATAAGGTAGGAGGAGGTAGTCATAGCTACCCCGCAGGAGATCCTTCATATGCTTGGTAACCGGGTATAGGTGGTTTGCTTCGGATGAGCTGATGCCAAGGGGTTCATATGATGCCCGATCAACAGCTTCTAAAATTAATTCGGCAAAATCATTAGGGGCTACGCCTGGCATCTTGACATAATTTGTGGTAAAGAAGTTGTCAACAACCTCTCGAATCTCTGTCTCTTCACACGGGGTAAACTTCAATGCTGCTTCAAGATCGAGGAGTGCCCTCGAAGGAAAAGCGAAGAAATCACCTGTGATTAGGGCGCTCTTAATAAGATTAGCCCCTTTGTCTATAGCTAGCGATACTCGAATCAGTCCCCCTGGAGTTTTGCCAATTGCCTGGACCACAGCTGCCTCCCCTAAGGGTCGACGGTCAAGGAAGATCCATTCCTCAGATCGAAATATAGGTAGCTTCTTCTTAACAAGGTCATCTTCGACAAGTGTTAGCCTATCTTCAACAAGTTTGATCCTGAGCGCCTGTTCAAACCCTCTCTTTAAAGCTTCTTTAATTTCCCTGTAGCTTGGTTGAAACCCTAACTCCCACTTGATGCAGGTTACTCGCTCCCTTGCTGATTGAAGCTCCTTATCTTTAAGCTTCACAATCGGTATCTTCAGGGCACGAATCATTGTTTCGACATCAAAGTTGACAAGCAAGGTGCCTTGAAAGAGGAAGGCATTGCCACGCTCAGTACCGCCGGTGCCTGATATTTTCCTGCCGTCTACCTCAATGTCATTTTTGGGACGAAAGGCTGCCTGAATTCCGAGCCTCTGTAATGCATTTAGGGCTCCTTCACACATAGTCCTGAAGAGTCCTTCCCAATGGCAGGAGGGAATAGAAACCTTAGAAGCGATGATTTCCCACCCCAGTGACGATCTATCAAAATATATTGCCCCTCCCCCAGTAAGCCGCCTATTCACCTCTATGCCATGATTCTTAACATAACTAAGCCGAACTTCCTGCTCTATATCTTGATGATAGCCCACAAGAACAGCGGGGGGATCGAATTGAAGGAAGCGTATCGTATTCGGAATGAGATTGCTAGCTCGGCAGTCGAGGATTACATCATCGAGAGTCATATTCTCCGCTGCGCTACAGTAACCCGTATCAAGTAACCGCCACTCTTCCATGGACGTAACCTTATCGTCAACTAAAATTTTGCCATATAAGGGAGCAACATTCCTGGTGAAATTTAAAGTTGAGTCCTAATTTTTGGGTAAAGTTACATACCTCTTCACTCGGGTAAGCGATCCCGTTCACCCCAGCTTTAATGGCTAAGATATCCGTCTTAACCTTATGCATGCCTCTTGGTCTAGCACATCCCAGTAGCAAAGGTACGGTGGGCATCAAGAGCCTTGAGGCTAAGACCACCCGAGCGATGTCTAACGGTGAAGGTGGAGTTACACGCTCCATCGGAGTATAAGCCAGAGGCATGAGTGTCACCACCACAACAGCAGCAGGGTGATGCCTCAGTATCATTGCTAAAGCTTGCAGCTCACCCTTTAGCTTGCCATAGTGAATCCCCACCACTATATGAGGAACAGTGGGGATATTTCTTTGCTCAAGGAGTAAGAGTGAATAATCGAAAGAATCTGTATCACAATTAAGGTGGTAAACCTCCTTGATAGTATCATTGGAACCAATGACATCGATCATAGCGGCATCAATGTCTGCATCAGCCAATGCCTCTGCTAAGGGAGGGTGAATAAGTCCCGTATGCACTACCACCTTTAAACCGAGTTTTTGCTTTATCCTTTTAATTGTTGGGGCAAAATCTGTCAATGGGACGCTCCCACTATTCAGGCTACCTCCACTGATGAGGCAGCCCTTACTACCCCTTCTCTTGATCTCCACACATACCTCGTATAATTGGTCAGGCATGGTCGCCGGAATCATACTTTCAAGCAGCTTCCCCCGACAATGCTCGCAGTTAAGTTGGCAACTTCTCCCGGTGACAGAAATCCCTGGGAAACCATAAGAGCCGGTTGATTTATAGAACGGAGTATCAAAATGCACCATACCAGGCACATAGAAATGGATTAGATTTGAGAAGTGGCTTCTGGATATTCGAAATGCCTCATTGAATAATGGTTTTAGCTCGTGAGATGGTTGATTAAGGCATTGCTCTAATAGCTCTTTACTCATCAAACACACCTTTAGATATGACTCATACTTTTGATGCAATTAGAAAATCTTCCTTACCTAAGCCATCCACCCACACCCTTGTGGGGAGGTTAGAATAGTCCCAGAGCTGTTTCCTTATGATTTCAATATCTTCCTCAACAGGTATAAAGGGGTAGTTTCTCATCTCGCCAACATATGCTTGGTAAGGGGTGCAATTTGAGAAGGGTCTGTTACAGGCATTCTCCATTTTCTTACTAGCGCATCCGGAAGTCATAAATGGTAGTCCGCAGTTAATGACTCTGTCACACACAGCATTATCAACACCGAAATCTACCACTCTTCCTTCCCTGTCAAATGTCATGTTCTTGACGGTGCTCATACCCTTGTTTATAAGGTATCTTGCCAGTTGCACCCGTCGATATTTTCCAATAGGCGGTTGCGGGTAATCTTGCATCAATGATCCTTCTTCCGGGAAGAAAGAAAAGAGATGGGTTAGAGCACCTATGTTATAGGCTTTTTGAATTATCCCAATAATCTCCTTCTCGGTCTCCCCAAGACCCACTATAAGGTGCACACCCACCTCAAATCTACCGAACACCTCCACACCTTCCGCTACTGTCTTCCAATACTGCTCCCACTGGTGAGGTCCTCCCACCCCCCTGCCTCTGAGTTTTTCAAACAATCCCGGTGTAGCGGCATCGATGGCTACACCTACTTTATCAGCTCCAGCTTTCTTTAGCTCAAATAGCCATCCTTTGTCGATTATTGTAGGCGTAATCAGCCCCGATATTGAATCAGTATTCTCCCTCAGCCTTCTCACTATCTCTATGGTGTCTTCCCGCGCTCTCCCACGGGTTATCATTGAGACACAGACCCGTCCCACATGGGAGCAGGATTCACTTCCCATTCTTTGGATGAGTTCGTCGAGGCTGACTATGGGCCAATCTACGCGTATGAAGCTTTGTTCCTGCCAAGGTTTATCGGTCTGCCTTGCCCTTTGTAAGCCGCAGTAAGCGCATCTTCCAGAACAGCCCTTGTTATAAGTCAAGAGGAGGTTGAGACAATATAGCTTTGCACCACGAAAAAACCTGCCGGGGACAAATCCCAGGGTTATGGCGGCGGCAAGGCTAACCCTCACATACTCAGGCGATTCCTGATTTGTAGTGATACCTAGTCCCAATTAGCAATGCTCCTTTTCTGCCCCTTACCTAGTAGGTCAAAAGTCTCGTAACTGCTTTCAACTCTATCTAGGTGTTGTTTCAATTTCGCTTAGTATCTTTATAGGGACTGCCTTCTGCAAAGCCCGGTAAACGGGGCAGTGCTCCTCTGTTAACCGGATGCAATCGCTTGCTATCCCTTCTTCGTGTTGGTTTCCCTCTATCTTAGTGTAAATGGACACTTCAATGCCTGTTATAGCATATTTACCGCGGTATTTCCCACGCTTTATCATGTCAACACTTCCCTGAACAGAGATTTGAAGATCCTGCAACTGTAGACGAAGTTGCCTCTGGAAGACCAGGAAAGTACCAAGGAAGCAACTGCCGAAAGCTGAAAAGAGGAGTTCATGGGGGCAAGGATATCTTCCTCCCCCTCCATGCTCAACAGGCATATCTATTCTTAAAGGGGGAAAATCTCTAATATGCACCTCACATCCAGTTTGCTTGTCCCAGGAAATTCTGACATGGTACCTCGAATTATGAAGATTATCCATTGCCTAACCTCCAAAGGGATACTTTTAGTGTATTCCACCACTAAAATGCAAACCAATTACGCCGATAATAATTAAACCAATGGAAATTAATTTTTAGAGCAGTTGCAGGCTCCTTAAAGTACAAAATGCCCACTGTCACGATAAGAGTTGTTCCTATACCTGCCCACACTGTGTAGGCAATACTTACATCAATTTTCTTGAGTGCAAAGGTAAGAGCTGTGAAGCAAAGTCCATAGAAGATAAATATCAATAAGGAGGGAATCAACTTGGAGAAGCCCTCCGACAACTTCATCGAGGTAGTGCCAGCCACCTCTAGGATAATTGCCAGAATGAGAAAGAACCAATGCATTCACGGGCTCCATTTATGCTGTTTTCGCTAACTCTCCTTAAACGAACTAAAGTTCCTGTTGAGAGCATCCAGTGGAAGAATAAGGGGCTATAGGAAGCTGCTACAGGCGGCAAAATATCGTGGATACATATCACCTTGGTCTAAAGAGCTTTCAAGATAATGTCTGATATATCGTATAGGTCGATCCCATCAGCAACCCCGCGGAATTGATCAAGACAAGCGGGACAGGCGGTCACCAAGGCAGAGACCCCGGCATCCCTCGTCTCTTGAATCCTTGCTTTACCTATAGCAGCGGAGACATCCGGGTCGGTAAACATTAATAGTCCCCCCATACCACAGCACTTAGCATTCTCCCGGTTGCTAGCAAGCTCTACTACCTCTACCCCGGCTTCTCTTAGCACCCTGCGAGGCTCCTCATAAATGCCACTGTGCCTTCCTAAGTCACAAGGGTCGTGATAAGCGAGTCTCATTGATACTTTATGACTGAAACTTAGTCCACCGTCTATCTTTTCGCAAAAATACTCGGTAAGATGTTGAACCTGAAAGGGTAAAGTATGCCCCAACCTCTCCGGATAATTTACCTTGAATGCCCTATAACAGCCAGGACAGGTAAACAATAACCTCTCTATCCCAAGCTCGCATATAGCATTGATATTATGTTCCACAAAATCTTCGTCAACACCGGCAAGGTACGAAGGAAATCCACAGCAAAATTCATAGGGTCCCAGGATGGTAAAATCTTCCCCAATTCTATGGAGAATCCTCACTGTGTTCTGGGCGATAAAATCTAAAGATGGCTTAAACGAGGTCAGACACCCCACAAAGTAGCCCACCTTTGCCTTCCTATTTATCAGAGCTGAAACATCCAGCTCATCCTCTACCATCCAAGTCCAATTATTTACCCTTTCACTGTTGTCAGAATTGAAGAGGTTTCTTGACTGCCTAATAGCGTCCATAGCTGCCGCTATCGGTTTTGGTTGCTTATTATAGAGAAACTTATCGTAATAAATGGACCTTCGAAGTTGACGCACCCAATCTCGGATGTCTATGGTTTTGTCACAGGATTCAGTGCACCTTTTACAGGTGGTGCAATAATAAGCCCCAGCCTTTAAGGCTTCAACAAGGCGACTTTTGAAGTCTGATATCCGGGGGTCAAAGGCAAATTGGGCAATGCTTCGCATTGCCAATGGTCCCTTAGCCTTAGAGGTTGCTCCCGCCACCTGGCAAGCACTGACACAGGCAAAGCACTCTATACATTCCCGAATTTCAGACACCCTCTGGTATTCCTCCCGGGTTACCCGATGGGGCGGCTTAAACCTAGTCTTAAAGCCCGCTCGCCCCTCGAGTAATCTCTGAAGGTCGCTCTCTGTATCCACAACTAAGTCACGAATAATTTGGCAATTATCGCGGGGCTCGATGGTAACAACATCCCCATCTACCAAAGTCTTGCAGGCAAGCTGGTTGACCCCGTTTATCTTCAGGGTGCAGCCACCACACTGCCCAGCACGGCAGCCATAATTTAGCGCTAGATCTGGCAGAGACTGGTGTTGAACCCTGATTAACAGGTCCAACACCGTAATTGGCATGTTAGCATCAATATCGACCTTAACCCTGTCGTAATAGGGAGCAGCATCAGACTCAGGATTATAGCGGAATATGTTTAATTCCACTTCTTTTCTGCCCAAATCCTATCTCCTTCTACGAAGATATTCTTTCTGAAATTTTCCTCATCTCTATTGGGAAAATCCCTCCGGTAGTGTGCCCCCCGACTCTCCTGGCGCAGCAGAGCTGACCTAGTTACTAGTTTCGAGAAGTCCAGCATATTGCGTAACTCGAAGTAATCGATGAGGTCTTGGTTAAAGGGCAGATAATTGTTTTTAACATTAGCTTGGCTTAACCCATCTTCCAATTCACCCAGTATCTCGAGCGCCTCTCTTAGACCACCCTCATCTCTTACCACTCCCACCTTTGCTGTCATGACCTGCTGCAACCTCTCCTTAATTTGATAAGGTCTAAACTTGCCTTCACTACTTTTCAATTTCAGGACAAATTCTCCTTCCATCTCTTCGGCTAAAGGCAAGAGGTCAACCCTTTCACCCCCTGTATTTTGAGCCTCTATTGCAGCCATCTTACCAGCAATGGCTCCGAAGACCTGTCCTTCTCCTAAAGCGTTTCCTCCGATTCGGTTTCCACCATGGATTCCACCCACCACCTCCCCGCAGGCATATAGCGATTTGAGAGAGGTCCTACACTCTTTATCAATCACCAACCCACCCATAATATGATGCGCAGTAGGAGCTACCTCCATTGGCTCTTGCGTGATATCAATATTGGCGAAATCTTGAAACTGCTTGAAAGTGGTAGAAAGCCTTTCCTGAACCAGATCCTTATCCAAGTGAATTACGCTAAGTAGCACTCCACCAGAACTAGTGCATCTGCCCTCAAGAATCTCTTGGTTAATTGCCCGAGTAACAATGTCCCTGGCACTTAGCTCCATACGCTTGGGGTCATAGTGGTGCATGAACCTCTCAGCACCAAAGTCGTCGGGATCAAGTCTTTGCGGTTGTTCTCCACTCCTGCGAAGTCGGGCATTCTTGTCAATGGCTTCCCGGAGTCGAGGAGTAACATTGTAGAGATACCCCCCCTCCCCTCTCACTGCTTCGGTAACCAGAATACCCTTGGCTGAGTCCGGATAGATCATCCCCGTAGGGTGGAACTGCACCTGTTCTAGATCACACATGAGAGCCCCAGCTCTAGCGGCTAACCCATAACCATCGCCAGTCGTCTGGTGGGAATTAGTAGTGACTGACCAACACCTCCCTGCACCACCTGTAGCTAAGATAGTTGCCTTGCTCTTGATCAGGATAAACCCTGGATGTTTAGTATCATAGGCCAATACACCATAGACTCTGTGGTCACTTACAATCAAATCCACCGCGAGGAGATGATTTAGGCTTTCTATCCTCTGCCTCCGCACCTCCTGGAGTAGGGTCATGACTATCTCATGTCCTGTTCGGTCGCCGGCATAACAGGTGCGCTGAAAGCTTTGGGCTCCGAATTTGCGCTGGGCAATAAGTCCCCCCTCTCCCCTGGAAAACAAAGCGCCAAATCTTTCTAGGTCATATAACCTCTCAGGAACCTCATTGACTAACATCCCGACTAATTCGGGATTGCTCAGACCAGCCCCTGAGGCGATGGTGTCCTCAAAATGAGATTTTGTCGAATCCTCTGGTTCCTTATTTCCAATGGCGGCATTGTAGCCTCCCTCAGCCATAACCGTGCACCCAGCTTTACCAGCGAGGGTTTTAGAGATAACTAGTGTCTTAACACCTATTTCATGAGCAGCAATTGCTGCCCTCAAACCGGCACCGCCAGTGCCAATAACAAGAACCTCTGTCTCTCTTTGGATCATCTACGAGTTCCTCTCGCTCAATGTCTCGGGTTGGCTCAATCTCTGGTTGAAGGCGATACAGGAAATCTCGGCTTAGAATTTACCGTATTTCTTACAGGCTGCCACAGCAGCATCG
The DNA here is from genome assembly GCA_964624525.1 of uncultured Dehalococcoidia bacterium. Classification (GTDB taxonomy): domain Bacteria; phylum Chloroflexota; class Dehalococcoidia; order UBA2247; family RBG-13-53-26; genus CAZUZX01. The sequence continues at coordinate 1,116 of CAZUZX010000017.1, read as the reverse complement.
AGATGTGCGTGTGGTGTCCAGTAGTCAACGGAACCAATTGCCGCACTGTACTTAAGGTATGGCTTAGCATACTCACATCGCTTTTTAATCTCCTCTTCAATAAGGGATACTGGTCCACTTAATAGGATTTTATCTGAGAGGGCACAGGTACAGAAAAGGTTATGTTCCCGGGCGAAATCAATAAGTGGTTTGTAGTTTACATCCCCGGTGCTCCCAAATCCGCAAAAGCCATTTGCACCTACTGCTCCCTTTTCCCACAATGCCGGTAACCATTCAATACATCCATTGAAGGCGAAACCAAGGAACATAGGAATGCCAAAAGGTGCCAAAGCTTTGCCGACTTTGGCATAATATTCCACTATCCACTCATTACCTTTTATGGGAAGAGCACCGATAGTGTTACAGTAGAACATGGCATCGGGCTTTACCTCCTCGGCAATTGCCTTGCCATACTTGATCGACCATTCCGCACCTAAAGCCGTGGCTCGCTTACATAGTTCAGGATTCTTGCGCAGGGATATCATATATGGGGCCCAGCCAACCATGTGCATTAAAGCTGAAGCATCTGGACCAGGGCAGAATGACATAGTTATAGGTATAACCTTGTCCAAGCCATATTTAGTAAATATCCGCCTCACCTCCTTGCCAAACCAGAGATATTGAGGAAACATGCCATGCTTCATGGGATCGGCAACTTCTAGACCTTCTAAATCTGCTACAGACTTTACGGGGAGGTCTCCATCCACCACTGGATTACCATATTCTATCATCCTGGCATTAGCCCCCCATATTTCCTCACCATAGCCGATGGCATCAATGTTGAGCTGGTCTAGCTTAAAGCGGGCCACAGTAGCCAGGTGAGACTTTACCAGCAGTTTGGGGTATCTATAATTATCTATTGGCTTTAAGGCATCAGCAGCCGAGTCAAGGGTTCGAATGGCATATAAAGGGAAGAACCAACACCCCATCGATTCACGATCTCTTGTCTTGCCTTCTATAGTAGCCCGGAATCGCTCTTTGGGGTTTATCTCTTCCTCAGCTACATTCTTTAGTATCTTCTCACAATAGCGCTCTATTTCCAGTTCCTCTTCAGGAGACCACTCAAGATGCAATTTA
>CAZUZX010000016.1:6983-16609 GCA_964624525.1 uncultured Dehalococcoidia bacterium | reverse complement strand
ATGGCAAGGTGTTTGGGACCAGAAGCATCGGCAGTAATATAGGGTAGGCTTATCTCTGTTTGCTGCATAGTAGATAGCTCTCGCTTAGCTTTCTCAGCCGCATCTCTCACCCGTTGTAAAGCCATCTTATCCTGCCTTAGGTCAATGCCCTGCTCCCGCTTAAACTCATCACATATCCAGTCCATGATGCGCTGGTCGAGGTCATCCCCTCCAAGATGGGTATCGCCATTGGTTGACTTGACCTGGAAGGTTCCTTCGCCTATCTCCAGAATAGAAATATCGAAGGTTCCCCCACCAAGGTCATAAACAGCGATAGTAGCTTCACCCTTTTTATCCATCCCGTAAGCCAATGACGAGGCAGTAGGCTCGTTAATAATGCGGATTACGTTTAATCCAGCGATAGCTCCGGCATCCTTAGTCGCTTGTCGCTGACTATCATTAAAATAGGCCGGAACGGTGATTACGGCATCAGTAACCTTCTCACCCAGGTAAGCTTCCGCATCAGTCTTTAGCTTTTGTAAAATCATGGCTGAAATCTCTGGGGGGCTATACTCCCTCCCACCCATCACCACCCGGCAATCACCATTAGGGGCTTCAGTTATCTTATAAGGCAAGCGCTTCATATCATATTGAACTGAAGGGTCTCGGAATTTACGCCCCATAAGGCGTTTAATGCTAAAGATAGTATTCTCCGAATTAGTAACTGCCTGGCGTTTTGCCAGCCATCCCACTAAGCGCTCACCAGTCTTACTCACCGCCACTACCGAAGGAAGAAGCCTTTCCCCCTCAGCAGTAGGGATGATTACCGGTTCACCCCCTTGCATAATAGCTACTAGACTAAAGGTTGTTCCCAAATCGATACCCACCGTTCTTCCCATATCTATCCTCCTTCTCGGGTATTAGACTCACTAACTCGTTTCTTCTTCTTTCTCCCCCTCTTTCCCCTTCCCCACCATTACCAAGGCGGGGCGAATTAGTCGGTTATGCAGCTTATACCCTTTTTGTACCTCTCCAATCACCTTCCCCTCCTCCCCCTCTCCTTGGGCTACTGCCTCATGGATCGCCGGGTCAAAATTCTCTCCTTCCGCTTTAATCGGTGAAACACCTTGTGCTTCCAGGGTTGCCTGAAGCTTGCGGTAGACAAGACGCATGCCATCAACCCAACTGAACCCAGCTAGCTTGGCAGGAAGCGAGTTGAAAGCCCGTTCAAAGTCATCAAGGATTGACAACAGGTTGAGGATAAGTGCCGTATTGGCAAATCGAATAACTTCATCCTTCTCCTGTTCGGTACGCTTTCGATAGTTATCAAAGTCTGCCTCTGCCCTCCGCCAGTTATCCATATACCTTTCTGCTTTAGCCTTTTCCTCCTCCAGAGCTTTCTTCAATGAATCTACATTCTGTATCTCTTCAGCTTTCGATTCTAAGGTCTCTTCTCGCTCACCTTCCACAATACTCCTTAGTTAGACATATAGTTCGCTTAACTGTTCACTCATCACCGCGGAGAGATAATCCACGGTAGGAATGACTTGATTATAAGGCATACGGGTGGGTCCAATCACTCCAATAGCTCCCCGCGCTCCAGTAGGAACTTGGTAGTCACTCAAGATGACACTACATTCCTGTAAAACCTCCTCCTCATTCTCACTACCAATAGCCACCCTGAGCCCTGGTTCACCCCCAAAAGAGCACAGAAGCTTATTGAGCACCTCCCTTTCCTCCAGCGCTTCCACCAAGCTAATCATCTTTTTACTCCGAGCAAATTCAGGCTGACTCACTAGATGCCGCAGCCCATCAAGATAAAAATGCTCATATTGCTGTTTATCCTCTGCCTCCATCATCTGCATTATCACCTCAGTAACTTGCCCCTCAATTGGGGAGAGTTCAAGATGACAGAAGCCAATTTGAGAATAAGTTAAGCCTTTATAACCTATGTTCAGCCGATTAGCCACGGCAGTAAGTTCATCCTGAGAGAATGCTTGCTCTAAAGTAAGCAGTTGCCGTTTCAGTTGCCCCTCCTGGAGCAAGAGCACAAGCAAAATAAGGGATTCCTGAAGAGCAGCTAAGTCTAGATATCTAAAATGACACTCCGGGGCGCAAGGCAGGGTAGCAAAGGCAATGCTTCTCACCCTTTGTGATAGCACTAACGCTGCCAAACGCGCTAGTCCCTCCAATTCCCGCTCAGCTTGATCGAAAGGCTGATAGATGGCATACTGCTCCTCCTCGCTAAGCCTCGCTTCTCTAATAAGACACTCCACGTAATAACGATAGCCTTTGTCTGAGGGTATGCCCCCAGCAGATATGTGAGGGCGGATAATATAACCCTCCTCCTCTAAATGAGCCATTTCATGGCGAATAGTAGCTGGACTAATCCCCAATCCATAGCTGCGAGCAATGCTTTCTGAGGCTACCGGAGTAGCCGAAGCTATATACTCACCCAATATAATCTTCAGAATAGTTTCTCGTCTCCGCGGCAAGGTGCTCATTTCTCCACCCCAATAGTTAGCACTCCATTGTTAAAAGTGCTAATCTTTTTTACTTTATCATCAACTTTTAAGAATTGTCAAGGAGATTGGATTCAAAACGGTGAGGCACAACACTTACTATTCTGAGTCAGTTAGAGAAATTGCATTTCATCACCGGATAATTCATAATACCAGTCTAGCTATTGCAGTAAACCAAGACAAGGTGGCTAAGCATAGGGAGAGCTCCATAGAACAAGGAATATTGGACATTCTTTATCAGGTACTGACATCCCCTTCGGAAGCCTTTAGCCGGGTAAGCGAGAGGAAACCCTTAAGATGGGCACTGCTGACGGCAGTTTTCATTTCTATAGTATCTGGTCTTACCCTCCTTCCTAACCTTCCCGAATTCGTCGAGACAATATTTGGATTAAAAAGGGGAGGTATTAACACTATTCCTATAATGGTCATTTGGGTGATTATTTTCCTAGTAGCTTTACTTATAGAAGCCGGTATTTTCCAACTAATAGTGGCATTACTTCGAGGTAAAGGAGGCTATCTGGGAATGGTATGCGGGCTGTGCTTTGCCTACTTTCCCTTGGTATTCTTTGCCCCTCTAGCCTTGCTGCGTGCTCTTCTGGGCTTCCCTGGTCATATTCTTTACTCTGTGGGCACACTCATCTTTCTCCTCTGGTGCCTGATACTGGTAGTCATTGCCATACGCCAGAACTATAACTTTTCTCTGGGGAAGGCAATTGCCACCTGCTTTATCCCTGGTATATTGTTAGTTATTATTCCACTAGTGGCAGTGGCTATCTCTATGGCGCTTTAATACAAACTATAAAGGTACCCTTCTATATATCTCCTAACTTCAGCCGCTGGCTCATAGATACCAAAGTGCCCCTCACAAAGGATATCTGCCTCAAGGTCAATAAGTCTTTGTAATGAAATCTTAGCCTGATGCCGGTCAGCTCCCTTAAGGAAATAAGGACCATGAATATCCTGCCCAAAGAGAACTCTTTTTTCTATGTCTAAATATATAGCAATACTCCCCGGTGTATGACCGGGAATGTGAACAGCTTTGAGTTCATAATCTCCATACTTGAGACTTTCTTCCCCTTCCTTTAACTTTATGTCAACTTTGCAGGGTTTATAGGCTATACCATAAAATTCAGCCCCTACGCCTTCTCCAGTCTCGATAGCATCAGCATCCAGCTCATGGGCAATAACCTCAACCCCAAATCTCCCTCGAAATCGATGCAAAGCTCCAATATGGTCAATGTGAGCATGGGTGGCAATGACTGCTTTAAGCCTTTCCGGTTTCAAACCCAGATAATGGATGTTGGTTACCAGTTGATTAAAGCTTTCGCCCGCTCCAGAGTCAATAAGAACCAGCTCCTCACCACCAATAAGGTAAACACAGCAGTCATAGGAATGAGACAATTCTGATCCTCCAATAGCATAAATGTCCTTCCATATCCTAAAGGGTTTTGCCATCAGCCTTACCTCCGATAGCGCTTTGTTTCCCAACCATGCGCCTGCCACTCCCCAGCGCTGTGATTATGCCCAGTTGCCTGGGAAAGAGTCAACTAACGGAGTAATCGAGCCAAGAAGATGTTGACCGGAATAGCCTTGGGTATTACGCTCATTACCTTTTTGATAAGATGGCTAAGTAAAAGGTACCGCTTAAGAATAGAGCGTAAATAGCAGTGGCAAGACAAGGGATTTGCTTCTATCATTCTAAATTATCCCAGTATAAGAGTTGCTTTAGCTATTGCCCTTTGCTAAACTTTTCCTAGTCGCAGCTCACTATAGAGGTATAGCTATGGGTAAAAGAGATTATAGATGGAGAGAGCCAAAAAAGCCTAAAAAGGACGCTAAGAAAACAACTAGCGCCGATATTTTACCTACGCCGGTGACAGTTGAGGTAATCAAGAAAGGGAAGAAAGAGCGTCCCGCCGAAGAATGAAGATAGCCGCTTATCAGGAATTCTATTACAGTGGCGAGTTGAAAGCAAGGATAAAGCAGGCTAGGGAAATCCTGGAGAATTGCGAGCTTTGCCCTCGCCATTGCCATGTTAACCGCTTAGTTGGAGAGATAGGGAAATGTCGCACCGCAACGAAGGCAGTTGTTTCCAGTTATGCCCCTCACTTCGGTGAGGAGGCACCCCTGGTAGGACGCAATGGCTCAGGGACAATATTCTTTACTCACTGTAATTTGAGATGTGTCTTCTGCCAGAATTACTCCATAAGCCAGCTAGGAGAAGGAGGGGAGGTAACCAAGGAGGAATTGGCAGGAATGATGCTTTCTCTCCAGGTAATGGGGTGTCACAATATTAATCTGGTCACCCCCACTCATGTGGTGCTTCAGATCCTCGAAGCTCTAGAGCTTGCTGCGGCAAAGGGACTTTCTATCCCTCTGGTATATAACTGTGGTGGATATGAATCAGTGGAAACTTTAAGGCTGCTGGAGGGGATTATTGATATTTATATGCCGGATATGAAGTATTCCGATGCTGATATCGCCCAGCAATATTCAGGGATCAACAATTACCCCTCAGTGAACAGGGCAGCGATAAAGGAGATGCACCGACAGGTTGGCGACCTTCAGATAGATGAACAAGGAATAGCTACCAGAGGTCTCTTAGTCCGTCATCTGGTCTTACCCCATGGACTAGCTGGAACAGCTGAAATAGTTCGCTTTCTTGCTCAGGAAGTGTCAATGAATACTTATCTTAATATCATGGGGCAATATCGTCCCAGCCACAAAGCTAACCAATTTCCCTTGCTGAATCGACCAATTACTCGGGAAGAGCTACTAGAAGCATTAAACCTTGCCCGCCAGCAAAGGCTGGAACGCCTAGATAGATTTCATTTCCCCTCTAGGGTAAGGGTTCTTTTTATATGAGTGATGCTGATTCTGCTTTGGCATCCTTTCATGCTATAGTCCGAGGTCGGGTTCAAGGTGTCTTCTTCCGCGACTTTGTGCAACGCCATGCCCGCGCCCTAGGTCTAACTGGATATGTGCGCAATCTTTCTCATCCCCAGGCAGTAGAGGTTCAAGCCGAGGGTGAGCGAAGGCAATTGGAAAAATTGCTTCATCATCTCCACCAAGGTCCACCTGGGTCAAAAGTGGAGAAAGTAGAGCTAAGCTGGGGAGATTATAGTGGGGATTTCCCCAACTTTAGGGTAACTTATTAGCCAAAACAGGGGATTCAGAACAACTTCAAATATGAGAGATGCGCTCGTGGAAAGATTGTTTATTGGCTAGCTGGGCTTTACCTATTTCAATTAGTTGCAGATATTCGGTCACTAACCCCACCGCGCGGGAGGCTTCACAATCTACCTCATAAGGTTCACCAACGAAGATCTTGCCATAATCTTCCACTTCTCCCTTAATAGGGTCAGTAGCACCGAGGAACTTCTTACGGGCATCAACAATCCCTAGGTCAAAGGGTAGGGTAAAGTAAAGGTCAGCAATAACTCTTTCCATCCCCAACTCATACAAAGCACCCCAGCCGTATTCTGCCTCACCTTGATATCGGCTTATTGGGAGTAAGCCGAGAAGGTTCTTTATGCTAAAGCTGCCTTGCTTAGCAAAGATTTTAAGGGGAGCTATAGTTATCAAATAGTCACAGGTTAAGAGCACATTGGGCAGCCAGAAGGTGGGTAAGGCAAAGGGGCGAGTTAAAGGATTTTCTACCTCCACCAGAATGGAATCCTTCACATCAAGAGTGATAACCCGGGGAAAGTCATAACCCAGTGCCTGATAAATAGAACGCATCGGTTCTTGATGCGGACTTCCTTCAAGAAGGACAATATCAGCCTCGCTAACCTTCCTAATGCCGGAAATTACTGCTTCCAATGTTTCCCGGCTAGTAGTTATCGGGTGGGGTAAAGGGTAACTCGCACAAGGCTTGATTAGGATGCGGCGTGCCCATTTAACTTGAGGCAGGGGGGTAAAAGTAAATTCAACAGCGTCGAAAATCAACCTGTCCTCTTCGTAAATAAATCCGCAGCCTTCTTACCTCCTCGGCACCCCTCAAAGCTGAGACCATTCCCAGTAAACTCTTGCTGATGATATCTTTAACAAAAGGATTAAGAGGTATCTGGGTGCCATTAATAAAAAGGAGGATTTCATCAACCTGGTGCAGAGCTGAAACTTTCTTCTCAATAATGTCAGCCAAGGCTTCGACTTCCTCTGGAGAATATTGGGGGACATTAATATCTAGAGGTTCATCAGTAACCACTGCAAAGAGTTCCTCAGGAGAGCAAAGTAACCCTCCTAATTTTTTCCGATGCACCTCAATCTTCGGAGCGCTGCCTCCTCTAAATCCTTCGGTTAAGATAAGATCAAGATCCTCGCCAATAAGCTGGGATAGTTCTTCCAGACTAGCTTCGCTGTCTACCTGCTTCATAAAAGCAAGCTTATGAGGTGAACTGAGAACTACAATCTCACTACCAGCCTCAGCTAATCGCCAACTGTCCTTCCCCGGTTGATCCAAGTCAAAGTCAGGCACACTATGCTTTACTGTGGCTAAACGGTATCCCCGCCGCTTTAGCTCACCAATTAAGCCCTCTAGCAGAATGGTTTTGCCAGACTCTGACCTACCAACAATAGAAATAATAGGTAACATCCAACTCCCCCTGTTATTATTTTATCACTCCAGTCAATATAAAGAGGTTTGTTTTTTCTCTACCCTCATGCTACCATTCTTGAAGCAGGTAGAACCCATGCCAGAGTTGTTTACCGTGCTTACTCCTGAGGAAGCATATCATAGGCTCGAACCCTATCTTTCACCCATAGGGAGGATAGAAAAGGTAACCACCAAAGAGGCTCTGGATCGGGTGCTGGCTGAGAACATATTTACCCCAGATGACTTACCTCCTTTCCCGCGCTCCGCCATGGATGGCTATGCAGTGCGAGCTGAGGATACCCATGGCGCTTCAGAGAGTTTACCAGCATACCTAAAGGTGATAGGCGAAGTGACCATGGGGAGTATAGCGGAGATGGCGCTTTCTCCCGGGGAAGCAGCCTTAGTGCACACTGGCAGCATATTACCGACAGGCACAAATGCAGTAGTGATGTTGGAGAATACCCATAAGATAGATGTTTCTACCATCGGTGTTGTCCGCCCGGTAGCTGCAGGGGAGAACGTCCTCCAGATAGGGGAAGATATTCCTCAAGGCATATTATTGCTTCCCCGCGGACACCGACTTCGATCTCAGGACATCGGAGGTTTACTCGCTTTAGGTATCACTGAGGTGACCGTCTCTCAAAAAGTTCAGGTAGCGCTTATCTCCACAGGGGATGAGCTGGTATCCCCGGAGGATAAGCCAAAGCCGGGGCAAGTAAGAAACATCAATGCCTATACTTTAGCTAATCTTACCTTAAAGGCTGGTGGTATCCCCTTACTGTTGGGTATTGTACCAGATAACTATCAAGCTATGAAGAAGGCTGCGGAGAGAGGTATGACCGAAGCCGATATAATAGTTATCTCCGCGGGCAGTTCAGTAAGCACCAGCGACCTCACCGCCCAGGTGATTAACTCTCTGGGCAAGCCTGGTATCCTCGCCCATGGTATTGCTCTCAAACCAGGTAAGCCCACCATCCTCGCCTCAGTCAATGGAAAGCCTATTTTTGGCTTACCTGGTAATCCCGCCTCAGCCATGATAACCTTCGACCTTTTTGTGACCCCTACTATTTATAAGCTAAGCGGATGCAGTAAGCCACCACAGCGACACCGGCTCAAAGCAAGGCTTACGAGTAATATCCCTTCCGCCCCGGGGAGAGAGGACTATGTCCCAGTAAGGGTAAAAGAAAAAGACGGCGAACTTTGGGCAGAACCAATCTTTGGAAAGTCTAACCTTATCTCCACTTTGATTAAAGCAGATGGTATAGCGCAAGTGCCCTTAGATAAAGCCGGTTTGGCAGCCGGCGAGATGGTTATGATAAGCATATTCTAATGTAGGGGCTGATGTCTCTGTCCGCCCGCCTTAGGTGGGACGACACAGAGGTCGTCCCCTACGCTATGGAGTGAAGAGGGAATCTGATAACGAATAAAATAAGCGCAGACCTTCAGGTCTGCCCCCCTGGCAGGTCTAAAGACCTGCACTACTTTTGGGAAAAATGAAAGAAAGACATTTTTACCTTGAAGATATCCCCCTGGAGGAGGCTTTAGCTAAGTTTTTTGCCGCTTTAGAGAAAGTGGGAAGCCTCAGTTTATTATCCACAGAGCAAATCCCTGTTGAGGAAGGGTCAGGCAGGGTTACTGCTCAGCCAATACGAGCTAAAATCTCATCACCTCATTATCATGCTGCTGCTATGGATGGAGTGGCAGTTCGAGCTGAAGACACCTATGGTGCTTCGGAGACCTCGCCTGTCCGACTAAGAATCGGTAAGCAAGCTCAATGGATAGACACAGGTGAACCCTTACCCACCAGCTACAATGCAGTAGTCATGATAGAGCACATTCAGCAGGTAGAAGAGGGGGTTATTGCGATTATGTCCCCAGTAGCTCCCTGGCAGCATGTTCGCCCTATGGGAGAAAATATTATAGTTTCAGAGCTGGTATTGCCACAGAATTACCTCTTACGTCCTGCGGATACAGGCGCTATTGCCGCAGCCGGAGTAGCTTACATCGAAGTATACCGTAGACCCAAGGTAGCCATTATCCCCACCGGCTCAGAGCTGGTACCACCCGGGGAGATCCCCAAGCCAGGGGAAATCATTGAATCTAACTCCATGATGCTCGCTGCTTTAGTAAAAGAATGGGGAGGCATGGCTACCCGCTTGTCCATATTATCCGACGATTATGAAAAGCTAAAGGCTACCATCTACCAGGCACTGGCTGAGTATGACATAGTAGTAATCAATGCTGGTGCTTCAGCCGGTAGCCGAGATTACACCACTCTAGCCATAGCTGACCTGGGAAAGGTAATAGTCCATGGAGTAGCTATCCGCCCCGGACATCCCGTAGTTCTCGGTATCGTGAAGGGAAAGCCAGTCATTGGTATTCCCGGCTATCCCGTGTCATCCGCACTCACCCTGGAGCTATTCGTCAAACCTTTAATCCATCGTCTATTAGGCATCGCCTCCCCACAGCGACCCAGGATTGAAGCAGTAATGACGCAAAAGGTGTTTTCGCCTATGGGAGAAGAGGAGTTC
>CAZUZX010000016.1:5465-6883 GCA_964624525.1 uncultured Dehalococcoidia bacterium | reverse complement strand
CCACAGCAAATCAAAGGTTATCAGCGAGTAGAATTCACTCACCTTGCTTTGGCTGCCGCTATCGCTAGTGGTACAGCCGATACCGGGTTGGGGATTAGGGCAGCAGCCAAAGCGCTAGACCTAGACTTTGTCCCTCTGCTAAAGGAGCGCTATGACCTGATTATACCCCGGCTCTATTATGAAAGTGCTTTTCTTGAGCCGCTGCTAGCTGCTCTACATCAGCCTTCTTTTCAAGCTGAGGTAAAGGCATTAGGAGGCTATGATACCTCCCATATGGGTCAAGTAGTAGCCGAATTAGGAAAGCAACAAAAATAAATCGCCGAATTTACCCCGTCTTACTTTTTTCAATCTTTGCCTTTGCCATTTCTAAATCGGTTCGGGTGTTAATGTTAAAGAAACTTAAATGCTTCGGGTCAAATCTATTGATTTCCCCTTCTTCTACATACCTAACCTTTACCCGCTCCAAAAGATTGCTGATTTTTAGGTTACCTTGCTCAATCTGCTGCCGAATAGGAGTAAGACAATCCCGGGAATAGATAGCGTGAAGTGGCTCTAACTTAGCTTCAACTCTAGGGATGATGACATCGAAACCAGGCGAAAGCTGAATCATATAGCCTAACAGGAGAGAGTTTAGAAAAGGCATGTCACAGGCAACAACCAGATTGTGGAAGGAACTTGAGGCTACTAAACCAGTATAGATACCACCAAGAGCGCCCTTACCTGGGTAAAGGTCAGTCACAACCCTTACTACTGGTCCTGCTAAGGCAGGCTCGGGCTGCCCTTGGGCAATCACTACCAGAATTTCACTACTTAAAGGAATAAGACAATCAATAACTCTTTGGGGCAAAGTGCGACCACCAATCGTCTCTGATAGCTTACCTCCTCTCCCTAAGCGTAGCCCTCTACCACCAGCAAGCACAATCGAGGTCATAGCTCCTCTCAGCCATTATACTTTGTAACTCCGAATTCTGCACTCTGAGACCGTTTAGCAAGGTCAAACTGTCATTGCGAAGCACAAAGTGCTGAAACAATCTCAGCGGGGCAATAATGGGGAGATTGCTTCGCTCGCAATGACAACTAAACAATCCTGCACTTTTCTTTGACACGAGAATAGTCAAGAAATAGAATTAGAAATCTCAACAGGAACCTTGAGTGTTTATTATCATTGTCTACGACAATTATGGGTATAACCCAGCAGTAAGAGTAAGCTCAGGCTTTGCCTGCTTGGTAAAGACCACTACTACCACCCTTCTATTTGATACCGGGGTGCACGGTCCCACCCTTCTATACAATCTTAGGCAACTTGGCTTTACCCTGGAAGAAATAAGCAGTATCGTGATCTCCCACATTGATTTTGACCATGTGGGCGGTTTATTTGAATTTCTGGAGCGAAATTGGGAAACCAAGGTCTACGTTCC
>CAZUZX010000016.1:2951-5365 GCA_964624525.1 uncultured Dehalococcoidia bacterium | reverse complement strand
AGAAAGCTGAGACGCTGATTTGTTAAAGTAGCTTTGACCAGATTAGCGGCGCAGAGTGGCTCCTACTTCACGAGAGAGCTGGGCTAGGATTTCCTCATTCACCTTGTCTACCTCTTCATCAGTCAAGGTATGGGTGGGTGATTGATACACCACCCTGAAGGCAAGAGATTTCTTACCTGGAAGTATCTGCTCCCCAGTATAGAGGTCAAAGAGGTTAACCCGACTTACTAGGGGAAAGCTTTGGATAATATCTTGTATTTTTCTAGCTGGTATCCCTGCCTCTACTACAATAGCCAAGTCCCTCACCAGTTCAGGGAAGCGGGAGAGAGGGCGATATTTGCCTTGGCCCATATAGAGGAGTAACTTCTCTATCTCAAGCTCAAAAAGAGCCACCGGTTGAGGAAGAAGGTCAAAACCCTCAGCCACCCTAGGATGCAACTCACCTAAAAGCCCAACTACATTGCCCTTGACAACTATTTTCGCTGCTCTGCCCGGATGTAAACCTTTTTCTTCCCCTACCTCGAAATTAGCTTCAATCCCTATCCTTTCGAGCAAGGTCTCGACTACCCCCTTAGCATCAAAGAAATCAAGCCAACCTTTTTCACCAAGCCAGGAGCTTTTAGTTCGTGACCCGCTAAGCACTCCAACCAGCACCTGCCGTTCCTCGGGTAGATCCTTCTCTCGGGGTAAATATACCTTGCCAATCTCAAAGAGTCTGATGCCACTCTCTTCATATTTCTGGTTAGAGGAAAGAATAGCTAGGAGGTTTGACCACAAACTGGTGCAAAGATACTCTTGCTCAGGGCTCATAGGATTAGCCACACGGAGTGGAGTGAGATGCTCCACTGATGGTATTTTGGCTAACCTTTCCTTACTGGTTAGAGAATAACTAATCACCTCCTGAAATCCACAACCTGCCAGAAGGTCGCGCAACTTTTCTCTAAGACTCAGAATGGGGTCAACCTGCTGTCTGGGCAACTGAGTACTAAGCATCGTGATGGGGAGGTTGTCATAGCCAATAATACGGGCTACCTCCTCTACCAAGTCAGCCACTCCACTCACATCCATACGCCAATAGGGAACAGTGACCTGCAGTTCTGAAGAGCCTATAGGTTGGCATCCAAAACCCAACAAACTGAGTATCTCACTTACCTGCTCTAGGCTTACTTCTACACCAAGGAGGCGTTTAATCTGTGAAGTAGACAGCAGGATTGGCTTGGACTCTCCTTTACCCGGGTAAACATCAATAACGCCTTTGGCTGCTTTGCCTCCAGCTAATTCCAACATTAGTTGAGTAGCCCGCTTCAGGGCTGGAAGAGCAAGATCAGGACTAATCCCCCTTTCGAAGCGGAGCGAAGCCTCACTGCGTAACTTCAGATTCGTAGAGGTGCGGCGGATACTTATCGGGTTAAAATTCGCTGACTCTAGTAATACTGATGTAGTAATATCAATGACTTCGCTATCAGCACCTCCCATAACCCCAGCGATAGCTACAGGAACCTTGCTATCAGCAATGACCAGTATGTTAGAGCTGAGGTTTCTACTTACACCATCAAGAGTAGTTATCCCCTCCTCATCACGGGCACGGCGGACGATGATTTTCCCCCCGCCAATTTGCCGAAAGTCAAAAGCATGGAGAGGTTGTCCGTACTCTAACATTACATAGTTGGTAATATCAACAATGTTATTTATTGGGCGCATGCCACAGGCAGTTAATCTCTGCTGCATCCAAGGCGGGGAGGGAGCTACCTTAACACCATCAATTAAACTAGCACAGTAGCGGCAACATAGGTCAGCATCAGCGATTTCCACTGAGACAAACTGCCCTATCCTAGCTTCCTGTTCTTCATAATAAGGGGAGGGAATGTGCACCTCCTGTCTGGTCAAAGCAGCTACCTCTCTAGCTATCCCGATTACTGATAAGCAATCGGGGCGATTAGGGGTAACATCTATATCAAGGATGGCGTCGCCGAGGTAATCAGCTAGAGGGATACCCAAGGGTGCCTTCGGGGATAGAATCATTACTCCCTCGTGCTTATCAGAGATGCCTAGCTCCTTTTCCGAGCAAGCCATGCCTTCAGAAACTACCCCGCGGATCTTTACTGGTTTAAGTTGAACCAGCTCGTTGGTATGAGCATCAATAAGCTTGGCTCCTACCTTAGCAAAAGGTGTCTTATCACCAACATTAATATTGGGGGCACCACAGACAACAGTGAAACGCTCCCTACCGAGATCAATGGTAGCTAACTTAAGACGATCGGCATTAGGGTGAGGGTCAATAGCAATTATTTGACCAATTACTATGTTGTCCCACCCTCTCCCAATAATCTCTCTACCCTTGACCTCCATTCCAGCCATGGTCAATCTCTCTGCCACCTCTTTGAGGGACAGGGTAATATTGACATAGTCTCGCA
>CAZUZX010000016.1:0-2851 GCA_964624525.1 uncultured Dehalococcoidia bacterium | reverse complement strand
GTCAATCTCTCTGCCACCTCTTTGAGGGACAGGGTAATATTGACATAGTCTCGCAGCCAATTAAGAGAAACCTTCATTTTCTAACCCCTGAAATCTTCTCTTATTAGAAGCTATCTAAGAACCTATTTACCCTGTTTTACTCCAATTAAAAAACTTCCACCAACCAAAAAAGCTATAGATGTCTGGTAAGTAAATGCATACTTTTGGTGATTATACTCCCACCCATATCCGTATTGCTGAGGCTGAAAGAAGTAAACCGTAAGGAAGGCATCCAGTGTAAATAAAATGCACAACAGAGTGATGATACATCCGATAACTCTTAATAAAGTCGTTCTTGGAAGCAACAGGCTTCCCCCGATGAGAAGTCCTCCAAAGAATGTGGAAAGGAAGCCAATTAAGCCAAGCACGCCAGCAGTTAATATGACTATGGAGTCAGACCAGCCATCGGCATGCCTAAGGAAGACCATAAGAATGACTCCGAGTAAAAGGCTCAGGGTAATGAGAACGCCTCCAAAGTATATCCTGTTAGTTGACTTCACTTAGAACTGCCTCAGAAACCTTAAATCATTGCCATAGAAGAGGCGGATGTCATCAATACCATATCTCAGTATGGGGATACGCTCCACCCCCATACCGAAGGCAAAGCCAGTATAAACCTCAGGGTCGTAGTTCACCCTCCTTAAAACCTCCGGGTGAACCATCCCAGCACCTAGAATCTCAATCCAACCAGTATAGCCACACAAGCGGCAACCCGCACCCTCACATACTAAACAATCAATAGCCATCTCTACCCCAGGTTCCACAAAAGGGAAATAGTCACAGCGGAAGCGCACCTTCCTTTCCTCCCCGAAGAGACGGCGAGCAAATTCGTAGAGGGTGCCTTTGAGATCACTCATAGTAATGCCTTCGTCCACCGCCAGTCCCTCAACCTGGTAGAACATAGACTCATGGGTAGCATCAGTAGCTTCATAGCGATAGACTTTGCCTGGCACCACCACCCTTATTGGCGGGCGTGTCTTTTCCATAATCCTTATTTGCATTGGTGAGGTATGGGTGCGCAGTAGCATTGGTCTTTCCCCACCCTCGGTTTGAAAGTCTATCCATAAAGTAGCCCACATATCACGGGCAGGGTGGTCTTTAGGGATATTCAGCGCCTCGAAATTGTAATAGTCCCACTCCACATCGGGTCCTTCGACTACCTGAAAACCCATAGAGGTAAAGATATTGCAGATTTCCCGTAGTATTTGTATGGTGGGGTGGAGACGACCTAAAGAAATAGGATAACCCGGTAGGGTAACATCAATACGGCTTTTCCCCAGAGCAACAGCTTGGGCAGCTTCTTTAAGAGCTTCTTCTTTTCGCTCAAAGTTAGACTGCAAAATCGCCTTGACCTCATTAGCTACTGTCCCAATTGCTCGTCTTTCTTCTATTGGTAATGCCCCTAACCCCCTTAAGATAGAAGTTAAGGAGCCTTTCTTACCCAAGTAACGGACACGCCATGCCTCTAGTGCCTCAAGAGTATCGATGCCATCAAGTTCAGCAGTTGCTTTTGCTTTAATCTGCTCCAGCTCACTGAGCATTGCTTATCTACGGATGTCTACAGGCTCAATTACAGATTCTTAAACCCAAGAGGTCTGTTTATGGAGACCCTACCTTCTCTCCCTTAGCTACCTCCACTAATTGAGCGAAAGTAGTAAAATCCCTCACTGCCATATCGGCGAGCATCTTACGATTGACCTCAACCCCCGCCCTTTTCAAGCCATTGATAAATTTGGAGTATGATAATCCTTGTAACCGGGCAGCAGCGTTGATACGACAAATCCAGAGTCGCCGCATATCCCCTTTACGCTCCCGCCGATGCCGATAGGCATAGCTAAGCGACTTAAGCATTGATTCATGAGCCCGCCGGTAGAGGGCATGCTTTGTTGCCCGGTGTCCTTTAGTCAGCTTCAACACCTTTTTATGGCGGCGCCGAGTAACTATTCCCCCTTTGACCCGTGGCAAAGCTCCTCCTTTATCCGTAAGGCAAAAGCTGCTTCACTTGCGCCTTGCTTGAAGGATTAACCTCAAGCTTTCCACCATATTGGCGTTTAACACGACTTGGTTTTCTACGCCGTAGATGGCTCTTGCCTATTTTAGAGCGCATTATTTTACCGCTGCCAGTAATATGGAAACGACGCTGAGCTGCTTTATGTGTCTTAAGCTTGGGCATCCGAAGCCCCTGCGGGTACCTTTTCTACCCTTTTGGTAGCTTTATGTGGCGAGAAAAATAAATTCAAACTCCTTTCCTCCACCACTAGAGGCTGATCAACAATAGCTACATCCTTAAGATGATCTAATATCTGCTGAAGTACCTTCTTGCCCATCTCAGGACGCGTAACCTCTCGCCCTCTAAAGAACACGGTTACCTTAACCTTATCTCCCTCGTCAAGGAGTCGCTTAATCAAGCGAATCTTCGACTCTAGATCATGCTCATTAATCCTTGGTCTAAGGCGGACTTCCCGCACCAAGCGAACCTTGCGGCTCTTCCGTGCCTCCCGCTCCTTCTTCGCTTGCTGATATTTATATTTCCCATAATCCAAGAGACGACAGACCGGTGGGACAACATTAGAAGCTACCTCCACTAAATCCAGATTATGCTCTTTTGCTACCTGCAAAGCCTGCAGAAGCGGCATAACCCCCAGCCGCGCCCCATCCTCCCCAATGAGTACAACCTCCTTCGCCCTAATTGCCTGATTAACAGGCAGCTCTTTGCCTATCTTCCCCTTTACCTCCCCAACCTAATGCCAATATTTTAAGCGTTATTTGAACCCAAACTATAACACACCACCTTGGAGAAGTCAAACCTGTG
>CAZUZX010000015.1:0-17610 GCA_964624525.1 uncultured Dehalococcoidia bacterium | reverse complement strand
TAAACAATCTCGTCCCTCACAACAGCTTGTTTTCCAGTAAGACAATGGCTTATAATTAGCCAAGTTCATCTCAGAAAGGAGTATGTATGCCACCTTATGCCTTTTTTAATAAGCAGTTCGTTCCGCTTTCTGAAGCCAAGGTAGGCATTATGACTCATGCTCTCCATTATGGAACAGCCTGCTTCGAAGGCATCCGAGGCAACTGGAATAGTGAAGAACAGCAAATATATCTCTTCCGCGTTAAAGATCACTATGAGAGACTTCACAAAAGCTGTCATATCATAAAGATTAATCTCCCTTATACTGTTGGCGAACTACACCGGCTCACGGTGGAGTTGGTTGAAAAGAATGGCTATCAGGAAGATATCTATATCCGTCCCATGGTTTACAAAAGTTCCCAGGCTATTGGAGTGCGGCTTCACAATTTAGAAGATGACTTTTTCATCTTCGTTATCCCCTTTGGTCCTTATCTTGATCTAGAAAAGGGTGCCAGATGCTGTGTCTCAACCTGGCGTCGTATTGATGATAATATGATCCCGCCACGGGCTAAGGTTACTGGTCTCTATGTAAACAGTGCTCTAGCCAAAACAGAAGCCTGGGAAAGGGGCTTTGATGAGGCTATTCTCCTCACTCAAGAAGGGCATGTCTCCGAAGGGAGCGGGGAGAATATTTTCCTTGTTCTTGACGGTAAATTGGTCACCCCCTCTTCCTCAGATAACATCCTTATGGGCATTACCCGAGACTCAATAATCAAATTAGCTAGAAATGAGCTAAGAATTGACACTATTGAGAGACAGGTGGACCGCAGCGAACTCTATTTGGCGGAAGAATGCTTCCTTACTGGCACTGCGGCTCATGTAACCCCGGTTATTGAGATTGACCATCGCCAGATAGGCAGTGGAAAAATTGGTAAAATCACCCGGAAATTGCAACAGCTTTATTTTAATGTGATACAGGGCAGAAATCCTAAGTATCTGGACTGGTGTACCCCTGCCTATAGCAAGCTGGTGAAGGTATAACCTACCCCAAGGGTAGATAGTGGAAGGTTTATTCGTAGAGTATTTTTTATTGGTCTTCATTGCCTCCAGCGGTGTGTTACAACTAGCTGCTGCCCATAGTCAACTTAAAGGGTTATTGTTCTTCAAAAGAATAACCCTGACTTATGCCTTTGCTACCTTGACCATAGGGAGTGCCTTCGGCTGGTTCTTTGGATGGGACAACCGCCTTCAAGAGAAAATAATGCGTACTGGTCTTGAGGGGGCAGAGCAATTTTACTATTTCTTGTTAGCCGCCTTCACCGCCCTTGTTTTTACCATCATCATCTCCTCTATAGTGAACCGGCAACCTTTAATTAAAGCGGAACCAAAAGGGCAAGGTCTCGATATTCTCAAAGAGGGAAACTATTTCCAGGCGCTCAGATATAGCTTCAAGAAGGGAACTAAGAAACAGCAGAAATGCACCAAATAGCTGCGGCAGATGAAAGAGTTCTCCTTTGGATTAGTGGTTTAGTGGGTAAATTTGCCCCCCTCGATTACATTATGCGGCTAGCGGTAAATGATTACTTTATCCCGGTGAGTATTTCCCTTATTTTGCTCGGACTGTGGTTCTGGGGTAAGAAAATGAATGAGCGGGAATCCTACCAGCGAGCAGTACTTATAGCGGCGGCTAGCCTTGGGATAAGCGATGGTATGGTTAAGATATGTAACCTTTTTTATGACCGTCCTCGACCTTTCATGTCAATGCCTGAACTATTACCTACTGTAGAGAAGATATTCTATCCCCCACACGACCCCTCATTCCCTAGTAATGCAGCCGCAATTGTTTTTGCTGTCGCCGCGGCTATATGGTTTTACCGCCACAAAATAGGGGCATTTCTTTGTTTCCTCGCTCTCCTGATGTCCTTTGCTCGTGTTTATGCCGCAGTTCACTATCCTCTGGATATAATAGGCGGAGCAGCAATTGGGATACTCACCAGCCTCTTTTGCATGAAGATATTATTTCCCTTCGTTGAGCCCCTCCCCACCCTTATTCTCAAGCTAGCCAGAAAATTCTGTCTTGCCTAAAACTTTCAACAGGGCTACTATCAGATAATCATATGCGGGGAATATCGGCAAGGAATACAAAGATAAAAGGAGTTATATTTGACCTTGATGGCACCCTCATTGATACCCTCGAGACCTATACCCGGGCTTTCAACCAAGGAATTCTCAGATTCAACCTAGCCCCAATCTCTAAGGAAAAACTGGCTACTTTCCTGAACCGGGCTCTACCTCTAGAGAAGATACTCCTAGAACTGTTTCCCATCCCCTTTGAGGAAAAGGAGGTACAATTCAAGTGCCTTGGAGAAATACAAAAGGCTTATACTGATCTAGAAAGGGAGAATGTACCCTTGAAACCGGGCGTAGAGGAGGTCCTCCCCAAACTGAGAGAGATGGGGCTAAAGATAGGCATTGTTACCGCAAGAACGACTTCAGGTGAAACCAAATGGCGAGAGCTTCGTCGCCTCGGCATCAACCATTTTATCGATGCTATGGTCACCGGGGCAGAAGCAGAGCGGAAGCCAGCTACCGGATCCCTGATGGAATGCATCAGACAGTTAGGGCTATCTCCCGCCGAGTGTGTCTTAGTTGGGGATTCCCAGGCTGATATTATCACTGGCAAAGCAGCCGGGGTAATAACCATTGCCCTTCCCACCGGAGTAGCCACCGTAGAAAACCTCTCCCAGGAGAACCCGGCGGCTATTATAAACAATTTGACCGAGCTCCCCCGCTATATTAGCCAACTCATTTAGAAGCTGATCGAAATTAGAAGGGGCATGAGGAAATAGGAAACAAGCCAATCTGAGGCTAGTTTCTACTTCCCTTGTACTAAAGAGAGAAACTCAGCTCTAGTGGCTGCTTTGCGGCGAAAGAGACCCCTAGTAGCTGAGGTAATAATATTACTCCCCGGTTTTTTGATCCCCCGCATAGTCATACATAGGTGCTCCGCCTGGATTACTACCGCCACACCATCAGGCTGAATGGCTTCCAAGATAGCTTCGGCAATCTGAGTAGCCATCCGCTCTTGAAGTTGCGGGCGCTTAGCCACAATTTCCACTACCCGGGCTAGCTTACTGGCACCAACAACCCGACCGCTAGCATTAGGGATATAGCCTACATGGACTACCCCATAAAAGGGAAGAAGGTGATGCTCACACATGGAATAAAAGGGAATGTCCTTTACTATCACCATTTCCCGATGCCCCTCTTCAAAGCCAACAATGAGTTCCTCTTTCGGATCCTTATCTAGCCCACTAAAGAGTTCGGCATACATCTCAGCAATACGCCGTGGGGTACCGGCTAAACCCTCTCGTTTCGGATCCTCACCAATAGCTTCAATGATAGAGAGTACTGCCTGCTCAATCCTCGCTTGGTCAACCACTCACGTCCTCCTTCAATGTGGGAACTCTTATAGTAGTTTCCCATAGGTGGAAAGGGATAGACCCCTCCTCACCATGGATAGATTTTTCTTTCAAACAAAGTGTCCGTCCATCATTTTAAGGTATCTGGTGGCTATCTCAGCAATTCCCGGGTTGTGGGTAACTATGATAATGGATGTGCCGTAATCGCTATTCACCCGCTTAAATAAAAGGGCAATCTCCTGAGCTATCCTTGAGTCTAGGTTTCCCGTGGGCTCATCGGCAAATAATATCGTCGGGTTATTGGCTAAAGCCCGAGCTATACCAACCCGCTGATTCTCACCAGCACTTAGCTCTCGTGGCTTGTGGTGTATCCTCTTTGGTAAGCCAACCCAGGCTAGTAACTCGGTGGCTCGCTTTATCTGCTCTTTCCTAGCCACCCCAGCCATCTCCATAGGGAGCATCACATTCTCCAGCGCGGTTAGGACAGGTATTAGGTTAAAGTTTTGGAATACGAAGCCAGCCTTTCTCAGTCGCAATTGATCTAGTTGAGACTCCTTCAACTTCGATATATCTTGACCTTCAAAAAGTATTGTCCCGCTAGTCGGGCGATCGATACATCCGATGAGGTTGAGGAGGGTAGTCTTGCCTGAGCCTGAGGGACCCATAATGCTGATAAATTCACCCTTGGTTATCACCAAGTCAACATTGTCAACGGCTTTAATTTCCTCACCACCCATAACATATATTTTAGATAGGTGGTTAGTTTCTATTACCTTATTATTCATATCGAAGCGCCTCCACAATATTCACCTTGGATATTCTCCAGGCTGGATATAAACCAGCTAAGGCTCCAATAAGCAAAGCAATCACCAATCCAGTACCAAAAATACGAGGACTCACTATAGCCTCAAGGAAAGTTACTCCAGCGAGTTTCGCTATAGCATAGGTGATGAGCTTAGATAGGAGCCAACCGCCAAGGCAGCCCAAGCCTCCCGCTATGAGGCTAATTATCAGCGATTCAGTCACAATTAAGCGGAATATGCTTCTTCGAGAAGTGCCTATGGCTCTCATGGTGCCGATCTCTTTTGTCCGCTCACTCACTGCCATCAGCATGGTAGATAAAATAAACAGGACACCGATCAGCAGAGCGATAGAGGCTACACTGAAGTGGATAGCTCGAGCCGTTGATAAGAAGTCAGTCATCTTGCCCAAAAGTTCTTCCATTGTTTGAGCCACTACTCTTGGCGAACTAGAAGCAAAAGCATTAGTAATCCCCGTAGCTGTCTCCTCTGCTTTGTCCGGGTCATCCACTCTAACCGCAGCACTAGTGATTTTTTCTGGCTCTCCATATATTTCCTGCAAAGCTTTAATTGGAGCATAAGCAATCATATCATCAAAGCCACCGCTGGGTTTTAAAACACCCACCACTTCAAAGAGCTGTTCACCCACCTCTAAAATACCCCTTACCTCCAAACCTTGTGCTTCAGCCACTGTCGAACCAATCACCACCACCTGTTCATCCCCCTCCTGCAAGAGGCGCCCCCGCTCCACTTCAAGAAAAGGTCTCAGGTCAGTTAGAAATGCTGGCGTAACCCCATTCAGGGCAATAAAATCTTTCATTGAGCCACCGGTTCGGTATAGGCTCTGGGAAAACACCGGGTAGACAGCCTCTACATTGCTTATACTTTGAATCTGGCTGCAGTAATCTTCAGGGAATCGGGCTCCGTAGGACTCTATCATGGGCATAGGAAGCCCAGCCACCTCCTCAGGCAGAACGAAGATATCTTCCCTCCGTTCCTGGACAGATTGGTTGACGGAGGTCATAAATCCCTCGGTAATGCTGAGTAAACCGACAGTGAAACTGATAGCAACGGTAACCCCCAGGATAGTAAGGATGGTCCGCGTGCGGCGTCTAGTGAGGTTCTTAAGCGCCAGTTTAAGCACTCCAGCGTCTCCCATAGACCTGACGATCGAGGCGGCGCAAGGTGTCCTTTAAGGTGGTGAGGTACAACTCCCCACTAAGGTAAAGAGCAGGGTTAAATCGAGCCACATCCAGCAATCCCTCAGAGGTGAAAGCCTCCTCCAGTACATGGGTTGCGACAATTTCACCTATCAGCCACTCATGATCACCATAAGGTTTATGGTCTACCAGTTTGCACTCATAGCAGAGGTAGGCATCCTGCAAAAGGGGAGCAGCTATCTTCAGTGGCTTCTCCTTAGCAATTTGAAATCTGTGAAACTTATCCACCTCTCTCCCTTTGCTACCCCCTACTGAAGCTAGCCATTCTGCCCTCTCAAAGGGCAAGAAGTTGATCCCGAACTCCTTACTTTCCATAATTAGCTGGTAAGTGAACCTCTGTGGAGTGATGGATATACCGTAAAGAGGAGGCTTAAAAGAAATAGGGGCATGCCAAGCCACCGTCATAGCATTATCCTTGCCCTTAGCCTGAGCAGTAACGATAACTGCCAGTCGAGGATAATGATAGGAGAAACGCCCTGCTCCCTCAATGCTTGTCTTAGCCACTCATCCCCCTAGGTTTTAGATAAAAATAACAGGAAACGAGGTAAATATCAACGAAATCGCCTTGAATCTGAGTACACGCTGTTGACAAAATTAAGCCCTTAACATATAATTTGCACCATGCAAACCATTTGTATTGATGAAAATTTAGTCCTTTCCCTAATATATAGAGCTTGGTATGAATAGTGAACGAAGCCAGCTTATAGAGCACATCATCAATCAAGAGACCCGAATGTATGAGATTGTGAAGACATGGCCACAAGAGTGGCTCAGCACCAACTTAACTATGCCACAACTGAAAATCCTCTTCTTACTTTACGGAGGTGGTGCCACCTCAATGGGAGAATTAGCCGCACCTCTGGGAGTGAAATTGTCAACGATTACTGGGATTGTCGATCGCCTGGTGGAACAAGGCTTGGTTAGGCGTGGCGAGGATCCACGCGACCGTCGCTTGGTAGTCTGCCACCTCACCGAGGAGGGTCACCAAATAGTGGACCGCCTTTACCGGGCAGTACAGATACAGTTAGCGAAGGTCCTGGAAAAATTAACGCTGGATGATTTGCAGAAGATAGCCCAAGTATGGGATATCCTCTATGAGGCTATCCTAGCGGAGCGACAAGCCTCAGAGACAATACGATCCCTTTCCAAAGAAAAGGAAAACTCTGAATGACAATTTTGACCCGTATAGCCCTGTATAAAAGGTGGATAACCTTCCTGATAGTGGCGCTGATTACTGCGGGCGCCATCTTTGCGACCATTCGCCTTAAAATGGAACTGATACCGGACATTGAACTCCCGATGACCACAGTTTTGACAGTATATCCTGGAGCTTCACCCGAGGTAGTTATGGAGGATGTCACCGTGCCGGTTGAAGCTACCATCTCAGATATCGCAAGGTTAAAACACATTACCTCAACCTCAACCGAGGGTATGTCCTTTGTCTACGCCGAATTTGAATACGGCACTCATATGGACAAGGTGAACAGCCTTATCTCAGAACGGCTCAGCGAGTTAGACCTTCCGTCTGATATGCCTCGTGAAGTGCCTCAGATTGGGGAGAATCCTAAGCTCTATCCCATCAACCTGAGCATGATGCCCGTGGTAATGCTGAGCCTTTATGGAGATATTGACCCTGGCAAGCTACGGGAGATAGCTATTACTGAGGTTATGCCAAAACTAAATGATATTGATGGTGTGTTTTCTGTCTCCGTGGAAGGTGGGGATGAAAAGGTCCTGATTTCTCCAGATGCCCAAGAGATGAATGATAATGACATCCCGATGTCCTGGATCGTGAGCATTCTTAGCACGCAGCAATATGCTTCTTTAAGCGATATCGAGAATACCCCTGTAGGCGCTGGTATCATGCTCAAAGATGTGGCCAGTGTCGATATCGGTCCAGCCCCAGGAACAGCCTTAACTCACACCAATGGGAAAAACAGTGTGGGCATTGTAGTGATGAAGGACACCGAGGCAAATACGGTCGCGGTGGCTAATGCGGTAGAGGATAAGGCTAAGGAAATCGAACAAAGTCTTGGGGATAATGGGAATGAGGTAAAACTTCTCACCGTGTTCGATCAGTCAGACTACATCGAGCGTAGCATCAGTACGTTGACGCGGGAGGCGGTAATCGGTGCCATTCTGGCGGTCATTGTGATTTTTCTCTTCTTGATGACCTTGCGCGGCTCACTGGTCACTGCCATATCCATTCCCCTCAGTATCCTGATTGGCTTTTTGGTGATGTACTTTTGGGGAATAACGATTAATATCCTGACCCTGAGTGCGATGGCGATTGCCGTGGGGCGTATTGTTGATGATAGCATCGTCGTTCTAGAAGTTATATACCGTCATCTGCATCAAGGCGAGGGATTTAGGGAAGCTGCTCTTAATGGTGTCCGGGAGGTGGCGGCACCGGTTATCTCCGCGACCCTGGCTACCATAGCCATCTTCCTACCACTAGCCTTTGTCGGCGGCATTGTCGGCGAGCTATTTGTTCCCTTTGCTTTGACTATAACCTTTGCCCTGATTGCTTCACTCTTAGTGGCGCTCATGGTTGTGCCTCCATTATCGAGTGTACTGGTGCCGAAAAAATTCAAGGTTGAGACAAGGGATACCTGGTATCAGCGGGCTTATACGCCGGTGCTAAAATGGGCGCTAACCCATCGTGCCCTTACCCTGGTGATTGCCGCCGTGCTCTTCTTCGGCAGTTTTGCCCTTTTACCGATTATTGGCACTTCCTTTATGCCCTCTATGGGCGAAAAGATGCTGACGGTAGAGGTTGTGATGCCACTGGGGACTGATATGAAGACCACCGCAGCAAAGGCTACCCAGGTAGAGAAACTTATTGACCCCGAAGTCAATCCCAGCGTGCAACGGTATTACACTACTATTGGCACCTCAAGTTCCCTGATGGGTGGGATGACGGCTATGCTGATGGGTGGGGGCAGTAACATTGCCTTTATAGAGGCGTATCTTGATACTCATGCTAACGCGGAAGAGGAGCGCGATAAATTGGAGCAGCTCTGCAAGGAGCTGCCTGGAGAAGGTATCATCACAGTGAGTGCCACGGATTCGATGATGGGCGGAATGGGAACAGGCTTTCAAGTTTCTATCCAGGGTGATGAGTATCTGAATGTAGAGAATGCAACATATGCACTTGGCGCCGTGTTGCAGGATGTCGAGGGATTGGTCAACATTGAAAGCGATATTGCCACTACTTTGCCCCGGCCCAACATCCAGATTGATGATGAAAAGGCTGCATCCAAGGGGATGAATAAGACTGTGTTGGAGGGTGAGATCTATGGTGCCATGATGCGAGGGGTTGAGACCCGGGCGAGTTTTGACGGCAAGACGCTCTTTGTTGAAGGGATAATGGGCAAGGTAGGCACTCCAGAGGAACTTGGAGAGCTTAGAGTTAGCGGTGGTTTATCCCAGCCGACAAAGCTGAGTGAGATTGTTACTACCACGCCAGGATTTGTAATGGAACCGACTCATATCAGCCGTGTCGACAATTACCGCGCTGCGACAATCACCGCAAGCATCACCGAGAAGAATGTCGGAGCAGTCAATCAAGCCGCCCAGGAAAAGATCAACGCCCTTTCCCCGGAGTACCCTGATGTCAAGTTCAAAATGGGTGGGGTGGCGGAGGAGATGCAAGAGTCATTCCGAGATATGTTCATCGCGATAATCATTGCTATTGCAATTGCCTATGCCGTAGTGGTAATCTTCTTCCGTTCCTTCCTCAATCCACTTATCATTATGGTTAGTCTGCCCTTAGCCTCTATTGGTGCTTTGCTGGCTCTACTTGTTACGGGGCGAACTCTAGACATCTCAGCCCTGATGGGTGTGTTAATGTTGGTGGGGATTGTCCTCAGCAATGCCATTCTGCTCATGGCTTTAGTAGAACAGCTCCGTAAGGGAGGGATGAGTACCTTTGATGCTTTAGTTCAAGGAGGACGAACCCGGCTGCGCCCTATCCTGATGACAGCGCTAGCGACCATGTTTGCCCTCATTCCATTAGCCCTCGGCTTAGAGCAGGGCGTTCTCATCGCGGCTTCGCTGGGAACAGTGGTTATCGGCGGACTATTTACCTCAACTCTGCTAACCTTGCTGGTGATACCAGTAGTTTATAGCCTCGTTGAAGGGCTACGCCGTCGTCGCCCCACTTCATAATTCTGGGGCGCTTTAACTATTCCCAGCCCAGAGCCTGTTCCACTGCACTGAGGTCAGCAGCAATCTTAGGGAAGGGGGAAATATCCTTTACTGCCATCTCAGGATCCTTTAATCCACTACCAGTCACAATGCAAACCACTCTTTTCCCGGAGAAGTCCTTCCCCTCTCGAGATAACTTAAGCAGCCCAGCCAGGGAGGCAGCCGAGGCTGGCTCCCCAAAGATGCCCTCCTGAGTAGCTAGAAGCCGATAAGCTTCCAGAATCTCCCCGTCGCTGACACAGTCAATGGTTCCTCCTGACTCATCTCGGGCGGCGACTGCCCCCCGCCAACTAGCTGGGTTGCCAATTCTTATTGCTGTCGCTACCGTCTCCGGCTGGGAGATAACCTGACCTCGCACAATAGGAGCAGCACCCTCAGCTTCAAATCCCATCATCCTCGGGGTATGCTTTGCCTTGCCCAGTTGATAATATTCCTTAAACCCTTTCCAATAGGCAGTAATATTACCAGCATTACCTACCGGGATAAAAAGGTAGTCAGGGGCATCACCTAACTCATCTACAATCTCAAAAGCAGCCGTCTTCTGTCCTTCAATACGGTGAGGGTTAAGCGAATTGACCAAGGTAATAGGATGCTTTTGCACTAAGCCACGCACTATCTCCAGAGCCTGGTCGAAGTTACCTTGAATAGTGATTATCTTGGCTCCATAAACTACCGCCTGGGCGAACTTACCTGAGGCGATATTCCCTTGGGGAACAATGACAATAGTGCTCAGTCCCCCTACTGCCCCATAAGCTGCCGCTGAGGCACTAGTATTACCAGTAGAGGCACAAATAATGGCTTTGCTCCCTACCTCCATGGCTTTAGCCACGGCTACTACCATGCCCCGATCCTTGAAGGAACCAGTGGGGTTACATCCTTCCAGCTTGAAATATAGCTCACAACCTATCTCCCCCCCCAGCCTCTGCGACCTGAGCAAGGGAGTATCTCCTTCACCCAAGGTGATTCTGGGAGTAGCTGAGGTGATAGGAAGAAAAGGGCTATATTTAGCTAAGACCCCCACAACCATACTCTCCCCTAAAGGAAAGTCTCCACCTCACGCCCCTTTTCGTCCCTTTTCCGCTTGAGGTACCCTCTATCTCGGGAGCAATTTTCACATAGACGTAGCGGAGGTTTATCTTCCTCACAAATATAGCTATATCTTTCCGGATGCCTCATTACCTTACCACAGCCATCACATACCAGCTCTCCGATAACAATTAACCCAGCAATCCAAGTCGTCATCCTATCACCTACCTTAAGACTGTTTAGCAGCTCGAACTGTTGTTGCGAGGCACGAAGTGCCGAAGCAATCTCTTATTCAGCTTCTTCTCCCTTAAGGGGAGAGGTCAAGTGAGGGTGAATTCCCCTTGAGATTGTTTCGCTTCGCTCGCAATGACACACAGGAATTACTAAACATCCTCACCATTTAAGCCTTAACCTCAGTGTCCAATATGCGGATAACCTGTGTTTTTGCTTTTACCACGCTCAGCTTGTCAACTTCTTTTATCGCCAGGTGTAGATTCCGTTCTAGAGCACTATGAGTGGTTATCACAATAGGAACGAAATCTTTTGCCCTCGATTCCTTTTGGATAACAGCGGCGATACTAATATCGTGTTCAGCAAAAATTTTGCTAATCTGGGCTAAAACCCCGGGTTGATCTACTACACTAACTCTGAGGTAACATCGGGTGAGAGTATCACTTATGTTACCCAGAACTATCTCCTTTCCCACTTTAGGCATGAGCGATTTCATACCGTTAGCTATATCAAGCAAATCTTTGATCACAGCGGTGGCGGTGGGATATGTGCCTGCACCGGGAGCAACTAGCCCCGATACTATCCCGTATTCATCCTCAATTTCAATAGCGTTATCTACTCCTTCTACAGAACCCAGCAATGAATCTTGTGGTACTAACATAGGTTGAACACGCATATAACTATAACTCTCTTCCTGCTCTATCATCCCAAGAAGCTTTATTTTGTAGCCCAGCTCTTTAGCATATTGGATATCATGGATAGTGACATTTCTTATTCCCTCGACAGGGAAAGCAGCCGGTGTTTTGAAGGTATTATTGATTAGACCTAACAAAATACGAATCTTACGAGCCGTATCGATACCATCTATATCTTCAGAAGGGTCACTCTCGGCATACCCCTTCTGCTGCGCCTCACAGAGTGCATCTTGAAATGACTTTCCTTCCTTTGTCATCGCCGACAAGATATAATTGCAAGTTCCATTAAGAATAGCCCGCAGTTTCTTTATTCTCTTCGTAGCGAACCGGCCTAAACTTAGTTCGTGAATAAGGGAATGACATCCCACAAAAGTGCCTCGAAAACCAACGTATTGATTTAATTGCGATGCCAAACTAAAAATCTCCGTTCCATGCTCCGCTATAAGCACCTTATTAGTAGTCACTACATCTTTGCCACTTTGAAGAGCGTCGATTATTAAGGTTCTCGCCGGTTCGATACCGCCTATTAACTCAACTACAATATCCACCTCGGGATCCTTGATGACTTGTGCCAAATCGGTGCTAATGAGCTTAGAGGGAACTTCAAAGGGACGAGGCTTATCGCGATGTTTTACCACTATTTTACTTAGTTCTACCCCAGGAGCTTCTCCTCGGAGGAGAATGCTTATTACCCCTCTTCCCACATTGCCAAATCCGATAACTGCTACCTTTTTAACAGAGGGTTGCCATGCCACTTTTGCTTATTACCACCTATCTCAAATTATCGCTTTTGAACACTCTTATCTTCAATCTTAAATATGGAGTAATGCCCAAGTCTTCTTCTCCGGAGTTAGATAGCTTATTATCCATCCATTATTCTCACCCTCTGTTCTTTCCTGTTCAAGCCATTGGTCAAAAGTCTCGCCCATCTGCTCCCTGAGCTTCTCTTCCAGCAACATCGGTTCGATAAACATCTGCCTGAAGTCCTTGTCAGATAGACGCAAGGTATTAAGTAAATCTTGATATCGCTGAGCAAACTCTTCCTCGCTTTCTTTATCAGGATCAAAGCTCAGCAAGTCCCTCAACTCTTGTTCTACCTCATCATCACTAATATTGATATCGGATTCTTTTGCCGCTTGCCTCAACAGCTCATGCCTTTCTATCATCACTACCACCTCCTCCAGTTTCTCGCCTGACAAATCACCTCCCCAAAGGCGGAGCATTTTTACATAGTAACTCATATCAAAAACTTTGTCATTCACCTTAACTATCGGCTGGTGCCAAGGCTTGATGCGGGTATTGTAGTAACCATAACCAATTAGTCCCAAGACAGCCACAATGGTCACCAAGATTACAATCTCTATGATGCGTCGTCTCCGTCTCTCCTTTTCCCACCTTGAAAGCTGGCGCCTGGAGGTGCTTGCCTGCTTTGGCTCCGCCCTCCGTAGCGGGTTTTCAACCTTTAACTTCTTACCCAATTTATACCTCTACGGAAGGCATCAAAATAATTAACCTTACTGTTTATCTCAGAATAGATTCTGGGAGTGTAGCAAAAGGCGGGATTACTCCCGTAGCCCAATACCGATTTTATGAATATGAGCCCAAGTATAAGGTAGTAAAGCCAGATGCCGGGCTCTCTTAATTGCCTGAGTTAAAGCTCGCTGATGTTTGGCACAATTACCAGTTCTACGTCTCGGCTCGATTGTGCCACGATCTGAAATATAACGGCGTAGCTGGGTTGGCTCCTTATAGTCTATATAATCCACTTTTTGGGCACAAAAGGCACACACCCGCTGCCTCGGGGCATATTTTGGTTTGGCTCCCCTTCTAGTCTCTGGTCTTGGATTATTTGCCATCTTGTCTACCTTATCTATTTAAAAGGGGAGATTCTCCGCCTCCGCCCCCGCCTCAATTTTAGCTTCTTCTGGCAATGGAGCAATAGCTTGCCGATCAAGGAAAATCACTCGATCAGCTACTATCTCCACTTTACTTCGCCTCTGTCCATCCTGTCCTTCCCACGCCCGTGTCCGCAGCCTGCCTTCCACATAAGCCCGCTTGCCTTTAGTCAAGAACTGGTTGCAGCTCTCGGCTAACTTGTTCCAAGTAACCACAGTAAACCACTCCGTCTCTTGCTTGCGTTCCCCCTCAGGGGTGGTGAAGATTCGGCTGCAAGCGACACGAAAGGTGGTCACCGGATTTCCATTAGGGGTAAAGCGCATCTCAGGATCTGTCCCAACATTTCCAATAATCATTACTTTGTTCAAATTTGCCATTTCTGTTGCCCCCCTTACTTCTCCAATCTTACCAACAAGTATCGCAATATTTCTTCCGAACTGCGTAAGTTCACTTCTAGCTCCGCGGCTAGATTGGGCTGAAGTTTTAATTGAGTCACCGCATAGCTCCCCTCCCTAAAGTGTTTTATTGGATAGGCTAACTTTCTTCTCCCCCACCGATTTACTTCACTGATGACCCCCCCTTTTTGGGTGACAAACTGACTTAACCTTTCCACAGCAGTGGTGATATCCTCCTCAGCCATCTGGGGACTAAAAACCACTGTCAATTCGTAATCACGCAATCTCTAAACTCCTCCAGCTTATTTTTGTGCTTTGATTATTATAGCAACCTCCCCTCGATTGTTAAATAGCCTTCAACCTTGACACCAGAAAACGCAAGGAGATTGCCTGCACCTCCTCAGAAACTTGCTTTTTAACCCTTTCATCCCCAAGGTTGGTCAACACCCGATGAATTAATAAAGCGATTTGCTTCATCTCCTGGGAACCAAGCCCTCTGGTGGTCACTGCCGGCGTGCCCAGCCTAATGCCACTAGTAATCTGGGGTGGCAAGGGGTCAAAAGGAATACTATTTCGGTTGACAGAGATACCCACACTGTCAAGAGCTTCTTCAGCTAGCTTCCCGGTTATCCCCATCCCACGAAGATCAACAAGGAGGAGGTGGTTATCTGTCCCTCCAGAAATAAGACGGAAACCTAGTTTCTGAAGCTCGTTGGCTAAAACTTGGGCATTCTCCACCACCTTTTGCTGATAGCTTATAAATTCAGGCTGCTTTGCTTCATAAAAAGCTATCGCTTTAGCCGCGATAACATGCATTAGTGGACCACCCTGCATACCAGGAAAGACAGCAGCATCCAGCCGCTTAGCCACTTCTTGATTAGATAAAATAAAGCCTCCCCGGGGTCCTCTTAAGGTCTTATGAGTTGTGGAGGTGATGACTTGCGCCCACGGCACCGGGGAGGGGTGTAACCTAGCCGCAACTAGACCGGCAAAATGAGCCATGTCCACCATAAGTTGCGCTCCTATTTCTTTAGCCACATGGTGGAAACGCTCAAAGTCAATAATTCTAGGGTAGGAGCTAGCTCCAGCCACAATCAGCTTGGGTCTATGCTCCTTAGCTAAGCGCATTATCTCTTCATAATCAAGCCTCTCAGTCTCCCGATTAACACCATAATGGATAAATCGGTACCACTTCCCTGAGAAACTGACAGCGCTTCCATGGCTAAGATGTCCTCCATGAGCCAGACTCATGCCCAGCACTGTATCTCCATAATTGAGTAGAGCCAGATAGACGGCTTGATTAGCCTGAGTCCCGCTATGCGGCTGAACATTAGCATGCTCCGCTCCGAAAAGCTCTTTTGCCCTCCGGATGGCTATATCCTCCACTTTGTCTATTTCTTCACAACTGCCATAATAACGACGTCCTGGATAGCCCTCAGCATACTTATTAGTCAGAACTGAGCCCTGTGCTTCCAGTACCGCTTGGCTGGCATAATTCTCCGCGGCAATGAGCACTAATTTGCGGGATTGGCGCTCCTCCTCCTTCTGGATTAAGGAGGCAATTTCTACATCTTGCTTGCTTAGTATCTTCATACCTCTCTGGCTAGTGTCAACCCCCAAACTGAGCTTGCCCCGGCTCTATTTAGGGCAATAGCACAAGAATCCAAAGTTGCCCCTGTAGTACATACATCATCAATAAGAAGGATCTGTTTCCCTTCAAGCTTCCGGTCTCGACAGGCAAAGACTCCGGCCACATTGTTGCGGCGTATCTCAGCACTGGGTGCCTTTACCTGAGCTGGGGTATCTCTAAGACGCAAGAGTGTGTCCTCT
Source organism: uncultured Dehalococcoidia bacterium (assembly GCA_964624525.1). Classification (GTDB taxonomy): domain Bacteria; phylum Chloroflexota; class Dehalococcoidia; order UBA2247; family RBG-13-53-26; genus CAZUZX01. Next base: position 1,908 of record CAZUZX010000015.1, on the reverse strand, counting down.
ACTACTGTCAAGTTAGTGAGTTTCCCTAGCTCCCAAGCTAAAAGGGCGGATTGATTATAGCCTCGCCCTCGCAATCGCCGAGGATGAAGGGGAACCGGTACTATATTCTCTGCCGGTAAGGGCTTAGCTGCCAAATACTCAGCTAACAATTGGGCAAGGGGTAAGGCAAGTGCCTTGAAGTTATGGTATTTAAATTGAAGAATAGCTTGACGCATTACACCCTCAAAAAGAAACGGAGAGCATATACCACTGATCTCCAAGTGCCACTTCTGACAAGCAGGACAACGCTCATCCTGGACAAGGGGTCTCCCACATTTAGCACATAATGGAGGCAGAAGCCGAGGAAGAGCATGACGGCATGAATCACAAAAGAAATCTCCCTCCCTACCACAACCAAGGCAATGCAGAGGGAATAAGAGAGCGACAGCCTTGCCCTTGAGCTGAGCTAGCTGGGTGTATAAACTCACATTCTATATTCACCAAAATAATCAGCTTGCTGAAAAGGTTTTTCGGAGTTTCTTAATTTAGCGTCCCCGAGAACCATGCACTGCTGAGCCAGTAATAATTGGCTCGTTTATATAAACATCACCGTTTCTTATCTTTAAATTGAAACCACAAGTGGGATTAGTGCATACCCATGCCTTATAATGGATAGCCGCCCCTTGGCTACCGAAGTCAGATAGAGGCACAAGCTCGCCTTCCTTACACTTTTGACACTTGGGAAAGGCAAAATGCTCCACAAGCCACCTCCCAGCTAAAGAATCGTTCGAAGTATACAATATATGCCCAGTATTTAGCAACATCTTCATTAAATACTAGTCTCAGTATATAACTTATGCTCCAATATATACCTTTCCACAGCCTCAGGGACGAGGTAGCGAATGGAAGCTCCTTGAGCTACTCGTTGGCGGATTTGAGTGGCACTAATATCTACCTGGGGAACATCTACAAAGATTACACGCCGGGAAATGCCAGGGATAACTGCTTCTAACGATTTCAAGGGAAGAGCAGTTCCGGGTCTGGTGAATGCCACCAAATGGCACATCTGAATTAAGCGAGAGGGCTCCTTCCATTGGGGTAGCTCAGCAAGGGCATCGCTCCCCAAAATGAAGAAGAGCTTTGCCTCAGCCCCAAGCTGCTGTTGTAGAATAGCCATGGTATCCACAGTATAGGATGGTCCAGGTCTATCAACTTCAATAGTGGATATTTTGAAATAGGGATTGGTGAGAATAGCCAGGCGTATCATCTCCAGACGATGCAATGCAGAGGAAATGGGTCTACTTGCTTTTAGCCAAGGTTGTCCCGCCGGAGCGAAAAACACCTCACTAAGTCCAATCTCCGTCCTCACCTTCTCTGCCACAATAAGATGCCCTATATGAATAGGATCAAAGGTGCCCCCAAAAACGCCTATATTCATAGATCAGTTTTTCCCCTCTAGTCAGATTGGCATAAGCTGTGAACTATAATAAATTTCATCCGGATATAATAGCAAACCTCCATTGCTATCAAGCTCGACTCCAGCCACCTTGTAAGCCCGCCAAACTAATTCCACACAGTGCAGCGACCTGTCCCCAATCTTATGTGCTGGGAATATAAAGTCAAAGGGTTTGCCTACCTGAGCCAAGGCATATTCGACTACCTGCGGGATAGCTCCCTCGCTTAAAGAAGAAGCTCTTAGCCTTTTAACAGAAATGTCTGCCGGTTCATCTCTCTCAAGAAAAAGCCACAGGGGGGTTAAGCAAACTCCGCCATTATACGTAGCCTCGACCACTGCCGGAGAATGATAACCCCCGCAAGATTGCTCACCCACATATATGGCAAGATGATCCCAGTAACCATAAAAACACCAACCATCATAGACATCCACAAAAAGAATATCCCCTGGTTCAAGATTATCTCCTGCCCAAG
>CAZUZX010000014.1:16008-18541 GCA_964624525.1 uncultured Dehalococcoidia bacterium | reverse complement strand
CCCCCGATAGACCTTCTGGATAGCCAGAGCCATCTATCCTTTCGTGGTGTTGAAGCACAATAGGGCAAACCACCCAGGGGAACTCTATCATCTTCAATATCTCACGACCGACTTGGGGATGAGTCTTGATCAGCTTCATTTCTATATTGTTCAATTTACCCGGCTTGCTGAGAATTTCAGCGGGCAAATACACCTTTCCAATATCATGAAGGGTTCCAGCTACATGGATTGTCTCAATCTGCTCTTTTGACAAACCTATTTCTTCGGCTATAGCACAGGCAAGTTTAGCCACCCGCCGTTGATGACCGGCGGTGTAGGGATCCCTCATTTCGGTTATTGAAGCCATAGCCTGGATGCTCCCCTCTATGACTCTTCGTAACTTGTCTAAACTTTGTTCAAGTTCCTCCTCCGTTCGCTTACGCTCAGCTTCTGCTTCTTTCAATTCAACTGCCTGCTTGCGCAAAGCCGCCAATTCTTCAATAAGTTGTTCCTTTTTCTTGTCTTTATCTTTCATCTTGCGCATTCACCCCCCTTAAATTACCTTGGTCTCCCTTAGTTTCTCTATTAGTTGCTCCACTTGGCTTTCCAAGCTACCCCGGAGTATCTCACCCCGGCTGGCTCTTTGGAGAAAGAAAAGCCTTATCACCTGGGTGGGAGAGCCGGACAATCCCACCTTGTTCATATCAATACCTAACTCTTGAGCATTCCAAACTGGTATTTTAGCTTTCTTTGCTTGCATAAGTCCACGAAGCGAAGGTAAACGAGGTACATTTATCTCTTTTACCACGCTGATTACCCCGGGTAGAGACATCTCCACCACCTGGTGACCTTCTTCCACCATCCGCTGCATACGCATATACCCTTCTCTTATCTCTTCAATCTTGCTCACATAGGAGACGAAGGGTAACCCTAGTCTTTCCGCAAGCTGTGGTCCTACCTGCCCAGTATCCCCGTCCATTGCCTGCCTGCCACAAATTGTAATATCAAACTTTTCTAGCTTAAGAATTGCCTTTGCTAGAATATAGGAGGTAGCCAAGGTATCAGAGCCATCAAAAGCGGGGTCACTCAATAAGATGGTTTCATCTGCGCCAAGTGAGATTGCTTCTCTTAGTGCTTCTTCTGCCTGAGGCGGACCCATGCTGATAGCAGTAACCTTGCCCCCGCATCGCTCCTTTGTTCGAACACCTTCCTCCAGGGCATACATGTCGAAGGGGTTAATGATGTGCTTTGTCCCTTCTGTAACTAAGGTGTTAGTTTGCGGGGTGATCTCAACTTTGGTTGTCTCCGGTACCTGTTTTAGGCAAACTATGACGTTCATTCGCGTATCGCCTTTCTTTTTAATAGCTCCAAGGCGATAGCATTTCTGAGCACTTGATTAGTACCCTCATATATCTGGGTAATTTTGGCATCTCTCATCATCTTCTCAATGGGATAGTCGCGCATATAACCAACACCACCAAAAATCTGCACTGCGTCAGTAGTGACTCTCATCGCCATATCTGTGGCAAAGACCTTAGCCATAGCCGCTTCTTCAGTAAAGTTTTTGGTACCAGCATCAATTGTTCGGGCTACGGCATAAACCATGACTCTGGCTGCTTCCAATTCAATAGCCATGTTAGCTAGCATGTGCTGTATAGCTTGAAAGGAGGAAACGGGGTGACCGAACTGGATGCGCTTCTGGGCATATTCCACCGCTGCCTCTAGAGCCCCTTGAGCAATCCCAACTGCTTGGGCTCCCACTCCAGGGCGGGAGCGATCTATCGTCCTCATAGTAATGATAAAACCCATGCCCTCTCTACCAATTAGATTCTCTTCAGGAACACGGCAGTCCCGAAAAACCAGCTCCCTTGTCGCGGAAGAACGAATACCCATTTTCTTCTCTTTTTTACCGAAAGAGAAGCCAGGGGTGCCCTTTTCAACTACTAAGGCGCTAGCTCCTCGACTGCCTTTTGCTGGGTCAGTCATAGCAACGACTATATATACCTCTGCTTCGCCACCGTTAGTGATGAACTGTTTAGTGCCATTAAGTATATAGTATCCCCTTTCTCGAATGGCTGAGGTTTTTATGCCGCTAGCATCGCTGCCGGCAGTTGATTCTGTTAAAGCAAAGGCAGTCAGTTTATCTCCACTAGCAACATCGGGGAGATATTTTCTCTTCTGCTCCTCGGTGCTATATTCAAGCAAAGGGAGACATCCCAGGGCATCAGCCGCATAGCTAATAGCGATACCGGCACAAACTCGAGACAGCTCCTCTATAACAAGGCACAGATTGAGGCAGCCTCCCCCTATTCCCCCATATTGTTCTGGTATGAATACTCTAAACATGTCAGCATTAGCAAGTTCCCTCATTATGTCCCAGGGGAACTCTTCCTTCTCGTCCAGTTCAGCTCGCACCGGCAGAATCCGCTCCGCAGCGATTCTCCGAGCCAGGCTCTTTATCATTTGCTGCTGCTCATTAAAGAAATACTGCAAGCCTCTCTCCTTTCTAGTCGGACTGGTGATCAGTCATTATTAGATCTTTTGATTTCTTGTA
>CAZUZX010000014.1:12029-15908 GCA_964624525.1 uncultured Dehalococcoidia bacterium | reverse complement strand
ATTAGCTTAACTAGTCTCTTAGCTAAGCTAACCCCTCTCCTCTTCTTCGGGACGCTCCCAGAGAGGCACGGTGAAGTGGTTAATAAACTCGCGGCGACTTTCCTTAACTAATTTATCTATTTCCTGGCGGGCTTGCTTCGCCATATCTTCCAGTTCTGAGAAGTCAATCTTAATTCTCAGCATTTTAGTTAAAACCTCAAGCACAGCTTGAGAAGCTATGGGGTTCCCCATTTCACCCAGATAGCGGGGTGTCTCTCCCAGTAAACAGATTCCCTTCATACCCCTCTCCTTAGCGACTGAAAGGAGTAACCCATTCATGCCGGCAACATAGAAGTCACCTTTTAGCACTAAACCACTTTTCTCAAACTGATTAAGAAGTTTACTATCAGTGGCTGCTGCCCATACTCTTGGTTTTTCGGTAAAGTGGGAGATAAGAGCGGCAGCAAGGGTATATACTTGCTGCACCCCAAATTTTTGGGCAACATCTAGAATCTTATTGGCGAATTCATAGCTTTGAAAAGTAGGTTGGGCTTCGCTAAGAAAGATTATTAGGTCGTTTCCAGCTTTTTCTCTTTTCCAATAATAAAATCTACTCTGTGGGAATCGGGGTGGTTGTATTAGATTATCGGCAATGAAAACCCCACTAAGGTCAAAGAAGGATAAGGGCTCGATTTCGGCGAATTCTTCAGCGGCTAATTTTTCTCTTAGATAGCTGATAGCTCCAAGGGCAATGTTACCAATACCTGGCCAGGCAGCCACTAGGATGGGCTGGGTAAGCTTAGGCTCTTTATAAATCTTAACGACTTCCTTCTGACGCTTTACCATGTTACCATTGGACAAACATCGGCATAACTACATGGACATAGTTATCAGCACCTAAGGGACGGATAATCGCCGGGCTTGAGGGGGTAGTAATCTCTAAGGCTACTTGACTCTCATGGAGTACACTAAGCACGTCAATGAGATACCTTCCATTGAAGGCGATTTTAGCTGCTTCACCTTCTACAGTAGCATCGACCTCCCCGACATTATCCCCAATCTGCTCAGAGCGGGCTGAGATAGTTATCCTTCCTGGCATTAGTTCTCCACCCGGACTGATTTGCAGGCGTACAATATTGCTGCCATCCCGAGCGAATATAGAGGCAGTTTTGGTAGCTCGGAGGAACTCTGCAATACTGACTACTGCCCGGGTACTATAGCTTTGCGGAATAAGTTGCTTATAGTTAGGAAAGGTGCCTTGTATTAGCTGGGAGACTATTTCTCCGTCCTTCAATCGAAAGAGCACTTGGCTCTTATTTGGATTGATGGCTATGTCTACTGGTTCCTTTTGATCAGCTAAAAGGCGGCTTAGCTCTGAGAGAGCACGCCCAGGGATGATAATTTCTACGCTTTCTTCTATCGGCATAGCTAGAGGGGCTTTATGCACGGCTAGCCTAAAGCCATCGGCAGCAGCTAAAGTCAAGGTATCTCCTTCAAATGCGGCACAAACGCCAGTAAGTACTGGTCGGGTATCTTCAGAGGCAGTGGCAAACACCACCTGACTAATTGCCAAGCGAAGAGCCTCCGGCTCAATTTGGGAAATCATGCCATCACCAATCTTGGGAATAGGTGGAAAGTCCTCCGCATCTATGCCACTGATGCGTGCCTCAAATCTGGCACACTTTAACTCTAAGGTATGGTGGGACAGGCTTAGATCAATTCTCTCGTTGGGTAAAGAACTGACAAATTCAGTAAGAAGCTTTGCCGGGAGGGTAATTGCCCCCTCTTGTTCTATCTTGGCACCAAGCCAGCAGCTAATAGCAATTTCCAAATTAGTGGCGGCAAGCTTGAGACGGGAATGCTCCGTGGCAAGAAGAATATTGTTTGTAATGGGCAAGGTTGTCCGCGTAGCTACTGCTCTGCCAACAATACTCAAGCCTTTGCTCAGGTTCTCTTGGAGACAGGATAATTTCATGCCACACCCCCTTAAACCAGGACACTGGTAATGTAGTAGGGTAGTATACACTACTCCCCCTGGTTACACAAGGTGCCAATTTAATTGACCGTTTCCTAGCCGATTGATAGACTTCTAATATGACAATGGTTATTGGTCTCACCGGAAACATCGGCAGTGGCAAGAGTACTATTTCCCAGCTGATGGCTGAGCTTGGTGCGGTAGTATTAAGTGCTGACAAGATAGGTCATGAGGCTCTCCAACCTTATACAGAGACATGGCAGGAGGTGATTAATACCTTTGGTCAGGAAATCCTCAAAGCTGGAGGTGAGGTTGATCGCCAAAAGCTGGGTGAAATTGTCTTTAATGATGCCAAAGCGTTAGCAAAACTGAACCAAATAATGCACCCTAGAATGTATCGCATAGCAGAGGAAAGGATCAAAGAACTCAGGCAACGAGGAATTAGAGTGATAGTGCTTGAAGCACCACTGTTGATAGAAGCGGGCTGGCTTCCTTTAGTGGAGCAGGTCTGGGTTACCGTAGCGGGTGAAGCAACCGTGCTCCAGCGTCTTCGCCAGCGTAATGGGCTGTCTAAAGCTCAAGCCCTGGCTCGTCTCCATTCCCAACTCCCCCCGGAGGAAAAAATTAAATATGCTGACGTAGTGATTAACACTGATGTTCCTTTGAGCAAGGTGGAGGCACAGGTTAAAGAGCTTTGGGAAAGACTGACTTCTAAAATGAGTGAGAGGAAGCCTTGCCAGAAGTGACAAAGGAAGATATCCGGCGAGCTCTATCTGGAAGAGAGAAAAGGGTAAATCAAGATAGAAGCTTGGTTTTAGCAGCAGTCCTTGTTCCCTTATATGAGAAGGCCGGGGAATATTACCTCATCTTCACCAAGAGGACAGAGAAGGTAGATTATCATAAGGGGGAGATCTCCTTTCCTGGAGGAGTTCGCCGAGGGGAGAATGAGCCTCTCAGGACTACTGCCCTGAGAGAAAGTTGCGAGGAGATAGGACTCGATCCCAAAGATGTAGAAATTCTAGGGGAATTAGATGATATGGTAACTTCAACGACTAATTTTGTTATTTCCCCCTTTGTGGCGGCTATTCCTTTTCCTTATGAATTTAGAGCAAGCCCGGCAGAGGTGGAAGAAATAATCGAAGCTCCTATAGCCGCACTTTTAGATAAAAGCCACTTCAGAGAAGAACTAAAATTTTGCCAGGGCGAGCTTGTCCCGGAGTATTTCTATGAGTATAGCAGATGGGTAATCTGGGGAGCTACGGCTAAAATCTTAAAGCAATTCTTGGAAGTAGTTTTTGGGGCATGAGAGGGAAGAGAAAGCGGTGGCAAGTCTGCATTATACTTTCTTACCCTCGACCACTTTCTTGGTTTTAACTTTAATCTCTTTTGGTTTAGCCTCCTCGACCTTAGGGATAATCAAGGTCAGAATACCATTCTCAAAAGTAGCCTCTGCCTTATCAGTTTTCAGCCCACTAGGAAGAGTAATAGAGCGGCTGAAGGCACCGTAGCGGTGTTCCTGGTAAAAGTAATCCTCCCGTTTTATCTCCCTTTCCACTTTGGACTCGCCTTTGATATTTAAAGTATCCCCGGTGATGGTGACATCCACTTCCTCGGGTTTCACACCGGGTAAAACAGCCTTGACCACTACCTCATTGGGGGTTTGATACATATCAACAGGTACAGCAGGGGCTTCGCCAAATAGACTGATAAGGCGAGAAGGTCTAATAAAACTGTCCTCCAGCAACCTGTCCATCGCCTGTCTTAAGCTCATTAACTCAGGGAAAGGTTCCCATCGAATCATACTCATTCTCACCACCCCCTTTGTCTTAGTTCACCGCTTTCTCTTCACCATTCTTGATTATAAAATGTTAACAAAATTTTGTCAAGATATATAGTAAAATATTGACAACTTTTTATAAAGTATT
>CAZUZX010000014.1:0-11929 GCA_964624525.1 uncultured Dehalococcoidia bacterium | reverse complement strand
TGGACAGCCTTTTTCATAGCTTTAGTGGTAGAGACTCTGGTTTTCGGGCTACCCGCCCCGAACGTGGTGAAGACATAGACTACCCTCTCGAAATAACTCTTGAGGAAGCATATCGTGGGGGTAGTCGTATTATTCAAGTTCAAATACAAACCCCTTGTTCGCGTTGCGGAGGGACGGGCATCCTTCGGAGTAGACCTTGCCCAGCCTGCAGTGGCTCGGGGAGAGTGGCTACCCCCCGTCGATTAGAGGTCAAAATCCCCCCCGGGGTTAAGGATGGCTCCAAAGTTCGTATTGCTGGAGAGGGAGGAACAGGCTACGGAGGTGGACCTAAAGGCGACCTTTATCTAGTGATCTCAGTCAGACCGCATGAGAGCTTTGAAAGAAAGAATAGTGACTTATATGTGGAGGTGGCTGTTCCTTTGATTACCGCTGTACTAGGTGGTGAAGTAGAGGTGCCCACTTTAAAGGGCAAGCTGAGGCTGAAGATACCACCTGAGAGCCAGAACGGGCAGCTCTTCCGCTTAGCGGGTAAAGGCATGCCTCATTTAGGAGACTCCACTAGGGGTGACCTCTTTGTCAAGATGAAGGTAGTTCTACCAACGAGTCTGAATCCAAGGGAGAAGGAGCTTTTTGAACAACTTAGAAAAATTCGCCCTAATTAACCTTAGTATCACGGAGGTTTAGAAAATGGTAGGACAAGGGTTTGATGACTCTGGTCCTTGCTACGTAGTAAGTGTAGCGGCTAGAATGGTTGGCGTGGGGGCGCAAACCTTGCGCTATTACGAGAAAGTAGGCATAATAAAACCATGTCGCTCTCAGGGAAACATCCGCCTTTACTCAAATAAGGATATTGAAAGGCTTCGCTACGTTAAGAGGCTAACGGAGGATCTCGGAGTTAATCTTGCTGGAGTGGAAGTTATTCTACGCCTGATGGAGCGCGTGGCGCAGATGCAGAGCCAGTTAGAGGAGATGCAAACAAAGTTAGAGCGTCTTAGCGGGACATGAGTCAAAACTATTTGCCTAGGAAAGAGGAAAAGGGGAAAATGGACTGGCAAGTAACAGCCACAACAATTCTCTGTGATTATGTAGACGATTACGCCGTGCTTATGGTGTACGGAGATGGGGCAGCAAAATGCACCTACTTTAATAAATACAGCCACGTGAAGGAGAAAGAAAAGTCAAAAAGGTTGAAGCATTGCAAAGGGCTAGAATGCCCCAAGGTAAGTGAATTTCGAGAACGCGCCCTTTCAATGTGAGGCAAGTTTGGGTCATGAGACAGGAGAGGTTTACTGAGCAGGCTCAGGAAGCACTAGCGGCTTCACAGGAACTCGTTCGCCGCTATCACCACAGCCAGTGGGATGTAGAGCATGTCTTGCTCGCCTTGCTGGGGCAGCAAGATAGCTTGACGGTTAAGATATTAAAGGAGTTAGGGGTAGATGATGAAGCAATGAAGCGTCAGGTAGAGCTGGCTTTGGAGAGAGCACCTAAGATTGCCTATGAGGGGGCTCAGATTTATGCTACCCCACGCATTACTCGCCTTCTAGAGAATGCTACTAGCGAAGCCGATAGACTTAAAGACGAGTTCATTGGCACTGAGCATCTCTTGGTTGCTATCACTACCGAACAACAAGGGGAGGCAGCCAGAATCCTTCATTCCTTTGGCATTGACCAAGAGGGAATTTACCGAGCTCTCCAGGATATTCGGGGAACCCATAGAGTTACTGATAGGAGAGCGGAAAGCAAATATCGCTCCCTAGAAAAATATGGTCGTGACCTTACCGAGCTTGCCAAGCAGGGTAAGCTTGATCCCGTCATTGGTCGAGAGGAGGAGATTCGGCGGGTGATGCAGATCCTTTCCCGGCGCACGAAGAATAACCCGGTAATTATTGGTGAAGCTGGGGTAGGCAAAACAGCTATTGCCGAGGGTTTAGCTCAGAAGATTGTGGCTGAGGATGTTCCCGATTCATTGAAGGGTAAGCGGATAATAGCTTTAGACATGACTTCATTAGTTGCTGGGAGCAAGTTTAGGGGAGAGTTTGAAGAGCGGCTTAAAGCGGTAATAGATGAGGTACGCCAGGCAAGTGGGGAGGTTATGCTTTTCATTGACGAGATTCATACTGTAGTAGGGGCTGGGGCAGCAGAAGGTGCTATCGATGCCAGCAATATACTCAAACCAGCACTGTCTCGAGGGGAACTCCAGTGTATTGGTGCCACCACTCTTAATGAATACCGGGAGCATATTGAAAAGGATAAAGCTTTAGAGCGACGCCTTCAGCCAGTCTTTATTGGTGAACCTAGTGTTGAAGCTACTATAGAGATGCTACGTGGGCTTCGTCCCAGGTATGAGGCACATCATAAAATCGAGATTAATGACTCAGCCCTTATCGCCGCGGCGAAGTTAAGTCAAAGATATATTACCGACCGCTTTCTACCCGATAAGGCGATTGACCTTATTGATGAGGCAGCCAGCAAGCTTCGTATTGATATGGAAAGTGCTCCACCTCAGGTTAAAGCATTGGAGCAAAAACTACGGCATTTAGCTAATGAAGAAGAAGCAGCCTCACAACGGCGTGACTATCAGCGTGCTGCTGAGCTTAAGACAGAAATGTTTCGCTTGGAGCAAGATTACCAGCAGGAGAAAGCAAAGTGGCTTCAGGATAAAAGGATTGATACTGTTGTGGATGAGAATGATATTGCTGTGCTTATTTCCAAGTGGACTGGTATCCCTCTCTCCCGGATGCTGGAAAGTGAGGCAGAGAAGCTAGTCCGCATGGAGGAACGAATTCATCAACGAATTGTGAATCAAGAAAAAGCGGTAACTGCTGTTTCCGAAGCTATCAGACGAGCTAGAGCTGGACTGAAGGATCCCAAGAGACCTATTGGCAGCTTTATCTTCCTCGGTCCCACTGGGGTAGGCAAGACAGAGTTGGCTCGTGCCTTAGCTGAATTTCTTTTTGACGATGAAAACGCTATGGTGCGACTGGATATGTCTGAATACATGGAAAAACACACTGTATCCCGTCTTATTGGTGCCCCACCAGGCTACATTGGCTATGAGGAAGGAGGGCAACTCACTGAATTAGTACGTCGTCGCCCATACAGGGTTATCCTCTTCGACGAAATTGAGAAAGCCCACCCCGATGTATTTAACATTCTCCTCCAAATCCTAGAGGATGGGCGTCTCACTGATGGTCACGGGCGAACGGTGGATTTCAAGAACACTGTAGTCATTATGACCAGCAATTTAGGAACTCAGGAACTACAGCGTCAGGCTGTGGGCTTTCATTTGGAGAGACAACTCGATCAAGAGCGACTACGTCAGACTGTGAGTAGTGCTTTGAAGCAAGCCTTCCGCCCCGAGTTCCTTAACCGTATAGACGAGATACTGGTCTTTGATTCCTTAACCGAAGAACATCTTAAGCAGATTGTTGACTTATTGTTAAAGGATATGCAGAAGCGCCTTGCTGAACACAAGATAACCTTGGAGCTCACTGAGGCAGCAAGACTATGGCTAGTTAAAAAGGGCTATGACCCAATGTACGGAGCGCGACCTTTACGTCGCGCTATCCAACAGTATATAGAGAATCCGCTTTCTAAAGAAATTCTAGATGGGAAATTCATTGAAGGCGATAACATTGCAGTCAATCTAGAGGCTGAGAGATTGACTTTTACCAAGAGCCACCCTTTGGTAGAAACAGCAGTGTAATCAGAGGGCGATGAAGGTATTACTCCAGCGCGTTAGCCAAGCTTCGGTTAACATCGGTGGAGAGAGAATTACTCAGATCGGTCGCGGACTAGTAGCCCTTGTAGGTATAGCTAAAGGGGATACAGAGAGCGATGCCCACTATTTAGTGGAGAAGATTGTCAATCTACGTATCTTCCCAGACAAGGAAGGTAAATTCAATCTTTCAGCCTTAGACATCCAGGGAGAGCTTTTAGTAATAAGTCAGTTTACGCTTCTTGCTGATACAAGGAAAGGTCGCCGCCCCAACTTTATCCAAGCTGCGCCACCAATGGAAGCAGAGGCATTATTTAAACGGTTTGTGGAGCTAGCACAGACTACTGGACTTAAAGTGGAAACGGGGCGCTTTCAGCAGCATATGTTGGTGGAAATCCAAAATGAAGGCCCGGTCACTATCCTCCTAGATAGCAGAATCTAGGGAAGGAAGTTGAAACTGGGGCTCAACTTTCTTTTCTACCTCTTCTATTTCTTCAGGCAGGCAACTAGCGGGGATTAATCTCCCAATGATGACATTCTCCTTTAACCCCCAAAGTCTATCCGTTTTTCCGCTTATGGCTGCCTCGGCGAGCACCCTGGTAGTTTCTTGGAAAGAAGCAGCTGATAGAAAGCTATCAGAATTTAGTGCCGCTTTAGTTATTCCTAGAAGGACAGTCTGAGCTGTAGCTGGCTCACCTGCCTCGGCTACTACTTTAGCATTGATCTCCTCAAAGGCGAAGCGGTCATTTAGCTCTCCGGGGAGCAGTTCAGTGTCACCAGAAAAATCGACGCTTACCTTCTGCAGCATCTGGTGCACTATAATCTCAATATGCTTATCATTTATATTTACTCCTTGCGAGCGGTACACCTTTTGCACCTCATCTACCAGGTATCGCTGTACCGCTTCCCTTCCTTTAATACGCAAGAGGTCGTGAGGGTTGATATTCCCCTCGGTAAGTTGGTCACCTGCTTTCACCCAGGAGCCAGGCTCTACTCGGAGATTCATTGTTGCCGGAACAAAATATTCCTCCTCTTCCTTCTCCTCATAGTTAAGAAGGAGAGTATTGTCCTTAATATTCACCCTGCCAGCTACTGGAGCTAAGAGGAGGGGTACTGGCAGTCCTTTAGCTACCTCTTCCTCTCCAGTGGTAGAGGGCAAAGCTTGCCTCGCTAAAACTGTCCCGATTTCCACCCATTCGCCGTCGCCAACTAGAATCTCTGCACCCGGAGACAAGGGATATTCGTTAGAATAGATTTCGGAGTTGGTAATCTTAATCCGGTAGCCTTCTTCGGTAGGGGATATCTCTGCTACCCCATCAATCTCTGAAAGGATGGCTTGTCCTTTTGGTATTCTTGCCTCGAAAAGTTCCTCTACACGGGGCAAACCACTGGTGATATCTAGGCCCACTACCCCTCCAGTGTGGAAGGTGCGCAGTGTTAATTGAGTGCCAGGTTCTCCAATACTCTGGGCAGCAATAATACCAACAGCAGTACGCAGGTTTATTAGATGCCCACGGGCAAGGTCAATGCCATAGCAGTATTGGCAAATGCCATGCCTTGATTGGCAGCTAAGGGGTGACCTAACATAAACTTGGGTTATTCCGGCGGAAATAATCCTCTTTGCCTTCTCTTCGTTTATCTCTCCATTTCGATCAACAATGATCTTGCCATCGCGAGGGTTAATAATTTTAGCTGCGGCTAGACGCCCCACAATGCGCTCAAAAAACGGAGGCAGGAACCCATCCTTTGGCTCTGTTAGCCAGATGCCACTAGTAGTGCCACAATCTTCTTCACGAACAATAATATCCTGGACCACATCAACAAGACGTCTGGTGAGATAGCCAGCGTCTGAGGTTCTTAAAGCGGTATCGGCTAACCCCTTACGACCACCATGAGTGGAGATAAAATACTCAAATACAGATAGCCCTTCGTAGAAGCTTGACCTAATAGGGAAGTCTATTATCTTGCCAGAGGGGTCTGTCATCAAGCCGCGTATACCCGCCAATTGCCTAATTTGGGAGATGTTTCCCTTTGCCCCGGAGGTTGCCATCATGTAAACTCCCCCCTGGCGGTCTAAGGACTGAGAGACAATGTCAGTAATCTTGTCTGTAGTCTCTGTCCATACCTGCACTATGCTATTATAGCGTTCGTCGTCGGTAATTAAGCCGCGGTAGTATTGGTCATCGATCTGGGAGACAATTTCTTCCGCTTCTTCCAAAACCCTTACTTTAGTTTGAGGCACCTTTAAGTCACTGGAACCAATAGTGATACCTGATTTAGTCGCATATTGGAATCCCAGTTGCTTAATCTTATCAGCTATAGCGGCAGCCTTTGCACTCCCTGATTGTTTAATGCACTGGGCGATTAGGCGCTTTAAGCTTGATTTATCCATAGTTTCATTAATAAAGCTGAACTCTTCAGGTAGAACATTGTTGAAGATAATGCGACCGATAGTGGTTTTGACCCGCCGTCCGGCACTATCCTTCCTTACCTCGATCTCAGCCCTGAGGTCAATAATGCCAAGCTCGTAAGCTAACTCTGCCTCTTCAAAACTGCCGAAAAGCTTTCCCTCGCCTTTTGCTCCAGGCTTTGGGGAAGTTAAGTAGTAACAACCCAAAACCATATCTAGGGTCGGTGCTACAATGGGTTCTCCATTACTGGGCAAAAGCATATTATGCACGCTGAGCATGGCTTCCCTTGCCTCTCGCACCGCAGCCTTGGAAAGGGGAACGTGCACTGCCATCTGGTCGCCGTCAAAGTCAGCATTAAAAGCAGTGCAAACTAAGGGGTGTAGCTGAACAGCACAGCCTTCAATAAGCACCGGTTCAAAAGCTTGGATACTCAGTCGGTGCAATGTAGGAGCTCGATTAAGGAGAACCGGGCGTTCCTTGGCTACTTCCTCCAGAATAGTCCAAATCTCTGGCTTTACTCGTTCTACCATTCGTCTAGCACTCTTAATATTTGCTGCAACACCTTGCTGTACTAAGCGAGCCATGACAAAAGGCTTAAATAATTCCAAAGCCATGCGCTGAGGTAAACCACACTGGTGAAGGTTTAGTTCAGGACCAACTACAATTACTGAACGCCCGCTATAGTCAACTCTCTTTCCAAGGAGATTTTGCCGAAAGCGCCCCTGTTTGCCACGGAGCACATCCGAGCGCGACTTTAGCGGTCGTTTGCCGGCACCAGTAATAGCTCGCCTCTGCCTTCCATTATCGATGAGGGAATCCACCGCTTCTTGAAGCATTCGCTTTTCATTATTAATGATGATCTCTGGAGCGCCCAGAATTAATAACCTCTTAAGGCGATTGTTACGATTGATCACCCGGCGATATAGATCATTGAGATCACTAGTGGCGAATCTCCTACCGTCTAGCTGAACCATGGGTCGCAGCTCAGGAGGTAGGACAGGGAGGACAGCCAATATCATCCACTCCGGTTTATTACTACTGCGGCGGAAAGCCTCCACCACCTGCAACCTTTTAATGGCTTTCTTACGCCGTTGTCCTGAAGTAGAATTAACCTCCTGATGTAGGGTATTATGTAGTTCGTCAAGGTTAAGGTTTTGAAGGATGTCCAAGATGGCTTCAGCCCCTATATCAGCTTCAAAGATATCCCCATATTTCCTTTTAAGTTCCCGATATTTACTTTCGGTAAGGAGCCTTAAGGGTTGCAGGTCTTCTATCTCATCGATTTTGCTTTCCAGTCCCTTTTCTAGTTGTGCCCGCTCCTCAGCAAAGCAGCGCTCAACCTGTTCTATCTCCTCCAAGATCTTTGAAGACTTTTGCTCTTTTTTATCCCCTCGAACAACTTCTAACTGCTCTTGTAACTCCCTAATTTTTGTAGTGGTGAATTCCTCCCGTTGAGCGATCTCTTGATGGGCGTCTTCCTGGACCTGTTGCACAACTTTTTGTTTTGCTGTTTCATCCACACGGGTTACAATATATTGGGCAAAGTAAAGGACACGTTCCAAGCTACGTGGGGAAAGGTCGAGAAGTAACCCCATTTGGCTCGGTGCTCCCTTTACAAACCAGGTATGAGCCACCGGGGCAGCCAGTTCAATATGCCCCATGCGCTCTCGGCGCACCTTAGACCTAGTTACCTCTACACCGCACCTATCGCAAATGACACCCTTATAGCGCACCTTTTTATACTTGCCACAGTAGCATTCATAGTCTTTGGTAGGTCCGAAAATCTTTTCGCAAAAAAGCCCGTCTCTTTCTGGCTTCAAACTGCGATAATTTATAGTCTCCGGTTTAGTCACCTCACCGTAGGACCAGCTTCTAATTTGCTCTGGTGAAGCAAGGGAAATGCGTACTCCTATAAGACTATCAGCGTTAAACAACTCTATCCCTCCATGTCATGGCTTTGAGTTTTTTCTTTAAGGAAGCCTGTCCTTTCCTCCGTGAGCAACTCCACTGCTAATCCTAAGCTTTGCAGTTCATTGACCAGAACATTAAAGGATTCTGGCAGACTGGGAGGATATATATCTTCCCCCTTAGTAATAGCCTCGTAAGCTTTAGCTCGCCCAGTGATATCATCAGATTTAATGGTGAGTAGTTCTTGAAGGGTGCGGGCAGCACCATAGGCTTCTAATGCCCATACCTCCATCTCGCCAAAGCGTTGTCCCCCAAACTGAGCCTTACCACCCAATGGTTGCTGAGTAATAAGGGAATAAGGACCTGTGGAGCGGGCATGAATTTTATCCTCCACTAGGTGAATTAATTTCATTATGTATATATAGCCCACGGTTACTGGCTGAGCAAAGGGTTCTCCATTACGACCATTGTAGAGGATGGTCTTACCATAAATTGGTGGAGAAAGCCCCCTTTCCTTAGACATCCCTTCTACTTGCTGTATCACCTCTTCATCAGTAAGTCCATCAGTACTGATGCCTAAGTCTTCAAGCCAAAGGCGGAGGCAGGCTCTTTTTGCTTCACCTATATAATCCTCGCTAAATATTCTCTCCCCGTCGTAACCTTGTGTAGCCAACCAAGCTTTAGTTTGTTCTAACCACACTGCATTGTTTGCATCGCTGCTGATTATCCCAGCTCGTTGAGCTATCCAAGCTCTAGCCAGGGCATCCTCAATCTCTGTATCTGTTCCCCCTTCAAATACAGGGCAATCTACCCTAAAGCTAAGCGTATGAGCTGCCCAGCCAAGATGAGCCTCCAAAATTTGCCCCAGATTCATTCGTGAAGGGACGCCTATAGGATTAAGGATAAGATCTACCGCTGTGCCATCGGGCAGAAAAGGCATGTCTTCCACCGGCAAAATACGAGCAATAACACCCTTGTTACCGTGCCTCCCAGCTAATTTATCTCCTTCAGAAACCTTTCGCTTCTGAGCTACCCATACTCTTACTAACTGATTAACTCCTTCGGGTAATTCACTACGATTATCGCGGGAGAAAACCTTTACATTAATCACCGTGCCTCGCTCACCATGGGGCATTCGCAGAGAGGTATCTTTTACCTCACGTGCCTTTTCACCAAAGATGGCACGAAGGAGCTTCTCCTCGGCACTTAGTTCTGTTTCACCCTTTGGTGTGATCTTACCTACCAAGATATCTCCCGACTCAACCTCAGCACCAATACGTATAATCCCATATTCATCAAGATTACGAAGGCTCTCCTCTCCTACATTGGGTATATCCCTAGTGATTTCCTCTGCCCCTAGCTTTGTCTCCCGTGCTTCAATCTCATACTTTTCAATATGGACAGAGGTGAATCTATCCTCTTTAACTAGGTTCTCTGAAATTATGATGGCATCTTCGAAATTATAGCCTTCCCAACTCATGAAGGCGCAAAGTACATTTTGCCCTAAGGATAATCTGCCTTGATCGGTAGCTGAGCTATCAGCTAAGATTTGCCCCAACTGTACTCGGTCATCCCTACTCACTACAGGGCGCTGATTGATACAAGTCCCCTGGTTAGTACGCACAAATTTCTGTAGAGGGTAAATTTGCTCCTCTCCTTCGTCACTCCTAGTTACTATTTGTTGCCCAGTGACAGAAACTACCTTGCCCTCACTACGAGCAAAAATCGCCTGTCCACTATCACGGGCTACTTGTTCCTCCATTCCTGTTCCCACTATTGGAGATTCAGGGCAAAGCAAAGGTACTGCTTGACGTTCCATATTAGAACCCATTAATGCTCGGTTGGCATCATCATGCTCCAAGAAGGGAATTAAAGAGGCAGAAACACCTACTATTTGTTTCGGCGATACATCCATGAGGTCAATCTTATCTGGTGCCTCTTTAAAGAAACGGTTACCCTGCCTCACCTCAATCTTGCTCCCACTAAATTCGTCATTCTGAGTAAGACTAGCATTAGCTTGAGCAATAATATACTCTTCTTCCTTATCAGCCGGGAGATAAACAATCTGGCGGGATACAAAAGGCACTACCTTCACTACTCTAGGGGACAGCTTGGAAAGTCGCCGGGCGATGTCAGAGGTGACATAAGTTCCTGCTTCGGCAATAAGATGACCTTTCTTAGCCACTATCGCTTCTCTAAGAGTTCTATTTTCTAGCTCCTCGGGTATATTCTTTACCTCCCGGACAACCTTTCGGTAAGGGGTCCTTATGAAGCCATATTCATCGACTAAGGCGTAGGTGGCAAGAGAAGTAATAAGCCCGATATTAGGTCCCTCTGGCGTCTCAATAGGGCAAATCCGCCCATAATGGGAGTGGTGAATATCGCGAACTTCGAAGCCAGCATGTTCCCGCGACAGACCTCCTGGACCCAGTGTGGAAAGACGACGCTTATGGGTTAACTCCGCTAAGGGATTAGTTTGATCCATAAATTGTGAGAGTTGAGAACCACTGAAAAACTCCCTTATCGCTGTGGCCATAGGTTGGATATTAATTAAGGCGTGAGGTGTGGCAGTCTCAACATTGACAATGCTCATGCGCTCCTTCACTATTCGCTCAAAGTTCAGGAGGGCAATGCGGAGCCGATTTTGAATTAACTCATTCACCGTGCGCAACCGTCGGTTGCTTAAGTGATCAATATCATCGGGGGCTTCCATACCATTATTAACCATAATAATATGCCGGACGATAGCTACGAAATCCTCTTTAGTAAGAGCTGAACTAGTCAGATGCTTGGTAATTCCGTAAGCTTCCTCCTTTGGTAGTTCCTGGCCTAATCGCTTGCTGAGCTTATAGCGACCAACCTTGCCCAAATTGTAATGCCGTGGATTGAAGAAAAGATTATTTATTAAGCTTCGCTCCTTATCAATGTTAGGCAAATCCCCCGGACGCAAGCGTTTATAAATGTCAAGTAGAGCCTCATTTTCATTTTTGATGAGGGGTTCTTGCTTTATAGTAGCTTGAATAAAGGAATGGTCTGGAGAGATATCCACATCTTGAAACAACCTAAGTAATTCCTCATCACTACTATAGCCAATAGCGCGCAGCAAAGTAGTAACTGGAAATCTCCGCTTACCATTTATCTTAACCGAGATTACATCTCTACCACTGGTTTCGAATTCTAACCAAGGACCATGCTCAGGAATAAGCCTGGTAAAACATAATCCGCGACCACTGGCTGTATCCTGCTCAAGAGTGAAGTAAAGTCCCGGGGAGCGAATTAACTGGCTTACCACTACTCGCTCAGTCCCATTAATAATAAAAGTGCCGGTAGGTGTCATTATGGGGATATCACCCATAAAAATATCTTGCTCTTTAATTTCTCCCGTCTCCTTAACCACTAATTGAACCTTGACATACAGAGGCGCTGAGTAGGTTATGTCGCGTTCTCGGCAACCCTGTTCCGAATATCTAGGCGGGCCGAATTCACAGCTTAAAAAACGTAACTCGAATTGTGTGCCAGTAAAGCCTTGAATGGAAAGACCTTCAAAGAGTTCTCTCAGTCCTTGCTCCTGAAACCAGCGAAAGGAATTAAGCTGGACTTGAATTAGATTGGGTATTTCTAAGACAGGGGAGGTTTTGGCAAACGATTTCCTAACGGTTTTTCCCGGCTGAGGCGCTAGCATATTAAAGCCCAATATCTATACACTCTCCTTCATTAAGCATAGTAAACCCCACGGAAAGATAGGGGAAGATAATCTAACACGGGTGAAAGTAATCCGGGGAATCTTCTTGCATAAATCAAATTCATTATACCACTATTTTTTGTCTTGTCAAGCCCGAGTCTCTTCCAATACAAGATGAGCCTGGAGGGAAGAGCGATTTCTAACACAAGA
>CAZUZX010000013.1:0-19913 GCA_964624525.1 uncultured Dehalococcoidia bacterium | reverse complement strand
GCAGCAATATTGGGAGTCTAGCTAGGTTTAATTTCATTGTGCCCTATTTTCGCCTGTAGCTCATTGATGAGAAAGGCTATAGCCCTTAGGGATTGCTTTGACTCTTGGTAAGCTAAGCCTATAGAATAGCCAGGTCGAGTAGACAAAGCATTCATAGTGTTATCAAAAGGTGTTGCGGAATAGGCATGGCACCAGAGCCAGAATTGGATTTGCACTGCCTCACTGTTGATGAAGCTCTACCAAGGCTTGACCAATACCTTTATGAAGCTTATATCGCTGGCACCCCCTCTGTTCGGGTGGTTCATGGAAAAGGAACGGGGACATTGCGGTGGATGGTTCGAGGATGGCTGATGAGGCATCGCTTAGTGAAATCCTTTCGACCGGCTGAGCCAAAGGAGGGAGGTGGAGGTGTAACTATAGTCGAGCTGGCAAAGCATTGACCTGACTATGCGTTGCGCCCTATTGGTATCTTTCCTTCAACACCCCCTTCAATATCTTGCCTGAGGCTGTTCGGGGAAGCTTATCGACAAACTCTACAGACCTCGGTATAGCATAACTAGCTAAGTTCTGCTGGCAAAAGCCTATTATTTCCTCGTGAGTTACCTTCTTTCCTTCCTTCAGCGCTACGACCGCCTTAACCGATTCCCCCAGTTTCTCATCGGGCACACCAATTACTGCTGCCTCTGAAACAGCGGGATGGCGATAAAGTACCTCCTCTACCTCAGTAGGGTAGATATTCTTTCCTCCGCTGGTGATAATGTCCTTCTTTCTGCCCACGAGATAGACATAACCCTCCTCATCCTTGGTAGCCAAATCCCCGGTATAGAAGTAGCCACCCTTAAGAGCCTCCGCCGTAGCTTGAGGTAATTTCCAATACCCTTTCATTACACCGTCGGTTCTAGCTATTATCTCACCAAGTTGACCAGGAAGAACATCATTGCCATCGCTGTCAACTATTCTTAATTCAACGTTGATCGTCTCTTTACCACAAGATTGTAGTCTTCTCATCTTATCTGGTGGTCCCTCTAATACCACTTCTTCCGGAGAGAGAAAGGTCAAGCCACCCACCTCGACTAACCCATAACTTTGAGCGAAGATGTTACCAAAGACCTTGATAGCTCGCTTCCATACCTCTGCCGGCAAGGGTAGGCCGCCAATGACTATGCAGCGCAGGCTACGGAGGTCATATTTACCCAGATAAGGATACTCGAGGAGGGAAGTGATATGGGGGGTTATCATAATGCTTGTTGTGATCCTCTCCCTGTCAATAATCTCCAAAACAGTCTTAGCATCGAATCCTTTTAGGATGACAAGAGTTGACCCCACGTAGGAAAGTGGTAGGACAAAGCCCAGCATAGGACCCCAAAAAATCGGTCCGGAGAGGAGGAACACATCTTGAGGTGTTAGTTGGTGCGCCAACACAACATTTACTGTCCCATCCAGCCTATTTCTATGAGGAAGCATGGCTCCCTTAGGCAAGCCAGTAGTGCCGCTGGTGTATAACAGGAGGTGCAGATCCTTTTCTTCAACCTCTATCTTAGGCTCGTCCGAGGAATACGAGGAAACTAGCGCCTCATAGTTCATCGTTTCGCCTGAAGGGGCTCCAATAGGGATAAAATTTCTAATTCCCTTTATCTCTCCCCTCACGGAATTAACTACCTCGAGATATTTCTCTCCCAGGAACAGTGTATTGACTTCAGCATCATTTACAATGTAAGCAAGCTCTTGCCCACTTAATCCACAGTTAAGAGGAACTACTGTCATTCCTCCCTTTGCTCCCGCCCAATGTATCTCCACATACTGGTGGCAATTATCCAGTAAGACAGCTACCTTATCCCCTCTCCTTACTCCAATATCTAGCAAGGCATTTGTCAGGCTATTTACCCTATTATTTAGTTCCCTAAAGGTATATCGGGTATTTTCGAAGACTACTGCAGTTTTATTGGGGTACCTCCGAGCATTCCTTCTTAATACATCTCCAATAATCATCCTGTCTCTCCGGCTAGATTAATTTTGGCTGCTTATCCCCCTGACATTTCGGGCAGAAATATGTGCCTCGACCTCGAACAAGGATGCGTGCCAGAGGAGTGTGGCAGTTATAACACAGTTCATTGTTGCGGTGGGCAACCTGGAAGGAGAAATGAGCCGTTCCTAGTTCACCATTAGGGCGTTGGTAAGTATCAACGCTAGCACCGCTCTGCTTAATACCCGCATTTAATACTTGACGGATAGCCTGATGTAAGCGCTGTACCTCTTCACCATTGAGGTCTTTGGCTTTCCGCAGGGGATGAATTTGGGCGTCAAAGAGAGCTTCGTCAGCATACATGTTACCTATCCCAGCGATGATGTTTTGGTCACAAAGTAATGCCTTTATGGGCATGCTGTGCTGGTGGAGAAGCCGGCTCAGAACCTCTGGGGTAAAGCTGGGCTCAAGAGGTTCCGGACCCAGTTTGCCGACAATCTCTACCTCATCTTTCATCAGCCAAATTACTCCAAACTTGCGCTGGTCGCAGAAACGAAGCTTAGTATCGTTATCCAAATGAAATATGGCTCTGGTGTAGGGTTCTGGCTTAGCAGAGGGCTGGAGTCGCAAGAAGCCACTCATCTTAAGATGCATAATCAATACTTCACCGTTAGATAATTGGAAAATGAGGTATTTCCCTCTACGGCGTATATCCTTTATAGTTTGACCTACAAGGCGACGACGGAACTCCTCTGGCAAAGGTTGTCGTACGATTTGATTGTCAAATAACTTAACTCCGGTGAAATGACGACCGACTAGCTGGGGGAGCAAGTCATTTCTTATGGTCTCAACCTCGGGTAGCTCTGGCATTTGATTCTATATCCAGACTGTAATTGCACGCTTCAATTTGCATTTCGATATCAAGTAAAGCATCATCGGGACAGACCTTCAGGTCTGTCCATCAGCGTATCTCTTCGGACAGGTTTGAAAACCTGTCCCTACGTTTGGATTAACCTTCAAGTTAGCCCTAGCCGCTGGAAAATTTGGTCAACATGCTTCAGGTAATAGCCATAATCAAATAGAGACCTTAACTCAGCCTGGGATAGGTGGGCAGTGGCTTCGGCATCGGACTCCAGGAGGCTGAGGAAACTACGCCTCTCCCGCCAGGCTTTCATCGAATTGCGCTGCACAATTTCATAGGCTTTTTGCCGACTTAAGCCTTTATCTATCAGAGCCAGCATTACCCGTTGCGAGAAGATGAGACCCTGGGTAAGCTCAATGTTCTCTTTCATTCGCTGCGGATAAACCTGTAGACCTTTCGTCACATAGGTGAATAGACTCAGGATGTAGTCCAGCACCAGGCAGGAGTCAGGCAAGATAATGCGTTCGTTGGAGGAGTGGCTGATGTCCCGCTCATGCCATAGCGCAATATTCTCCATCGAAGTTAGGGCATGCCCGCGCACCAGTCGAGCTAGTCCACAAATGCGCTCGCAAAGCTCGGGATTGCGCTTATGAGGCATAGCTGAGGAGCCAGTTTGTCCTGGCTCAAAGGGCTCTTCTACTTCCAGAACCTCGGTTCTCTGTAGCCCCCTAATTTCAGTGGCAAATTTCTCCAGAGAGCTGGCAATAATGGCTAGGGTGGTAACAAACTGGGCATGGCGATCGCGCTGGATTATTTGGCTAGACACTGGCGCCGGGGCAAGTCCCAATTTGGCGCAAGCTATTTTTTCCACCTCTGGTGATACAGTGGCGTAGGTGCCAACTGCTCCGGAGATTTTACCCACGCTGATAACCTTTTTCGCTTCCGCCAGCCGGTGGGCATTTCTTTTCATCTCTTCGACCCAGATAGCGAGCTTAAGCCCGAAGGTAATTGGCTCGGCGTGGACGCCGTGAGTGCGCCCCATCATGATGGTTTGCTTGTGTTCAATAGCCCTCTGCCTCAACGCAGCAGCAAGCTCGGCAATGTCCTGAGCAAGGAGGTCGGCTGCTTCCATCAGTTGGAGGCTGAGGGCTGTATCCATGATGTCGGAAGAGGTAAGCCCCAGATGGACAAAGCGGCTCTCCTCACCAAGACTCTCCGATATGGTATTGAGGAAGGCAGTCACATCGTGGTGGGTTACCTTAAGGATTTCGTCGAAGCGCTTAAGGTCAAAGCGAGCCTTCTTTATCTTGGGTATCGCCTCTTTAGGGATGGCTTCTAGCTCTGCCCAGGCTTCACAGACAGCAATCTCCACCTGAAGCCACTTATCGAACTTAGTCTCATCTGACCAGACTTTCTTCATTGCCGGTCTAGAATATCGCTCAATCATTTGTTACCCCCCGAAGCGCATCATGTCAAACGTCTGTAGCGCAGACCTTTAAGTCTACTTACTGGCAGGGCTAAAGACCTGCACTACATTTGAACCGTTGCTTAACACATTGCCAGTTTTTTCCGATACTCTTCGTAGGCATTCTTTATCTTATCATACTTCAGCCCAAGGATTTCAGCCGCTAGGAGAGCCGCGTTTTTGGCTCCGCCGATGCTAACGCCGGCTACGGGAACCCCAGACGGCATCTGAGTTATGGAAAGGAGAGCGTCAATCCCCTTCAGGTCGCTGGTGGGTAAGGGGACGCCGATGACAGGCAAGATGGTCCAGCTTGCTAGGACTCCGGGAAGGTGGGCGGCTCCTCCCGCGCCAGCAATGATGACCTCAATCCCACGCTCTCGAGCACTTAGCCCGTATTCTCGGACCTTCTGCGGATTGCGATGGGCTGACATGACCGAGACCTCATAGTCAATACCCAGCTCCTTGAGCATATCCAGCGTGGGCTGCATCAAAGGTTCGTCTGATTTGCTACCCATCACTACCCCGACTAAAGGCGTTGCTTGCTTAGAATTTGGCATTTATAACCTCACTTGATGATATACTTAATAAGTCAAATAAAAATTGTAATACTCCTAATCTCTTCTTGATGCTAATATAGGACTCCTCACCCCGAAGCAGGCGACAACAAACTCTCCACAAACGATCACTTCCCTCAACCAGATTGAAGTATAACCAAGGAAACCAAGTAAAGAGTCTTAACAGGGCTCGGGAAGCTTTTAATTCAGGCATTATTTCCTTATCCACAGCATCCTGATAGTCTTTTAGGTTAATGGTACCTTGCAAACCTTGAATTATAATTGGGGCAGCAATTTGTGCGCTTTTGATCGCATAGTAGATACCCTCACCGGTAAGCGGGTCAACTAAGCCAGCGGCATCGCCGAGCAACAGGCTCCTCCCCTGTTCAATAGCCATCCCATTTTTGCGTACAGGCAGGAAGTGACTCCTCAACTTGGAAATCTTGTAGGTTCCCAGGTCATGTGATTCCAGGATTCTTTGATAGTAAGGCTTCAATCTTTTCGCTTGGCGGAGGGAACCTGCTATACCGATGGATAGATGGTCTTTCTTAGGGAAGATCCAGCCATACCTGCCACGTATATGCCCTAAATCTAGCCCTATTAGAGAGTCCCATTTTATCAACCTTTCATTTGGAACTAAAATTTCAGCTTCTATCCCGATACCAAGTTCAACACCCTTCATTAAACCTAAACTCTTAGCTACTACACTGTTAGCCCCATCTGCGCCAACTAAAATCTCAGCTCTGAAAGTATCGTGGGTGGTCAGGACTTCGACCCCCTTGGGGGTCACTTGTACCTGGCAAACCCTTTGATTATCAGCCACGACTGCATTCACTTCTTGAGCCCTTTGAATAAGGAGATGATCGAATTCGTCACGCATTACCATATAAACTAAGGGCTTGTCATACCACTTGGTAAACTCTTTATTATTCTTCTTATAAGTAACTTTAGCTCCATATACTACTTGTCGTGTTACCGGGCTGATGTCAAGGTCAAGCAGTTTAAGAGTCTTGGCAGTAACACCCCCAGCACAGGGCTTATATCGAGGTAACCTCTCCTTCTCCAAAATCAGCGTATCTATCCCTTTGCTAGCTAGTTCATAACCAAGAGTGGCACCAGCCGGTCCTGCGCCGATGATAATCACATCGTATAAGTTTCTTTTAGAATTTCCCATTTGGTGGAGGAGAATTCAGCGAGAAGCAGCTCTTCTGAGTCGATCCATGATAGCTACTCCGATTCCCCTTTCCTCGACCTCCTCTACGATAATTTCGTCTACTCCCTCTTCATCTAGTTCTCGAATCACAGCAAACATCTGCTTGGCATACTCCTTAAGGTCTTTTGGCATCATTTTAACAATAACCCCTCCATTGCTCTCATAGAAATAAGGATGGCGGGTAATTAACCCCACTCTCCTTCCTGCCTTAGTGGATTGCTCAATTAACTGGGCTATTTGTTCCTCATTTTGCTCCTTAACTAGGGTGACCTCTGCCTTGGGGCTGTAATGGCGATAGCGGGTGCCCGGGGAGCGTTTGAGGAGCTGTGTTTCTTTTCCTAAGACAACTTTACCAATGATAGGCTTTAATTGCTCCGGGGTTACTGCCCCTGGTCTCAATATGGTTGCTGGATATGTAGAGAGGTCAAGCACAGTAGATTCCACCCCTACCTCCACCGCACCAGCGTCAAGAACCATATCAATCTTCCCCCCCAGGTCTTGGAAAACGTGCCTTCCCGCAGTGCCACTGGGACGTCCGGAGAGGTTAGCACTGGGGGCAGCAATAGGACCTCTGAAAGCCCTTATTAGCGCCAAGGCAACATTGTTCTTTGGCATCCTGACAGCTACCGTGTCTTGCCCACCGGTAACAATCCCAGGGACTCTGGCTGACTTTCTAAAGATCAGCGTTAGGGGACCAGGCCAGAACTTCTCTATCAGTCTCTTTGCCTCGGGAGTGATGTTGTCAGTGAGCATCTTCAGATGCTCTAACTCAGCGACGTGGACTATTATCGGGTTATCGGATGGTCTTCCCTTAGCAATAAAAACTTTCTTTACTGCTTCAGGATTTAAGGCATCTGCCCCCAGTCCATAGACTGTTTCAGTGGGGAAGGCAACCAGCCCACCTTCCCTTATTATATCGGCTGCTTTAGCAATAGCCTCTCTTTCAGGATTAAGAGGGTCAACTTTTATTACTATGGTATCTAATGATGGCATATCACTCACCGCTCTCTATTGCCGCGATATCCTTGCGGTAATGGCAACCCTCAAAGTGGATGTCGGGAAGCTTTTGGTAGACTTTGGCTCTTGCTTCGGCAATTGTTTTTCCACCAGCTACTACAGTAAGCACTCTCCCCCCATCAGTATATATCTTTCCCCCGACTCCTATCTTGGTTCCAGCGTGGAAGACAAGGATTCCCTCGCCTAATTTGTTCAAGCCTGTTATCGGAAAACCTGTTTTGTAGCTACTAGGGTAGCCAGCTGAAGCCATCACCACACCAACACAAGCTTCCTCACTCCAATCTATCTTCATCCTATCTAGATTACCATCGATTACGGCTAGCATTATATCTACCAAGTCTGTCTTGAGGCGAGGCATCATAACCTGGTTCTCTGGATCGCCAAACCTGGCGTTAAACTCTAAAACCTTAAGACCTTGGGAGGTGAGCATCAACCCAGCATAGAGAACGCCCTGATAAGGTATCCCTTCCCAAGCCATGGCATGCACTACTGGTTCAAGAATAGTGTGTTGCGCTAATTCAACTTGCTTGTGGTCAAAAAAGCTAACTGGGCTATAGCTTCCCATACCTCCAGTATTTGGACCCTGGTTGAAATCAAGCGCTCGCTTATAGTCGCAGGCTGGCACCATAGGGGAAACAGTTTTGCCATCGGTGAAAGCAAGAAGACTCACTTCTTTTCCACTGAGGCATTCATCAAAAATCACTCTATCGCCAGCAGCACCAAAAACTCTCTTATCCATCATATCACTCAGGGTCTTTAAAGCTTGCTCTACAGAATTAGCTACAATTGTTCCCTTTCCTGCCGCCAGTCCATCGGTTTTGATGACTATAGGCAGAGGCTGTAATTTGAGGTAATCTTTCGCCTGTGAAAAGGAGGAGAAGACAACTCCTTGAGCACAAGGGATATCATGTCTTTGCATCAATTGCTTGGCGAAGACCTTACTTGATTCCAGCCTTGCCGCTGCTTGAGTGGGACCAAAGATAGTGAGCCCTCGACTTTGGAATAAATCAACGATTCCTAGAGCTAAAGGAGCTTCAGGACCAACCACAGTTAAATCAATGTTATGCTGCTGGGCGGCATCGGCGAGAGCTTCTATATTGGTGGGGGAAATATCCAAATTATGGGCAATAGCCGCTGTTCCAGCATTCCCCGGGGCGACATAAATCTCATCAACCTTTGAGCTTTGGGTAAGCTTCCATACTAGGGCATGTTCCCGAGCACCCCCGCCAATCACCATTACCTTCAAGGTTCTTTCCTCAGCGCTTCTTTTTCTTCTTATGTTTGCCCCTGGTTCTCTTCACACCCTTCAATTGCTGTCTATGCGCCATTGCTATTCGCTATAACTTCTCCTTTCTGAACTTCTCCGCCTGGGTGGGATCAAGCTTCTGGATTAATTTAGTCAGCTCAGCGACATGCTCCTTCTCGTCATCCCGGATATGCTCTAATATATGTCTTGCCTCTTCATTTTCCAACGAATCAATATGGTCCTGATATTGGTTGATAGCCTGCAGTTCCCCCGCCAGGTCATCCCGCAATATTGCTAGATCTAGTTCCCTTTCCTCAAGCTCACTCAATTCGCCTTCACCATAAACCACCTGATGCCTCCTTTCCAGATTCGACTTCTGTTAAATTCAACGGTTTGTTTATTCCCACTCAATAGTGGCTGGTGGCTTTGAGGAGATATCGTAGACTACTCGATTTACCTCAGGGACTTCATTGACAATCCGATTGGAGATCTGGGCGAGGAGGTCATGGGGAAGATGTGCCCAGTCAGCAGTCATGGCATCCTCACTAGTCACTGCTCGTATGGCTACCAGGTAACCATAGGTTCTATAGTCCCCCATTACACCCACACTGCGGACATCAGTGAGCACCGCAAAGCTCTGCCATAGCTGGCGGTAAAGGTTGGCTTTTTTAATTTCATTCATCACAATCCAATCAGCGGCTCTGATGATATTGAGACGCTCCTTGGTTACCTCGCCAATAATACGAACTGCTAACCCCGGTCCAGGGAAGGGCTGCCGCCATATCCTGTCTTCGGGCAGCCCTAGAGCTATTCCTACCTCTCGTACTTCGTCCTTAAAGAGATAGCGTAGGGGTTCAAGCAAAGTGAGAGTCATTTTAGTCGGTAGCCCACCGACATTATGGTGGGATTTTATTCTTGCTGAGGCTTTACTTTCCGGAGAGGTGCTTTCAATGACATCAGGGTAAAGGGTTCCTTGGGCAAGGAAGTCCACTTTGCCTATTTTGGCTGCTTCCTCCTCAAATACTCGGATGAACTCTTCTCCTACTAAGCGGCGTTTCTGCTCTGGATCGGTTACCCCTTGTAGCCGTTTGAGGAATCGCTCCGTAGCATCTACATAGATTACCTTCATTTTCAGGTTTCTCTGAAAGGTATCCAGGGTTCGCTCTGGTTCCTCTCGGCGGAGTAGCCCATTATTGACAAAGATACAGGTTAATTGGTCACCTACTGCTCGATGGAGTAGTGTTGCCGCTACCGCAGAATCGACCCCTCCGGAAAGGGCGCAGACAACTCTCCCTCCCCCAACTTGCTCCTTAATTCTTTCTATGCTTTCAGTGATGAAGTTGGTGGTGGTCCAGTTTCCCTGGCAACCGCAAATATTGTATAGAAAATTCTGGAGGATAGTCTTTCCTTGGGGGGTATGAGCTACCTCGGGATGGAACTGCAAGCCGAAGATACTCTTATTGTTGCCCATAACAGCCACAGGGCAATTTTCAGTGTAGGCAAGAGCGGTAAAGCCAGGGGGCATCTCGATAACTTGGTCACCATGACTCATCCATACTGACATCGAGAAAGGTAAATAATCAAAAAGAGGAGACTCCCTACCTTGATGCAAGGTAGTATGCCCATATTCCCGCTTTGTGGCTAGAGCTACCCGTCCCCCCAGTTGGTGGGCAATAACGTGCATTCCGTAGCAGATGCCCAGCATTGGTACTCCACTTTTATAGATGGAGGCAGGGGCAAGAGGAGCTCCTGGGTCGTAAACACTGGCTGGTCCACCGGAAAGAATAAACCCTTTAGGGTTCAGTGAGGCGATTCTTTCCCAAGGAGTATCATAAGGCACAAGTTCGCAGTAGACCTGACACTCGCGCACCCGCCGGGCAATGAGCATGCTATACTGAGAACCGAAGTCGAGAATTACTATAGTCTCACGCTCGGTTCCGGGGACATGCCTCTTTTCAGAGACAGGCTGCTCTCCTACCTTTTCCTTAGCGATTTCAAGATAGGTAGATACTTCGATATCGTCGCTGGTAACTACTCGACGGTTCCGTGCCACCATCTCCCCCTTTGGTCTAAATTATACTGGGACGAGACTACTATCACAAGATTCGCCTGATTAATTTTTCCAGGCACACCCTCCCTCTTTTGACACTGATGACGTCAGCTTTATAATCATCCGTAGGGGTGGACGTCTCTGTCCACCCAAGGCTAGGAACGACACGGAGTTCGTTCCCTACAATTATTAAACACTCTCACCCCCGTCTTTTGACACTAATGACGTCAGCTTTATAATTTATATAAGATAAATAATTGACTATGCTATAATTGTGAGCCTGAATGGTGCTTTGAAGAGGGAAAGGTGAAAAGGTTTGATATCATTGACCACACTGCTGATATTGGTATGATAGCTTATGGGAGGGAGTTAAAGGAGGCTTTTGCCAATGCGGCTTATGCCATGTTTACATTGATCGCTGATCTGGAAGGTGTAAAGGAGGTTGCTTGCCGCCAGATAGAAGTGCAGGCAAGGGACCAGGAAAGTCTTTTGGTAAGCTGGCTGAATGAGCTTCTTTATCTATTTGATGTGGAAGAGACCATTTTCTGCCGCTTCGAAATAACGCAGCTTGATGAAAATAATCTCAAAGCCAAGGGCTGGGGAGAAAAGCTAGACAGGGCCCGACATAGCTTAAAGGCGGGGGTCAAGGCAGCCACTTACCATATGCTTAAGATAGAGAAAGACAATGGCTATAAGATTTGGGTAATTTTTGATGCATGATAAACTCCATCAATAATTAAAAAGAAAGTAGAAATATGGCACGCTGGGAAGGACCGCTAAAGAAGATTGATGATTACCGCTGGGAAATCCCCCAGAGCTATAAATCGGGCATGAGGGTTCCGGGGCTTATTTATGCTGACGAAAAGATGTTGGAAAGTATTCGTGAGGAGCAAGCTCCGGAGCAAGTTGCCAATGTAGCTTTCCTGCCAGGCATTGTAGGATATTCCCTAGCTATGCCTGATATTCACTGGGGCTATGGCTTCCCCATAGGCGGGGTGGCAGCTACTAGGATAGAGGATGGGGTAGTTTCTCCTGGTGGCGTGGGCTATGACATCAATTGTGGTGTAAGGCTTTTGCGCACCAACCTGCGTGAACAGGGGGTGAAAGCTAAGATTGGGTCACTTCTTTCCGAGCTCTTCGTCAATGTTCCGTCGGGAGTTGGCTCTAAGGGTAAGATAAGGGTAAGCACTCGTGAATTGGATAAGATTCTATCTCACGGGGCTCGTTGGGCGGTAGAGCAGGGGTTTGGAACTAGGCAGGACTTAGAAGTTACTGAAGAGGGGGGTTGCCTGAAGGGGGCTGATCCAGATAAGGTGAGCATCAAGGCTAAGGAGCGAGGCTTACCTCAATCAGGTACTTTAGGTTCGGGGAACCACTTCCTCGAAGTACAGGTTGTGGAGGAGATTTATGAACTAGCCATAGCGAGGGTCATGGGCATCGAGGAGGTAGGGCAAGTTCTGCTCTTGATCCATACTGGGAGTCGGGGCTTAGGTCACCAGGTATGCGATGATTATGTAAGAATGTTGAGAGAAGCAGTGCGTAAATATGACATTAACCTCCCTGACCGGGAGCTAGCTTGTGCTCCAGTAAAATCTTCAGAGGGGCAGGATTATCTTGCTGCTATGGCTTGTGCGGCTAACTATGCCTGGGCTAACCGCCAATGCATTACGCATTGGGCGAGGGAGTGCTTTGTTAGGGTCTTTGGCAAAAGCCTGTCTCAAATAGGACTAGAAATGATCTATGACGTAGCTCATAACATAGCTAAAATGGAGACTTACGAAGTTAATGGAAAGAAACTCAACCTTTGTGTGCACCGCAAAGGAGCAACAAGAGCTTTCCCCATTGCCCACCCTGATATCCCCTCTAGGTATGGCAAGATAGGGCAGCCAGTACTTATTCCTGGTGATATGGGTCGTTGTTCCTATGTAGCAGTAGGTACTGAAAGGGCAATGAAGGAATCTTTTGGCTCTGTTTGCCATGGGGCTGGCAGGGTGAAAAGTCGGTCTGCTGCCAAGCGCAGCCTGCGAGACGAAGACGTAGCCAGGGAGTTAGCCTCACGAGGAATCCAGGTTAGGGCAGCAAGTAAAGGGGGTTTGGCTGAAGAGGCTTCGGAAGCCTATAAGGATGTAACTGAGGTAGTAGAGGTATGTCATAAAGCCGGACTCTGCCGCAAGGTAGTCAAAGCAACTCCTATCGGAGTAATAAAGGGCTAGAGCCTTCCGGAAAATTATCAGCATTATTAACCCTTATTCCTGTGCCAGTGATTCAATAATGCCTTGTTCTATATCTTTCTTTCCTTTCATTCCCGGTATTATCCAATCCTTTGTGATGTTGGCATGGCGAGTCTCGGTCACCACCTTAAACTCATTCCGATATTTTTGACAGAAGGTGTTGGTTGTAGGTATCATAGCGAATAAAAATAGCTGGGGGGGTAAAAAATGAAATACCAAGACATTATTTTGGAGAAGGAAGGCAATATTGCTACCTTAATTATGAATCGCCCTGAGAAGATGAATTCAGTATCAGCACTGATGAGGCAGGAAATACCCGCAGCACTGGCTGAAGTGGATGAGGATGAGAATATTAGAGTGCTTATTGTTACTGGGGCTGGTGAGCGTGCTTTTTGTGCCGGTGCCGATGTTGGGATGCAGGCAGCGCGTATTGCGGGAGAGATAAAAGAGGTAACCCGTCGTCAAGTCACCGAACGAATTGGCTGGTATGTGCCTCGGTTTAGGGAAATCAGGGTGCCAACTATCGGTGCGATAAATGGTGTGGCTGTAGGTTTAGGGTTATCTTTTGCTCTCGCTTGTGATATAAGAATAGCCTCAGATAAAGCCAGATTTGGCTGTGTCTGGGTAAATAGAGGTCTTATTCCTGACGGAGCAGCAACCTATCTTTTACCCCAAATAGTGGGGTTAGAGAAGGCTTTGGAACTTTTCTATACCGGGGAGGTAATTAGTGCCGAGGAAGCACTGCGTATAGGTTTAGTGAGTCGAGTTGTGCCTCAAAATGAACTCATGAAGACAGTCAGGTCACTAGCGGAAAGATTAGCTGCGGGACCGCCGCTTGCGATCGAATTAAGCAAATATGGTGTATATCGCGGACTTGAGACTGATATAAAAGGTGCCATAGATTACGAGAGCTACGCACAAAATGTGTGTCGTGGTACGGAAGACCACAAGGAAGGGGTGCAATCCTTCTTGGAAAAGAGGAAAGCTGAATTTAAGGGACGCTAGCTTATAGCTATTTCCCCTTAAATACCGGCTCTCTCTTCTCGAACATAGCTGTCATAGCCTCTTTGCAATCTTCGGAAGTCATGCAAATGCTTTGGCAGTTAGCAGCTAGTTCGAAAGCACTTTTAAGGTCTATCAGAAGCCCTTGACGCATTTGAAGCTTAGTTAGTTTAACGGCTAAAGGAGGTGCTTTAGCAATCTTAGTAGCTAAAGCCATTGTTTCTTTTTCTAAGTCCCCCGCTGGCACTACTCGGTTGAGGATGCCTAATCTTTCTGCCTCTTGGGCATTTACGAAGTCACCGCTAAAGGCAAGTTCATAGGCTTTAGATAGTCCCATCGTCCGAGGCATTAGCCAAACACCCCCAGTAGCTGGAGTGATACCAACTCTAACAAAGGCGGAATTAAATCTGGCGTTCTCCGAGCCTGTTCGGATGTCACAGGCTAAGACGAGGTCAAATCCCCAGCCACTCGCCGCTCCGTTCACCATAGCAATAGTTGGTATCTCCTGTTCATATAGTTTAAGCGTGGTTCCTTGGTAGGTGCGACGAAGACCACGGCTTATTTCCTGAACAGTAGTGCCAAGTCGCTGATAGCCAGGGTCTCTTACATCACCCCCAGCACAGAAGGCTCTCCCTGCTCCAGTTAAAACCATCACCCTGATTTGGTTATCTTGGCTAATGTCTTGAAGGGCTTGCACTAATTCCTCTTCCATTTTGGCGTTAATAGCATTTAGCTTATCAGGACGATTTAGGGTAAGTGTGGCAATGTGCTCTTCTTTCTTGAGAATAATAGTCTCAAAATCCATGTGCCTCCTTTTTGGTTAGCTTTTCTTCTCCACCATGGCTTTATTAATAAAATCGGCAATTTCTCGCGTTGGTGTTCCAGGACCAAAAACAGCCTTTATTCCCATCTTTTGCAAAGCGGGGACATCCTCTTTGGGTATGATGCCTCCAGCGATAACCAAGACATTTTCCACTCCCTTTCGTTTTAGCTGTTCCATAATAAGGGGGAAAAGTTCCAAATGTGCTCCAGAGAGAATGCTTAATCCCACGACATCAACATCCTCTTGGAGGGCAGCCTCCGCAATCATCTCTGGAGTTTGGCGGATTCCAGTGTAGATAACTTCCATGCCAGCATCGCGTAAGGCTCGGGCTACTACCTTTGCCCCGCGGTCATGTCCATCTAAGCCTGGCTTTGCCACAAGAACACGAATCTTTTCCCTTGCCACTAAACTGTCCCTCCTTTCATTTGACCTTTTGGCAAAGTTCGATGAGTATCCCTCGCGTTGACTTAGGATGTAGAAAGGCAATCCTTCCGGCTAGACCTGATCGTGGTTCCTTATCTATTAGCTCCACTCCACGGGCAGCTAATGACTTAAGTTCTTGGTCAACATTCTCTACCTCTAAAGAAATATGGTGTATCCCCTCACCTCTTTTTTCTAAAAACTTAGCTACCCCGCTTGTGGTATCAATAGGTTGTATTAGTTCAATCTCGCTTCCCTTACCTACGGGAATAATAGCAGCCTTGACCCCTTGCTGGGGGATAGTTTCAATCTTTTCCGCTTTGAGCCCAAACAACTTTTCATAGAAGCTCAATGCCTCCTCAAGGTTACTTACGGCAATAGCTACATGGTCTATCTTTTTAATCACGTTTTCCCTCCTTTATACTGATTTGAGACTATCCTTTCCTACTACCTCAGTTCAGTCCCGGATGAGGCTTCTGACAATGGTCATCCGCTGCATCTCCGAAGTTCCCTCATAGAGCTCAGTTATCTTCGCATCACGGAAGTAGCGCTCTACAGGGTAGTCCTTAGTGTAACCATAACCACCATGGATTTGGATTGCTTTGGTAGTAATACTCATGGCGGCTTCAGCAGCGGAGAGCTTTGCCATAGCCGCTTCCTTAACATAAGGTAATCCTTTGTCCTTCAGATAGGCAGCGCGATAAGTGAGAAGTCGGGCAGCATCAATAGTGGTTACCATGTCAGCTAACATCCACTGGATAGCTTGAAAATTAGCGATTGGTTGTCCGAATTGTTGCCGCTGTTTAGCGTAAGTGAGTGAGGTCTCAAAAGCTGCCTGAGCGATACCCACGGCTTGAGCAGCTACACTAATTCTACTAGAGTCTATCGCCCCCATAGCGATTCTAAAGCCTTCTCCTTCATTGCCAAGCCGGTTTTCAAGCGGCACCTGGCAGTTGTCGAATACTAACTCTGCTGTCGAGGAGGCACGAACGCCTAGCTTACGTTCTTTCTTGCCCACACCAAAACCCGGGGTGTCCTTCTCTACGATAAAGGCAACAATACCACCATGGCGCAATCCCTTATCAATGGTGGCAAAGGCTACTATTATTTCAGCTTCGGCACCATTGGTGATAAAAATCTTCGTCCCGTTGAGAGTATAGCTATTGTTTTGCCGTAAGGCGGTGGTTTGCAAGGCTACTACATCACTGCCAGCACCAGATTCGGTTAAGGCAAAGCAAGCGAGCTTCTCCCCTCTGGCAAGGGGAACCACAAAGCGGCGCTTTTGCTCCTCTGTACCAAACTTATAAATGGGGTAACAGGCTAGCGAAAGAGAAGCGAGGTAGATAGCACTGGTGCCACCGCAAGCACGAGCTATCTCCTCCATAGCAATAGCCAGATGAATGCTATCCCCACCACTCCCACCATATTCTTCAGAGATGGTGACCCCAAAGAGACCAAGCTCAGCCATTTTCTTGATGTTTTCAGTAGGAAACTCCTCATCCTCATCAAACCGGGCTGCCACAGGTTCAAGTTCTTTGGTAGCAAAGTCCCGCACCATCTTTTGAAACATCTGCTGGTCTTCAGTTAGCAGAAAATCCATACTACTACTTAGAAGACGAGGAATTCCTTTTGTGTACCGAAAACTTGGCGGAGCACGTCACATATCTCTCCAATAGTGGCATAAGCCTCAACACATTCCAGAAAAGCCGGCATGGTATTCCCCCTATCTCCGGCTACCTCACTGAGATTCTTTAGGGCAATGTTGACCTTAGACTGATCCCTTTCCCTCTTAACCCGAGCCAAACGTTCTTTCTGTTTTCTCTCCTCCTCTGGGTTAACTCGAATTAATCCGGTTATCTCGGGGTAAGGGGAAATAAACTTATTTACCCCTACTATGACCTGCTTCCCTTCCTCTGCTGCCCTCTGATAGCGGAACGAACTCTCCTGGATTTCCCGCTGCGGATAGCCTTGCTCAATAGCTGCTAAAGCACCGCCAAGGCGATCAATCTGTTCGATGTAGCGGCTTGCCTCCCGTTCCAGAGCATTAGTGAGGAATTCCACGAAGTAGGAACCACCTAAGGGATCCACAAAGTCAGCTACACCACTTTCGTAGCCAAGAATTTGCTGAGTGCGTAAGGCTGTAGTAACTGCTTCCTCGTTGGGGGGAGCATAGGCTTCGTCGTAAGAGTTAGTATGAAGTGATTGTGTTCCCCCTAGAAGTGCGGCTAGAGCTTGCACAGTGGTCCTGACAATGTTGTTATAGGGTTGTTGTGCTGTTAAGCTGCAGCCGGCTGTTTGAGTGTGGAAGCGGAGCATGCAAGAGCGAGGGTCTTTTGCTCCGAAGCGCTCTTTCATAATCTTAGCCCATAGCCTTCTTGCCGCTCTAAATTTAGCCACTTCCTCGAAGAAATTATTGTGACAGTCAAAAAAGAAGGACAGTCTACCAGCAAAAGCATCCACATCAAGACCAGCATTTATTGCTTCCTGGACATAGGCAATACCGTTAGCTAAGGTGAAGGCAACCTCCTGGGTAGTAGTGGCTCCGGCCTCTCTCATGTGGTAGCCACTGATGCTAATCATATTCCAACGAGGAACATGCTGGCTACAATATTTGAAAATATCAGTGGTTAAGCGCATGGAAGGCTTTGGTGGAAAGATATGAGTCCCGCGGGCAATATATTCCTTAAGAATATCGTTTTGGATAGTCCCATCCAATTTAGCTGGATCAGCTCCTTGCTTTTTGGCTATGGCGATATACATGGCGAGTAGAATGGGGGCGGT
Organism: uncultured Dehalococcoidia bacterium; assembly: GCA_964624525.1. Classification (GTDB taxonomy): domain Bacteria; phylum Chloroflexota; class Dehalococcoidia; order UBA2247; family RBG-13-53-26; genus CAZUZX01. The sequence continues at coordinate 2,286 of CAZUZX010000013.1, read as the reverse complement.
AGAATTTATAGTCATGGAGGTGCTCACTTTATCTAAGGGGATGCCCTGGAACAGAATCTCCATATCTTCCAGGGTGTCGATAGCCACTCCTACCTTACCTACCTCTCCTCGAGCTAAGGGGTGATCAGAGTCATAACCTATCTGGGTAGGAAGGTCAAAAGCAATGCTAAGCCCGGTCTGTCCTTGCTCGAGAAGGTAACGGTAGCGGCGATTTGATTCCTCGGCGGTGGCAAACCCGGAATACTGACGCATGGTCCACAGTCTGCCTCGATACATAGTCGGCTGGATGCCCCTGGTGAAGGGATACTCTCCGGGGTAGCCTAAAGATTGATTGTAGTCAAGAGAATCGATGTCTTCTGGAGTATACAGAGTGTCGATCTCGATACCCGAACTGGTAACAAACTTTCCTTGGCGCTCTGGGGAACGCTTTAATGTAGGCTCAAGGATATTTTGGCGCCACTCTTTTTTACTTTTACTGGGCATTAATGTCCTCCCTCCTTTTACTGGAGATAGTGCTAATTGTTCAGAGTAAGTTTATTCTGTCCCTATCCTCACTGTCAATTTCAAGCTACGGTAACCATACCAATGGTAGGGGTTGGCATCTTGGTCCTTTATGCTATGAGCCAGCTTGGTAGTTAAGAGAACTGAGATGAAGTAATTGATTCTCGTGTTCCCAAGATAAATAATAAAGTGAAGAGAAGCTTATGTTATTCTATCTACAGCAATAGAGCCGGCGAAGGGAAAACCTATTACTTCTGAGGTTTGAATTGGATTTCATTTGCTACCCGGTCTAGATGCACTTCCTATTTGTTTAATTGTCCTTACTACGGCTCTCCCTACCCACCGAGCTTCGCGTAGCCCTTGCTCATCATTTTTGACCTCTCCTTTTTTGTCAGCATAGGCGATAGCCGCCCCAGCTTCAATGATACGATGGATACGGAAAAAATCGCTTATTGCTCTTACTGCCGGGGCAGCTCCGGCTCGGCGGGCGACAACAATTATGCCACCAACTTTGTTCCTCAAGCCCTCGTGGCGATGTTCAAGAGCTGGCTTATTACCGCGCATCACGGCTCGATGGGCATATGTCAGAGAATGAGTCCGATCTATCAACGCCTTAACCTGGGCGCTAACACCCCAGAAATAGACCGGGGTGCCAATGATAATTCCATCAGCCTCAAGCAACTTTGGGTATATGAATTGCATATCATCATTTTGGTGGCACTCTCCGGTTTCATCACATGTGTCGCAGCCATCACAAGGGTTGATATGCTTGCCTGATAAAGAAATAACCTCTATTTCCTCGGCACCAGTCTTTTGAGCTGCCTCTAACGCTAAGGATACTAAAATCTCGGTATTCCCTCCCTTGCGGGGACTACCTATGATACCAATAACTTTCACTTGGCAGCTTAACTAACCCTTGTTAATCTCAGGTAGTTTTCCCTATGAAAGAGTTTGACACGCCTTCCAGGATACGTCAACAGGGCGAAAGCCTGCCAATTACCCAGTTTGTGCAGTATAGATACCTAAACTGCTGTTCTACCCTTTGTTTGAATCTTTAGGCGCAAACTTGAGAAATAAGGTAATAGTGTTTAATCCGGGTGAGGAAAAAATAACGGGCTCCGTTCTAACCTTAGAGCCCGATTCTGGGCTGGTGAAGGCGGGAGGTCGAACTCCCTGCGAAACACCAGCTTACGGTGCAGTTAGTCGAGATTTGACCCGCTATTTGCATGGTGCATTAGCGCTTCGTTACGCGAAAGCTGTTGTGGAGAGTTATCCCTCATCCTCCCTAGAGGGGTTCAATCTCCACCTTCATGTGATTGGGACGCGCTGTAGAGGCTGTGTTGAAGGTTAGCGTTGTCCTGGAAGGCTTGCCTGACTCTCTGGTGGCGGGAACCGGCCAAAGGCTTTCGGCCAAGTCCTTAGTTCCGTGAGTCTTGGCCTCGTCAATCAACTTAACCTTGATCACTTTTTCCCTCAAGCTACCCGGAGTCTGCTCCTGGACTGTCACAGAAACATTCCAGAAGCCAGCCGTGTCTTTGAAGAAGTTAATGGTCTCGATGATAGGGTCTCCCAAATCCCAATTGATTACTCCCATGTCTTCACCTCCCTTGAGTTTCTTTCAATTTCGGGTAGCGACAAACGACAGCTAGATCATTCGACCGAGATGCAAACAAGACACTTGCTTCCCTGATGCATTGCCAGATCAGGCTCACTTCCAACACTGCAACGGTGCGGGGATACATCTCTTTGCTATTATACGGTCAGAGGTGGAATCATGTCAATAAG
>CAZUZX010000012.1:18633-20385 GCA_964624525.1 uncultured Dehalococcoidia bacterium | reverse complement strand
GGGTGATGTTAGCTATCAGCCAGTAATCATAGGTCTCCACAATCAAGGCAGGTACCCGAGCTACAACTGGATTGAGATTGTCAGGGTTTCTTCACGGCTAAGTTTTGCTTCTGGGGAACGAGTTTTAGATATTTCCCCGGAAGGCTTAATCCGACGGTTACTCCAATCCTTGGCTGAGCTTATTCCACCAGGAGGACATATGATGATTGATTATGACAGTCCAGGGCACCAAGATACGGCCCGTTCTCTGGCTCTGGGCATTCCTCCTGTGGCAACCCCTCTGGGGTATATCCTATTCTTGGTAGGTTGTGGCGCTGGCTTTAAGGATTGGCACTTTGCTGAGGGCGGAAGTGAGGGGCCACGCAAGCTTCAAGGTTACAAGGCATTAAACGAACAGCACGCTCAACTCAGGGCTGAGAAAACATACCAAGAACTCACCACATTCCTCAGTCAGTTGCCACCGGAAGGAGCCTCTGAATTGGAAAGGGCAGCACGTGACAGAATTCTAGTCATACTGGATAGACTCAAGCATGATGACAAGAGTCAAAGTAACTAGGATGTTGTGGGCTGAGCTGACAGCTACGGTTTCCGCAGGAATCGCTTGCAGCCCACCCGGATGCGTCGCATATAGTATGAAAAATGAGCAATACCGGTGGGGAAATAGCCTGCTGTGCAGGCGTGATAGACTGCCCCCAATTATATTCATTACACTTCGTCCATGATTTTCTTCCCCTCCTCATTCTCCAATGATAAAATAAGCAGTTGTTCAGGAAATAGGGGAAATCAAACCTAAGGAGTAGCACATGGAGCAAAATAGGGGTAGCTTGGCAAAACTAAGGACGTGGTTTCTGGAGACCAGACCTCAGTTTTTGCTTCTTTCCATAGTGCTGGCGTTCTTAGGCAGTTGTATCGCATGGTATGATGGTGCCTTTTACCTTGGTTATGCTCTGCTTGCTTTCCTGGGGCTACTTTTAGCTCACATCAGCGTCAATGTGCTCAATGACTATTTTGACTACCGGAGCGGGATTGATCTAGCAGTTGAAAGAACCCCCTTTAGCGGGGGGAGCGGCATTCTCCCGGCAGCACTCCTCAAGCCAACACAAGTCTTCTGGTTTGGCTTGACCTCTTTCCTATTAACTATACCTATAGGGGTGTATTTTATAATAGCCCGAGGCTGGCTTCTCCTCCCTTTACTTATAGTAGGGGCGATATGTGTCCTTCTTTATACCCCTTTTCTAACCAGGCGAGGATGGCCCGAGTGGGCTCCTGGGGTGGGGTTGGGAATCCTGCCTGTTTTGGGAGTTTACTTCGTCCAGACCACTGCTTACACCATTCCGACTATCGTAGCAGCTATACCCTCTGGCATTTTGGTGCATAATCTACTCTTTTTAAATGAATTCCCTGACACGGAAGCCGATAAGAAAGCAGGCAGAAAAACTCTACCTATTCTTCTGGGAAAGACAAAGGCAGGGATAGTTTATTCTGCCCTCACCATATTAGTTTATTTGTGGATAATTGGAGGTGTGGTGGCTGGAGAGATGCCGGTCTTTGTCCTAATAGCGCTTCTCACCTTTCCCTTAGCCCTAAAAGCTATTCAAGGTGCGCTAAAACATCAAGAGAAGAGTAGGCTACTTTCGGCTATGGCGAGTAATGTCATGATTGTTCTGGCAACCCAGCTCCTCTTGGGGGTGGGCTATATTCTGGCGGTGGTTTTTTAAGGCTAAACAGTCCATAATGTATGCTTTGCCTCAA
>CAZUZX010000012.1:10630-18533 GCA_964624525.1 uncultured Dehalococcoidia bacterium | reverse complement strand
TCCCGGAGGAAGACTGGAACGACTGGAAGTGGCATTTTCGAAATCGAATTACCACTATTGAAGAACTAACAAGGTTCATCCCTCTATCAGCCAAGGAGCAAGCACGGCTTAAGCGAGTAGCTGCCATATACCCCCTTTCAATCACCCCTTATTATCTTTCCTTTATCAATCCATACGATCCCGAAGATCCCATTGCAAAGCAGGCAATCCCCTCTTTTCAGGAGATAACTTTTGCTTTTATGGGTATGGAGGACCCTCTGGAGGAGGGAAGAGACTCTGTTGTCCCTGGGCTAGTTCACCGTTACCCAGATAGGGTATTGATGGTGCTCACCAATTTATGCCCCGTGTTTTGTCGCCACTGCACCCGAAAGAGGGAATGGAAAAATGGCGGGTGGGTGCGTACTCCGAGCGAGATTAACATTATGCTGGACTATATCCGCAAAAATAAAACTATTAGAGATGTTATTATCTCTGGTGGCGATCCGCTGACCCTTTCCACTCACCGCCTGGAAGAAGTTATCTCTGGATTGAGGAAAATCGCCCATGTGGAGATTATTCGCATCGGCACTAGGTTTCCAGTGGTGCTGCCACAGCGCATAGATGACGAACTATGTACTATGCTATCAAAGTATGGTCCAATATGGCTTAATACTCAATTCAACCATCCCGGCGAGATAACCCCAGAATCGGCAATAGCCTGTGATAAGCTCCTGCGATGTGGAGTTCCGGTGAGTAACCAATCTGTGCTACTTAGAGGAATAAACGATACCGTTGAAATACAGATAAAGCTGTGTCACCAGCTCCTCAAGATTAAGGTGCGCCCCTACTACCTTTTCCAGGCTGATGAAGTGCAGGGGACGGAACACCTCCGCACTTCAGTAGAAGCTGGCATAAAGATCGCCGAAGGGATGCGCGGTCATACCTCCGGTCTTGCTGTTCCTACATTTGTTATTGACTTGCCCCAGGGAGGGGGTAAAGTTCCTCTTCAGCCAAACTATGTGCTATCGCAGACAGAGGAAGAGTTGCTATTGAGAAATTACCAGGGTCACCTCTTCTGCTATCGAAACCCAAAGAGCCTGAGTCCTGCTAAAGTCAGTCGCCGTAACGGAGGCGGAAGCCAGCTTGCCTTCCCAGCGCTAGTATGCCAGCCCCCATCAGCGTGCGAGAGTAAAATGTCAGTCTACGCTCAGGGAGCCAGAGATGAGAATAGGGCTGTCGTACGACCTTAAGGAAGAGGTGCTATTAAAGCAGGAGCAAAGATTGATAAATAATCCCTCTGAGGACGCTCTTGAGGAATACGACTCTCTAGGAACGGTGGAGGCTATTGCCGTAGCCCTGGAAGCGCAGGAGCACTCGGTAGTCAGGTTAGGTGGAGGTAGGGACTTTCTCCTTAACATTCTTCGGGAAAAGGTTGATTTGGTTTTTAACATCGCTGAAGGATTGGGTAACTACAGGAGCAGAGAGGCTCAGGTGCCTTCTGTCCTAGAGATGCTCGATATCCCCTACTCGGGATCAGATCCTCAGTGCCTGGCAATCTGCTTGGATAAACCCCTGACCAAGAAGATAGTAGACGGAGCAGGCATTTGCACTCCAAGATGGGAGGTAGTTACCCACGGTAGGCAGCTGGAAGAAATATCGTGGGATAATTTTCCTGCCTTCATCAAACCAGCTCACGAAGGTTCAAGTAAAGGTATTCGTCTCGGCTCTCAGGTCGATAACTGGGAGCAAATGGCTGAGGTAGTAAGAGGGCTATTGGAGCTATACCAGCAGGCGGTGATGGTAGAGGAGTTCATTGCTGGGGATGAGGTCACTGTGGGGATAGTAGGTAATTCCCCTCCAGTGGTTCTGGGGGCAATGCGAATTCTTCCCAAAAGAGGAGGCGATTTTATTTACTCTTTGGAAGTGAAGCGGGATTGGGAACGCATGGTAGACTATGAATGCCCCGCTCAACTTGAGGCAAGCATTCTATGTCAGATTACGGATTCTAGTCTAAGGGCATTCAAGGTTCTGGGATGCCGCGATTTTGCCCGGTTAGACTTCAGGGTCAGCCCTCAGGGAAAGCCCTACTTTTTGGAAATAAATCCTCTACCCGGGCTCAACCCTAAAAGTAGCGACCTGCCTATTATGGCGAATAAAATGGGCTTTAACTATGAGGCTCTAATAGCGGCTATCTTAGGTGCTGCTTTAGAAAGGTATCCGCAATGTGTCCGAAGATAGCCATTGTCTACAATGAGCCCATAGGTGAAGAAGAGGCAATAGTTGGCGTCCTCGACGAAGTGAAGGCAGTACACCAAGCTCTAGCTGAGTTAGGATATCCTGTGATTCGAGTCCCCCTGTGTCCACCGTTTGAGCACGTTAGAGATAGGTTGAAAGGTTTAGAAGCAGAATTAGTATTTAATCTTTTCGAAGGTTTCGAGTGCTGCCCAGAAACAGAAGCTATGGTAGCCGATATCCTTTCCGAGCTTGGTATACCTTATACCGGTTGTTCAAGTGCTTCGCTTTCCCTAGCCTTGGATAAGGCAAAGACCAAAGCGCTTCTGGAAGCCGCTGGCATCGCCACACCAAGATATCAATTGCTGAGTCCCAGGACATTATCCAGCTTTGATTTGGGCTATCCTTGTATTGTCAAGCCCTCTGGGGAAGACGCTAGCCATGGTTTATCAGAGGAGAGTGTGGTAAGGGATTTTGCTTCGCTGGGAAGGCAAGTGGCAAAAGTAAGCAAGCTTTTTGGGGGGAAAGCCTTGGTGGAGGAGTTTGTAGATGGTCGCGAGTTCAATGCCACTATTCTGGGGAAGAGAGAGCTTGCTATCCTACCTATCTCCGAGATAGTGTATTCTCTACCACCACTGAGACCCAGAATCTTAACCTTCGCCGCCAAGTGGCAGCCATATAGTCTGTATTTTCAGTGCACCAAACCTATCTGCCCGGCTGAAATAGGAGTCAAGGAGCGAGAGCATATTGCTCAGGTTGCTATATCTGTTTTCAGGTTAGTGGGTTGTTACGGGTACGCTAGGGTAGATATGAGGCTGGATACCGAAGGAAGACTTATGGTTCTAGAAGTAAACCCCAATCCAGATATATCCCCTGATTCTGGCGCGGTGCGTCAGGCTAAAGTTGCTGGAGTAGGCTATAGCCAGTTTATCGAAAAAATCGTCATGCTTGCTCTGGAAACAAATAGTAGTGAGACCACGAATTCGACCAATGATTCGTAAGGATAAACCGGCTGTAATGCAAATCTTACGAGCTACGCCGGAATTTAAGCCAGCCGAGATAACTGTGGCTGAGGAAGTCTGCGATAGTTATTTGTGCGATCCATCTGCCTCAGGTTACCATATTTTTGTTGCCGAGGTTAACTCCTCAGTGGTCGGCTATATTTGCTACGGACCTACCCCGTTAACTGAAGGTACTTGGGATATATACTGGATAGTCATTGCCCGGGAAGAAAGGGACCGAGGGGTGGGGAAAACTCTGCTCGCTTTTGCCGAGACTAAAATGCGAGAAGCCAAAGGCAGGCTAGCTCTTATCGAGACCTCTTCCCAGCCAGAATATGAGGGAACAAGACAATTCTACCATTCCAAAGGCTATGAGTTAGTTTGCCGTATTGCTGATTTCTATGCACCTGGCGATGACAAGTTGGTTTTTCAGAAGCGATTAAGGTAAACTCCGAGATTGCCAGGCTTAATTAAAATGGTCAAGAAAAGTCTCCTATTGTAGCCTGGAGAGGAGCCTAGTAAAATAAAGATAAGTGGCAAGAGAAATGTTGTGTCAACGGGAGATTGTGAAGTGAAACCTACGAAAGGAGTGGATGCAGTAGAGATATTAGCCAGGTGTGAGGTTTTCCTGGGATTAGATGATAGTGACCTGCAGAAGATAGCCGCTTTACCTTCCTGTCGTTTAGAGGTTTATGAACCAGGAGAGACTATTTCCCAACAAGGTGAAGTTGCTCAAAAATTGTATGTGCTTGATGAAGGTAAGGTCAGTTTGGTAATGAATCTCCCTCCTCAGGCATCCAGAACAGCAAGGCAAGTGGTAATTGATACAGTAACTACGGGTGGAATCTTCGACTGGTCAGCTCTTGTTCCACCACATATTCTTACCAGATCAGTCGTATGTGTAGAACAGGCTAGAGTGCTGGCTATAAATGGAGCAGAGCTTTTGCAGCTTATGGAGCATGAGCCGCGTATCGGCTATGAAGTAATGAGTGGGCTCACACGTGTTGTCGGGTGGAGACTGAGGGAGGTTCAAAAACTGTTTGCTGGCATAAAGGGAGAGTTGATTCATCAAGGACGGAATAAAGGTCTGGTGGGGTGATTTGGGTTCAGAGCCTCATCATCTTTTCAGCAACTTCTCCACCCGTTTCAGCAGCTCTTCAGGGCTTACCGGTTTATCCAAATAATCCTCGGCTTCTAAAGTTAACGCCTGACTGACTGAGAGGGAAGTTTCGCTGACTTTTTGAGCAAAGGCAGTTAACATTATGATAGGGGTTTTACTAAGTTGAGTGTCCTTCTTCAGATGCTCAGCCACACTAAACCCATCCTTCACTGGCATTATTACATCAAGAAGAATTAAATCAGGCTTTTCCTCCCTAGCCTTCTTTAGACCCTCATCTCCGTTATAAGCCACGCTTACCTGATAAGATTTAGTTTCTAAGATAGTTTTTGTGGCTTCTACGAAATCTACATCATCATCGATAAGAAGAATCCTCGGCTCTCTTTTCTGCATTATCCAGCTCCTTTCCTACCACCCCAAAATTCTCTGGACTTAAACCTTTGACCTTTTCTTGAGAAGATTGGTAACTCTCTGAAGCAAATTGGCAGGAGTAATAGGCTTTTCAACATAATCATCCACGTCTAGCTCCATGCCTGTCTCTAGTTCATAGCGCCGCCGGCTAGCCTCCTCCCGCACTGAGGTTAGAATTAAAATGGGTATGTTAGCATATCTAGACCATCTCGGATCCTTCAGCTCTTTGCAAACAGCAAAGCCATCCATCTTGGGCATGAGAAGATCTAAGATCATTAGGTCAGGCTTCTCTGCCCTCAGGGCAGCCAAAGCCTCTACCCCATCTCGTGCCGTGACCACAGTGTAGTCTTGAGACTCAAGGGTCATGCCTACAGCGTCTAGTATATCCGGGTCGTCATCGACTACCAGGATTTTGGGATTTTCCGCCATCATTTTTGCCTCCCTGCTTAAGATTATACTATTGGTCTAGGTAGCAATCGAGCCCTTTCTACAATCACCGGGACGATATCCTCCCAGCCTACTGCCATAATATGGATACCATGAATCCCTGGGATCTCAATAAGTTGCTCAATTATCTCCAAAATTATTCTTACACCTTCTTCTTTGGTATCCTTAGACTCCTCCATTCGGGTAACTACTTTATCAGGGACATATACCCCTGAAACGTAATCCCTCATGTAACGTGCCATTCCTACTGAACGCATTGGTATTACACCGGCTAGAATATGCACTTGCTTATCTAAACCACGCTCTCTCACTATCTCCATCCATTTAGCGAACTTGCCCACGTCATAGACTGCTTGGGTCTGAATGAAATTAGCCCCTGCCTTTACCTTCTTGGCTAATCTAGTTACTCGGTACTCAAAGGGGTCAGCAAAAGGATTTTCCACTGCTCCAATAAAGAGTGGCACCTCCCCGGAGATATCCTCTCCACAAAGGAATTTCTTTTCATCACGCATTTGCTTTAATGTTTGAATTAACTGGATCGAGTCTAAATCAAACACATTCTTCGCCGTGGGATGATTACCTAACTTCTGGTGGTCACCAGAGATACAAAGCACATTACCAATACCCAAAGCCACAGCCCCTAGAATATCGCTTTGAATAGCAATTCTATTTCTATCTCGGCAGACCATCTGCATTACTGGCTCAACACCCAATTGCTTCAGTAGAATGCAGCCGGCAAGGCTTGACATCCGCACAATAGCTGTTTGATTGTCGGTAACATTCACCGCATCACAATAACCTTTAAGGGTTTCCCCCTTTTTCTGGACAACCTTGGCACTAGCCCCTTTAGGCGGACCTGCCTCAGCAGTCACGGCAAAGGCTCCGCTATCTAAAACCTTCTCCAAGTTTGTTCCTGCTTTCATCATCTCCCTCCTTCCTCAACCCCCGCTCTCTTTACAGGCAAGGTAAAGGTGAATCGGCTTCCTTTCCCACTCTCAGGGCAGGGGCTCTCTACCCAAATCCTGCCCCCGTGCGCTTCTACGATCCTCTTAACAATAGAAAGCCCCAATCCTGTTCCTGGTGATTGCACATTACTCCCACGGTAAAACTCTTCAAACATCCGGGGCAAATCCTGGAGGGGAATGCCAATTCCAGTATCCATGACCTCAATCTGTACCTCACCATTTATATTCTTTAGTCTTAAGATCACCTCTCCACCTTGGGGAGTGAACTTAATAGCATTGCTTAGCAAGTTAGTAAACACTTGTCGCAGTCGATCAGGAGCAGCATAAATTTGAGGTAACTCTTTGGGAGCAGCTAATTCTAGCTTGACCCCCTTTTCCTCGGTTATGCCTCGTGCCTCTTCAACAAGGGACTCGACTATCTGCACTAATGAGACTTCTTTCATTTCCCCAACAATTTGACCTGCTTCAATACGGCAAATGTCTAGAAGGTCACTAATTAGCTCTAACAGCCCAATAACCCTCAGATTGCTTCTTTCTATTATCTGCCTTTGTTTGGGGACAAGCTCACCAGCAAATCCCCCGAGCAATACTCCAAAATAGCTTTGAATGGCAGCAAGAGGAGCTTTTAGGTCATGTGCGGCTATGGAAAGAAAACGCATGAGCTGGTTCTTTCCTTCCTCCAGCCTAGCTAATTCCTCCGCCTTCTCTTGGAGCCGATGTTCATACTCTTCTCCTAGGGATTCATAAAGCCTTGCCTTCTCTAAAGCTATGGCACCGAGATTAGCAACAGCAGCTAAGAACGCTATTTCCTTAGAGGAGAATTGGCGCGGCTTGGAAGTATAAAGCCTCATTATACCAATGACTTCTCCCCGCAGTGTAAGAGGGATAGAGAGGACTGAGGCTATCCCTTCACTCCTAGCTTGCTCCCGATATTGAACCCTGGGGTCTTCGGGGACATTTAGGATAGCCACTGGTTTGCCTTGCAACACCTCTGAGATAATAGCATCAACTTTCACTGGTCCTTTCCGAATATACCGCTTACTAAGCCCAAAAGCAACATTATGTATCAGTTGCTGGCGATCCGGGGTAAGGAGCATTAAGGAGCAACCCTTGGCTTCCATTGCTTTAGCCACACTTTTCACAATAGCGTCAAGCACTTCCTTGACTGAGAGACTGGAATTAACCTCTCGGGCAATCTCATAAAGGATCTTATAGTAGGTAAACGGTCTAGCTTCCATTACTACCCTTCAGGTTTATTTCGATCGAGAAATCTTTCGTGGTCCCCCGGCATGACTAGTGCTCCAATCTTTAGGAGACTGAATTTCCTCCAGGCTCTCCAGTTGTCCCAGTTTTGCCAACCGCTCATAAATCATCTGCCAAGCGCAGGGAACCTCGGGAGAGATTTCACACTTACCACCTACTGAGCCACCACAAGGTCCATTAAATAGGCTCTTAGCACATCGAGTTATCGGGCAGATACCGGCTGTTAACCCTAAGATACAATCGCCGCAGCCGAGACATCTCTCTGACCAAATACCTGGCTCTTGGGTTAAGCCCATGAAGGTGGTGTCAAGTCCAGGCAATACAATAGCCTCAGGAAAACGCTCCGCAATTGCCTGCACCCCTACACCACAAGCTAGGGAAAGTGTAGCATCTGCCTCTTTAATCTTATCAGCCACCTCATCGAGAAATTCCCAGTCGCATTGGCGTTTCACAGTGTACTCGATAAACTCTTTTTTAGAGTCGCTGTC
>CAZUZX010000012.1:0-10530 GCA_964624525.1 uncultured Dehalococcoidia bacterium | reverse complement strand
AGAATCCTCCTTGCATTCTCGACATTCTGCTTTGCCCATAAGGTGCTCTTTTGGTAGGGGCAATCCTCCTCCTTACAGCCAATGATGAAGATGCCATCGGCGCCAAGTTCAAAAGCTTTCAATAAATGAGTGACATCAACTTTAGTGAGGCAAAGCAAAGGTATTATCTCGACATTTGGAAAATCTGCCCCTATTGATGCAGAGCAGCTTACTATAGTCTGCGCCCAATAGCTACAGCACAATCCGATAATCAATGGTTCTAATTCACTTCGTGGCCTCTCCTTTAGGATAGCTTCTATCTGGGAGGATATGTCATTAATTCCGGGCAGAGTAGAAACAATGGCTTCCGCTGGGCATTCACCTACACAGATACCACAGGCTCGGCAACGCTCAACTCTTATTTCTACAGTTCCTTGGGACATGATAGGAACTTCATAAGGGCAAATACGCACACAGGTTAAACAAGCAGTGCACTCATCATCTACTATTTCAACAGCTCCACAATTAAGGCACCTTCGTGCTTCTTGCCAGGCTGTCTCCTCATCATACCCTAAGTACATTTCACTGAAATCGGTTACCTTCTCCAAAGGCTCCCATAAGGGCATTTCAGCCCGAGGCTTGAGCTTAATCTGCCCCTGACGGATCCTCTCTTCCAGATCAACTTTTGCCAACTTAGCTACTCGGGTGGGGTTAACTGTAAAGGGTATGACCGATCCATTTTGTAGATAACGAGCTATAGCCGTAGCTGCCTGATGACCGGCAGCTACGGCATGAACAGTCCACAGAGTGCCAGCAGCTAGATCGCCTTCAGCAAAAATGCCAACCTCAGACTGAGACAATTTGCGGCTCCTATCGGCTCCGGTAGCTATTAAAATAGCCCGATAACCTTCCTCACGAAGCTCTTCTAAAGAGAAACTTTTGTCTAAGGTTACCTTAGTTTTAAGCTCCATGCCAAGGGCAAGGATATTTTCAATATCCCAATCCAACAGTTTCTTGGGCAGGCTGTAGAAGGGCAAGGCAGCCCGCAGTGTCCCACCGGGAAAGGGTAAAGCTTCAAAAATAGTTACTGAGTAACCTAGTCGAGTCAGGTCTTGGGCGGCAGTTAGACCACAAGGTCCAGCTCCAATAATGGCTATCGTCTCTACCCTCTTTTTTGGCACTGGGTCAGGATAAGGGAACTTAGCTTGGTAAGCATAGTCGGAGACAAACCGCTTCAGATGCATTATAGCAACAGGCTCATCTACCAGCCCTCGATTGCACTCTGCCTCACAAGGGTAGTAACAAATGCGCCCACAAGCTGATGGGAAGGGCATCTGTTCTCTAATCAGGCTAATAGCATCTCGATAACGGCATTGAGCGATTAAGGCAATATAATCCCGAGCTCTCACTCCAGCAGGACAAGCTGCCTGGCAAGGCGGCTGAACTTGACCTTGACTGATAGCTGGCTTTAATTCCAGCACCATAGAAAATGTGCTTCTTGATGCTATACCTTGGCTCACGTTAACTCTCTACAACCCAGCAGCCTCAATCACTTCGGGCACCCTCTTCTCCCAACCAATAGCCATAATATGCACCCCCTGGCACATATGCTTCATCTCATTAATCAGGCGAGCTGCTATCTCTACGCTCTTCTTTGCCTTACTTTCTGCCTTCTCCAATTCCTCGATCAGGCTTTCAGGAACAAATATTCCGGCTACATTCTTGTTCATAAAGCGTGCCATAGCTGCTGAGCGCAAAAGCACAATCCCCACTAATACGGGGACATTAAAGGGCTTCACTGCCTGCATAAACTGCTCAAATCTCTTAGACTCATAGACGGCTTGAGTCTGGAAAAACTGTGCTCCGGCTTTAATCTTCTTCTCCATCTTAATAATCTGGGGCTCTAGAGGATCAGCCCCGGGGGTAACTGAAGCCCCTAGGAAGAAGCGTGGGGCACCTTTTAGTTCCTTCTTAGCCAGGTCTTGCCCTTGCTCTAGTGTCTTAGCTGCTCGCAGCAACGAAATGGAATCGAGGTCAAACACTGGTTTAGCCTCGGGGTGGTCTCCTAAGAAAACGTGGTCACCGGTAAGGCAAAGAACATTCTCAATCCCGAAAACGTAGGCATTAAGAAGGTCAGACTGGAGGGCTATACGATTGCGATCACGGCAGGTCATTTGGAAGACAGGCTCTATCCCCCATCCCTTAAGGAGGGAGCAACCGGCTAAGGAGCCCAATCTCATCACTGAGCTCTGCTGGTCAGTGATATTCGCTGCATCCACCTTCCCCCGCAGTAGCTCAGCGCTTTCTCGCATTTCTTGTATATCCACTCCCTTAGGTGGTCCAATCTCGGTGGTTACGACAAACTTGCCGCTGGCGAGTTTCTCTTTGAGAATCATCTTACCGCAGCCTCCTTCTCCTCCTGTTCCAGTGCCCACATTATAGTAGAGCGCAGGTGCACCGGGGGTTCCATCCTTCTATAATCCTTAAAGGTAGCGGGGGCTTTCATTCTATCTAGGCGACCAAGCCTATTTAACCTCTCATAAATTAGATGCCAGCCACAATCCCTAACTTGGGGCTCCACCTCGCATTTACCATTTTTAGCTCCACCGCAAGGGCCATTGAGTAATCCTTTGCTGCAGGCAGTGAGGGGGCATATTCCTCCAGTCATATCTAAAAGGCAATCACCACACTCACGGCAGCGCTCACTTCCTCGCCATTCCCCCCGGGCACCCCCAAGATTTATAGTGTTGCAGGCGGGATGGGTTGCCTTATCCACTACTGCTGAAGTTGCCTGCACCCCAATCCCACAGGTCATTACCAGGAGTGAGTCAGCAGCCATAATTTCTTCCTCATGAGCTTTAAGGCGCATTTTTACCAGAGCCCTGTCGCAGAGGAAGTCGATAACACTATAGCCAGTAATTGCCTTACCCTCCCGCTCTAATTTTTGCTTCATTTCTAGAACTTGTGCCTCTCCTCCTGTTTGGCAGGCTTCAGCACAACCTTTGCAGCCGAGGAGAAAGACTTTGCTCTCACCCTCTAGATAACCTAGAATTTCTTGCCAAGGTTTTAGCTCCGAAACTAACATTCTCTCACTTCCTCCAATACCAATTTCACAATCTCGGGGATTTTCTCGCTCAACTCAGCTGAGGGCTCCAACCCCCAGGTTATCTCCTTGGGCTCAATCCCGAAGATGACAATATTCTTAGGCTTAAGCCCTAAGTAGTCCATTATCTTTAGCGAGTGAGGGAAGCTCACCTGATGCACTGAGTTTATGCCTCTGATCACTTGATCTAGATCTTCGGGACGGAAGCGATAAATCGCACCTGGCTCGCCATCCCCTTTGGCGGCATCGATTATAATCAGCTTGTCCACTCCTTGAAGCGACAAAAAGACGTCGGGAGATGTCCCGCCATCTATTATCTCCAAATTAGCTGTCTCACCAAGGTCTAACTTCTGCAAAGCTTGAGCCACGTGAACCCCGATTCCTTCATCTTTTAACAGTAGATTCCCTACACCCACTATAGCGACTTTTGGTTGCTTATTACGAGACTCTAAATTCGCCAATAGTTCCTCCTCCAGGGGTAATTAAGTGAATGGCACAAGCAAGGCAGGGGTCAAATGAGCGAATGATACGCACTACTTCAAAGGGATTGCTTTCGTCTTTCACCTTAGTACCAAGAAGGGCTTGTTCTATTGGACCAGGTTGCTCCTTATCATCTCTGGGAGAGAAGTTCCAGGTGGAAGGAACAACACACTGATAATTAGCAATCCTCCTATTCTTTATTTCTACCCAGTGTCCCAAAGCTCCTCTAGCTCCGTCTACAAGCCCCATACCTGTGGCTTCCTCAGGGATAGTGTAGTCAATGTAAGCTGGCTCATCAGGCTTGAGCTGCAACAGCCAAGCTGGCATGGAGTCGGCTATCACCTTGGTATACAGAGCACGAGCAGCGTGGCGTCCCAGCACAGAGAACATCGCCTTTGGAGAAGCTTTAAAGCGGGATAAGGTAGCGTCCACTAAGGGTTTTATTACCGGGTCGTTGCTGGCATAATTCACCATTACCCGAGCCAGAGGACCGACTTCATATACCTCACCATCATAACGAGGCGATTTTACCCAGGAGTAGGCTGCTTCTTTCTTTAGGTTTGGCTTGGTTTCCCCATGGGTAGGGTGCTTCCCCGAGGTGGAATCGTCATACCAAGAATGCTTTACCTGCTCAGTAATCTTGCTCGTGTCTAGTTCAGCTGGCTTGAGGCTGATAGAGGTTGTTCCTTGCTTAAATAGCCTTTTCCTCTGGGTAAGATCAGCCTCTTTGCCATCCAGGTCATAGATACCATAGGAAAGCAGTTTGCCGCAGCCAGTACCAATTTTGAAATAATCGCTGTAAGCTTCGGCTATCATTAACACGTCAGGGATGTAGACATTGTCAATAAAGTCCCTCAGCTCATTCAGTCGCCAGAGAAAAGAGGCAATTTTATCTATGGTAGGACCCGCAGTAACTCCTCCGGGGATAATTGCCATATCGTGGGGCATCTTACCACCGAAAATAGAAAGCATCTCCTGCCCTTTACGCCTCATTTCTAGAGCTTGAACATAATGAGCTAAAGCTTCAAGGTTAGCCTTGTCTGAAAGACGGTAATCGCCCTCGTAGCGGGGAACAAAGGGGGCTAGTTCACCTCGCTGGGCAAAGCTTTTAATCGAGTTTAGAACAGGGTCACTACCTCTATATCTGGCTACCTTAGTTACATCCACATAATCAAGCGCAGCGAGGTGATAGAAGTGGAGAATGTGATCGGCAATGTGGGCTGCGCCAAGAATCAGATTACGTATAATCCTACCGTTGTCCGGAATCTTATCGGCAATCCCGAAAGCGCTATCCAAATTTAGGGTCGCTGCTGTGGAGTGACTGGTAGGGCATACCCCACAAATTCGCTGCGTATATCGTTGGGCGTCACGAGGGTCCCTTCCGTGCAAAATAATCTCGATACCGCGAAAGAGCATGCCTGAGCTCCTGGCATCCTTTATCTCTCCCTTCTCCACCACTGCTTCAATCTTAAGATGACCTTCAATCCGCGTTACCGGGTCAATAATAATCTTACCCAATAGTTAACCCTCCCTTTTACTTTCTCTTCCCAATGCTTGGCAAGGCAACTTCAGTCAGTTTCTGATAGAAAGGTGAAACCAAGTCCGGAAAACCTGGCTCACAACAGCCAATACAAGGTGAACCAGCGCCGATACACCAGTTCACGCCGTGATTCCACAACCTAAGGGGGCAATCAGCAGAGGTAACCGGTCCCTTACAGCCCAGCTCATTGAGGCAGCCAGGCTCACCAAACTTTTTAGCAAATTTGCCCTCCTCAAAATAGGCACGGCGGGGGCAGTTCTCATGAATCAGCTTGCCGTAGAAGGCTTTGGGTCTTTTATACTCATCCAAGTCTTCTGGTTTAGGCAAACCTTGAAGAAGAATGCTAGCTACAGTCCCAACGAACCAGTCAGGGTGAGGCGGGCAGCCGGGGATATTTATCAACGGTACGCTGATGCTGTGCTGCTTGAATAGCTGTCCTACACCTATACACCCACTGGGATTAGGGGTTCCAGCCGCAATTCCTCCGAAGGCGGCACAGGTTCCCAAGGCAATAACTGCTAAGGCATTCTTGGAGAGAGCCTCTACCCAATGCACCATTGATACCGGCTTTCCATCCCTCTCACCTGAGGTGCCATAAGCACCCCCCTCTGCGGTAGGGATAGCTCCCTCCACTACCAGGATATAGCTTCCCTTTTTACTCTCAGCAGCCTCTTCCAGCTTCTCAACTACAGCCTCTCCCTGTCCTGCCATAATGGTAGCGTGATATTTTAGATTAATGTGTTTCCCAGGGATAACTTCGTCGATGAGCAGATTCTTAATATTGGGGCTAACTGAGTTGAGGATGGAGACAGAGCAACCGGTACAGGTTGCAGCTTGAAGCCAAATAACTGGGTATTCTTCAGTCCTTGATTTTAGCATGAACTCCTTTCTATTTTATAATATTTGGCTCTGCTAAGGCAAAGCCCACAACTCTTGTCCTAACATATCCGGGGTAATAGATCACCAACAAGCATATCCACAATACGAGAAGCTCCTAAGCTAGTTTTCATTATTACTCGTCCCGGGTATTGTTCCACTACTTCGCCGATGATAGCCGCATCCTTTCCGAGCGGGTTCTGTTGCATTCGGATGAGGATTTTTTCAACCTCTGTCACAGCCACCACGGCAACTAGTTTCCCCTCATTAGCTACATGAAGGGGATCAAATCCGAGAAGTTCGCAAGCAGCGCGCACTGCCTCTTTAATCGGTATCTTCTCCTCTTCTATTCTAATACCTACTTTTGACTGGGTGGCGAACTCGTTTAGCGTGGTAGCTAGCCCCCCCCTGGTAGGGTCGCGCAAGCAATGAATCTGTGTAGAAGCCTCTAACATATCAGCAACCAACCTATTTAAAGGGGCGCAATCACTTTCTATGGGAACTTGAAACTTTAATCCTTCCCGCTGGCTCATTACTGCTATACCATGGTCACCAATAGTGCCACTGAGGATAATCCTATCTCCAGGTTTGGCATTGGACCCAGAGATATCTACACCTGAGGATATAACACCCACTCCACTGGTATTAATGAACAGCTTATCAGCACTACCCCGATTCACTACCTTGGTATCACCAGTAACCACCTGCACTCCTGCTTTCTTGGCTGTCTCCCAAATAGAAGTGACCACCTTTCTCAACTCACTAAGGGAGAACCCTTCCTCTATAACTAGTGATACACTCAAATAAAGCGGCTGGGCACCGCACATCGCCAAGTCGTTCACTGTGCCACATACTGCTAGCTTACCTATATCTCCACCGGGAAAGAAGATGGGGCTAACCACATAGCTATCGGTGGTAAAAGCCACCCGACCCTTAAGTTCGAAGACCGCGGCATCGTCCAGCTTGTTTAATAAAGGATTGCCCAACAGGGGGAGAAAATCTTTCTTTATTAAATCATGGCTGAGCTTTCCCCCACTCCCATGAGCGAGCAGAATACTGTCATCCACAGCCATCTCTATTTACCCTACTCTGAACCTTGATATTGATAGTAAGCAGCACAGCTTCCCTCAGAGGAAACCATGCAGGGTCCTACTGGATGTTCCGGGGTACAAGCTTGGCGGAAGAGCTTACAATCAGTGGGCATCTTCACCCCGCGCAAAATATCACCGCAGATGCACCCTTTTGGCTCTAAAGGAGGTCCAGGGTCAACGGCAAAGGCTCGTTCAGCATCAAAGCGCTCATATTCCTTATTCAATCTTAGTCCGCTTGAGGGAACCACCCCTATGCCTCGCCAAGTAGCCGGGCAGACTTCAAATACCCTTGCCATTAACTCCAATGCTCTTCGGTTTCCCTCGGGCTTCACCCCACGGCGGTAAGCAATTTCCACCTTGGGCTTACCTTTTTCCAGCTGAGTTACCAGCATATCTATAGCCAAGAGAATATCTAA
This sequence comes from uncultured Dehalococcoidia bacterium, assembly GCA_964624525.1. Lineage (GTDB taxonomy): Bacteria > Chloroflexota > Dehalococcoidia > UBA2247 > RBG-13-53-26 > CAZUZX01. The sequence goes on along the minus strand of CAZUZX010000012.1, from coordinate 3,045 downwards.
GGGCTCGAAGCCGGAGATAACACAGGCAATGCTATATTCTCCGGCAAGAAACTCATAGGGTTGCGAACCTATAATGGCACTCACGTGCCCGGGGCAGACAACGCCATCTAATTTTACCTCACCCGAGTCGAGGAGTGCCTTCATTACTGGTGGGCATAGTTTATGCAGGGAGAGGATATAATAGTTATCTATCCCCTTTCGCTCTGACTCTAGTACAGAGGCAGCAATAGTTGGTGCGGTAGTTTCGAAACCTATACCGAGAAAGATTACTGAGCTTCTGGGATTTTCCTCAGCAATCCGAAGGGCATCCATAGTAGAATAGACAATCCTTACATCAGCTCCCTCTGCTTTTGCTTTCTGCAAGCTAGAATAACTTCCCGGGACCTTAAGCATGTCGCCGAAAGTGGTAAGGATGACTCCTGGCACCTGGGATAGGGCAATAGCTTTATCTAAATCAGCATTAGTTGTAACACATACTGGGCAGCCAGGACCGGAGAGCATTTCGACAGTTGAAGGAAGTAACTGGCGAATACCATACTTAAGAATGGCATGGGTATGCCCCCCACAGAACTCCATTAACCGCACTGCCTTTGTTGACCGATAGTGGATGCTCTCCGCTAGTTTCCTGCCTAGCTCAGCATTACGATATTCGTCAATAAACTTCACTCTTTAAGTACCCATAGTGGGGGGGTGACCCCCCACGGTTAATCGACTTGAGCTAGCTCTTCTAGTAACTTAAGGGTCTCCTTTGCCTCCTTCTCATCAATGACATTAATGGCGTAGCCGGTATGCAAGAGGACATAATCGCCTACCTTAACCTCCGGGGTAAGCCAGATACTAATGTGGCGGCTTACCCCAGCTATCTCTATCTCTGCTTCGTGCCCTTGTATTGATTTCACCCGTACCGGAATGGCAAGACACATAAGATTGTTTCCTAATCTAGAGTACTAGAGAAAGAATTATGAGAAGAAGGAGCAATATCCCGGCTATTATCCCGATCCTCTTTAAGTCGCTGAGTATATAGGGCAGTGGGGCAAGCTGAATGCCAGGGGCAGGAGAAACCGGAGCAGTTGAAACACCCTTAGGAGGTAATACTCGTTTAGCGGTAGGAGGAGCAGGGTGACGAGCTACTTGGTATTTCCTCCTACTTTTCCTCCTTTTACCATATGGAGCACCTTTTGTGGCAGCACGGCGAGAACTTTTAGGCATTCTTACCACTAGCCTCCCTTTCTTGCCAGAGGCGATTCAGGATATGTTGGCTCACTTCATAGTTGAAACCCCTTCGCCTCAATAAAGCGGTGAGTCTGTGGCGGAAGCTGTCATAATCAGAGAAAGCAAACTTTTTAACCCTATTCTGGGCCGCTTTATAAGCACTAGTCTCTTCATCAATTCCCTTTACCACTTCGGCGATGATATGAGGAGTAATTCCTTTCTGCCTCAGCTCTCTATGGAGAAGAGCTCGACTGCGGGGACTGAAGGATTCCCGATTCTCCTTCCAAAATTGAGCAAAGGCAAAATCATCCACTAACCCCCGCCCTCTTAACTCGCGGAGCACACCTTCTATCGAGGAATCATCAAATCCCCGTTGCCGCAAGCGCATCTTCAGTTCGAATTCACTGCGGGGGCGATAGCTTAAATAACGAAAAGCAGCATCAAGGCAGGACTGAGAAACTTGTTTTCTACTGGACAATAGCTACCTACCTCTAGCTAAGCTTATTCAGACAATGGTGTTGTTTCCCCTTCCGTAGGGATAAGACTAATAGGGGAAGTACCCTTGGAGCTAATTTTATGCTCTATCTCCAGGGCAATCTCTTGATGCTGCCGCAGGTATTCTTTAGCGTTTTCACGCCCTTGTCCTAGGCGAGTCTCGGCAAAGGAGAAAAAGGCACCAGTTTTCTTTATTATCCCCATGGCTACCCCGAGGTCAATGAGGTCACCCTCCTTGCTTATGCCATGGGTAAACATGATGTCAAACTCGGCACTTCTAAAGGGTGGGGCAACCTTATTTTTCACCACTTTAGCCCTGACTCGATTACCGATTACCTCGGCTCCTTGCTTGATCGAGTCTACTCGCCTTAAGTCAATTCGCACCGAGCTATAGAACTTTAGTGCTCTCCCTCCTGGGGTCACCTCCGGGCTACCAAAGAAAACCCCTACCTTTTCCCGCAATTGATTAATAAATATAGTTGCCGTATGCGACTTACTAATAGCCGCAGTCAGTTTCCTCAGAGCTTGCGACATCAGTCTGGCTTGCAAGCCAACCTGAGTCTCACCCATGTCCCCCTCTATTTCCGCTCTGGGAACTAAAGCTGCTACAGTGTCAATAATGATTACATCCACTGCCCCACTGCGCACTAAAGTTTCAGTAATCTCTAGAGCTTGCTCTGCCGTATCTGGCTGCGATATGAGGAGATCCTCCACCTTAACCCCACAGCGAGCTGCGTAGCTAGGGTCAAGGGCATGCTCTACATCAATGTAAGCCGCTACCCCACCTTGCTTTTGAGCTTGGGCTATAATGTGAAAGGCGAGGGTTGATTTGCCTGATGCCTCAGGACCGAATATCTCCGTCACTCGTCCCCGAGGAATACCACCTACCCCTAAAGCTAGGTCAAGAGAAAGCGAACCGGTGGGGATGGACTCTACTGCCAGTTTTGCTGAGGCTTCGCCTAGCCTCATAATCGAGCCTTTGCCAAATTGCTTTTCAATCTGCCCAACAGCTAAATCGAGTGCCTTCTCCCTCTCCATAGTCACGTCTATCCTCCCTTCTTCAATGAGCATCATAACACGGTGACTTTCACTCCTCAAGGCTAGAAGGGTGGAAAAGTAATCTATTATAAATAGTATATCTCCAGTTTAGTAAGGGAGTCAAAGCGATATCATGAGACTATTTGGATAGATAGTAGGTAAACTACCCCCTCTTTGAGAAGGCGTGAGATTCTTAGTTCTTGCCTCGGTAGCTAATAACTAGCTTCACCCTAGGAAAAGCAGAGAACTTCAGTTAAGGATGTAGCAGAATTCCCCTTTATTGGTTATCCACCGGGGAGC